>CBDIQW010000002.1:0-160352 GCA_965283955.1 Emticicia sp.
TACTTGCTCCGCACATCCATACTAAACCATTGATTGGTTTTTGAGGATAACCATCTGCTTTTATTCTTATTTCTTCGGCAATTTCCGAAGTAGAATTAATGAGTTTTTTTCTTACAATGGTTTCTAAATCTTTAAGATTTCCATTTAATGCTATTGCAAAAAGTAGGCGAACTAAGTTTTTAAATAATTCATCACTTTTCTCAACCATAATTTTGAATTCTTGCTTCTCTAAGGTTGAACTTTCACCTATATTAAAAAGTTCACTAATGATATTAATGAATGAATCTTCTAATATTTCAGTTTTAAATAGCGATTGAGTCTTTGAAAGAAATGACCAATTATTGTTTTTGAGAGGAAATTGATGTTTTAACGAAGAAATATCATTGTGGATTATTGAATTCCAAATAGGGCGATGTTGATTATTCAGGAAGTCGTCTATAATTTCATCTTTTTGCATTATTATTTTTTTGTTACGTTTCCAACCAAAAGCATTGAGATGGCTGGGTTCTAAGTTAATTTATTGATTTTCAGTTACTTACCTTTTCTTAATGCGGGAGTTGGAACACCAAGAAAAGTGAAATTGCAGCTCATTTTTGCCGTCCCAAAGACGGCACGCAAGCAGTGATATAAAGCTAAGATGTTTATTGCTGAAAAACAAATTTGCATTCCAATTTTTGCTCTGGGTCGCTGTCCCCGATGAAAGTCGAAGAACCCTTGAAATACTCTAAGTTCCTGTCGAAGAGGTGTTTGTAATTGCTCTTCTACTAATTCTTACTTAAAATGTTAAGATTCAAGTTTGGGTGGTTTAAATTTAAAGCAATATGCTGTTACAAAAATTGAAACAGGGACAAGAATTAAATCTTTAACATAAACTTTATTTTCAACGGTATATTTCTTTGTAACTTGGGAATTGTTCTGAAAGTGTGTTTAGCATTATGTACACCACTCCAAATACAAGAGCGATTGAGGAAAAATATGCAATATATTGTCTTAGTTTTTCCATTAGCTTACCTGATTTGGCGTTTGGTTACTACCATTTTCATCTTTTTTTCCAGTTAGGATTTGGGTCAATAAATTTGATAATTGTTGTTGGTCAATTTCTAAGTTTTCCAACTTTTTATTTAATTCCTTTACTGTATCTCTTTTCCTACCATCAGAAAGAAAATCCGAAATTTTCTTAATTATCCCATCTGAGTTTACTTCAAAGGTAAATAATTTATTCCCAATTTTCACATTTGCACCTGCTAAAATTGCTAAAATTAATGCAATTATTGAAATTGTGTAAATACTTGTACTGATTAGCTCTAATGTGCCAGGCGAATTGAGGTTTAATTTTGTTTTTATTCATCAGTGGAAATTTTTAACCCTTCTTGTTTCCCAAATTCTTCTGTAAGTTTAAATATTTCAAGCCATGATTTAAATAATTCCGTAGCATTTAAATCATTGTGCTTATTGATATTTACGACTAAATGAGTCTCGTCATTTTTTATGAAAATATTGTTTAATGTTCTATCAATGGCTTGTATTGCGGAAGGGTCAATTTTTGTAATTGTTCTATGAACAAATATGGTTCTAAATATATTGGGGTCTAACTTAAACTTTGAAACTTCTTTGAACCATTTTACCTTTTTTCGCTTTGTGAAAGGACAACTGCCATTTGGAATATTTAACTCATTGTAAGTAGGAGTTTCTAAAACAACACCAAATGTAAGGTAATCAGAATTTTCACTTGGGATAAGGACAATATCATTTTTCTTGATAGAATAAGCAAAGTCAATCAGTTGATTACCAATGTATTTAGGTCTTTTTTCTTCTTCATAAATACTCTTAACTTTCTTCCCTAAAATATCACTTGCATTTTTTTGACCTCTGGCATTGGCTATATCTAATAACGTTACTTCATTGTAACCAATAGCAATGTAACCACCCTTCCTAAACTCATTATAAAATTCACCTCCATTTGTACGAACAAACCAATAGTGTCTCGTTGGTTCAATTAGGTCAATATTTTTTTCAATGTCGTTTAGTAGTGCTTGAATCATTATTTTGTTTTTTTTATTCCAACCAAAAGCATTGAGATGGTTGGGGTTTAAAGTTAATTTGTTGATTTACAACCACTTACCTTTACTTAATGCGGCTGTTGGGACACACGAGTGATGGCAAGCAACGCAGAGACAACGTCCAAAGTTGATTTTGAAAACCAACCAAACAGAAACAAATTTAGTTACTATTTGGGGAAAAGCAAGCACTCTTTCAAAAAAGGTAGTAGCTGTCGACCGAAAAGTTGAAGACCCCTTGAAAACGCTCTAATATCCAGTCGAAAATAAGGTTGTAAGCTCCTTGATTAACTACCTAAAGGTTGATGACTTAAAAAAATATTTGTAAGTTTTGAACCTTAAATTTCGGAAGTCCAGAAATAATTTAAACAACTGATTGGTCAATATAATTTATTATTCTCTTAGCATCTTCAAAATAATTTTTTACATCAGTGAAAGTAATTGTTGGGTTGCCCCCGTGAGCGAATTGGTTTCTTGAATTATTAAGCGATGTTATTGATTGCTTTATTCGAGAAACGTCAGGGTCAGTACGAAGTAAATTTTTAAAATTAATATTCCAATTATCGTCAAACCTCGATAATGATTTATGTATATTCTCAAGATTAGGATTAATTGAGCTTTCACGAAACGTAATATCAATAAATTTTTTAGTTTGTTGGCTCTGGTGCAAACAGACAAAGTCTGAAATAATTGTTTTGAAACATTGCTCCAATGTACCACATGCTTTAATAATACCATATTTGGTTAAATATGGTACAGCGGGGTTGGTATTCGTCAGTACCTCAATTATTCGTTCTATTCTAATAAAATCATTATCACACTCATCAACAAGTGTTTGTGCAGCTACATTATTCATAATTCAAATTATATAAAAATTGACAAGCGAGTCTAATTCTACCATTTATATTTTCTAAATTGGTCGTCCTAATGGTAGTATATTCTTTATATTTTGAATTTTTAAGGAGTTCTAAATGGTTTGATTTAAGATTTTGTATATCTGGATTCCCTTCAGTTTTTTTAAGAACATAACTGGTAGCTATTGATATTGAATCAAAAATTGTTGGATGAAAACGAGATTGATATTCATTATCATTGTTTATATTTTTAAAAGCATTCACTCCTAAGTTTTCAAAAATAAAATTAATAGTTGTTAGAAAATCATTTCTCTTTGATTCAATAAAATTATTAGAATTATGGTCTTTATTGCCCATATAATTATTTAAAAATAATTTTAATGAAATCTGACCATCATTTCTGTTTTTAATTTCATTACTTGAGAGAGCAAAAAATCTCAAAATAAATTCTAAATCACTCATTCTTGCATCTTCAATTTGAGTTCCAAATAAATACCTCCACCTCTTGAATTGATTTAATTCAAATAACAAACTGTTCAATTTACCTTGATAAACACAATTCCTAATTTCTTGAGATTTTAATACACGACCACTTGTATTTATTCTTTCAAAAATTTGAAATAAACTTGAATCGTTATCCTTCGGATGCTTTTGCTCAAAAATTATCGCATGAATTGTTGTTTGTCTAATTTTTTTGGTCGAATTCGGTCAATTCATTAAAAGCTTTTCCTCTCCATCTTACATTTATTCTTTCGTTGTTTGTCAACTTAAATACTTTAGCATCTTTTGAGAAAATACCTTTTTTTACATAATCATAAACGGTCATAATTCTTTGATAGCCATCAATAATTAGCTTGTTATTTTCAGGTGTATTTGCTAAAAATATTGATGGTATTGGAAGACCTAATAAAACTGATTCAATAAATCTACTCGCCTCAACTTTTTCCCATACATATTTGCGTTGAAGTTCTGGCTTGAGAAGTTCTTCATCTTCATACATATTTATTAATTCTCTGAATGACATATCAGCCCCCCAAGAAGTAATATTAAAAAGGTCATCATATCCGGAAAAGTCTGAATCGTTTGTATCCACATTTTCAAAAAATTCAGATTCATTATTATTTTCTTCCATTAATGTAAAAATGATTTTATTCAATTAAATATATTCACGCTTATTTGCTGTCCAATTTTATTTTAGAGTTATTTTGATAAAACTTCTTCGATTAACTCACTTCCAACGGCTCGCAAGTGCGATGCTGGGATTTGATTTTTGATTAACTAATTGATTTTAAGGCGTTTACGCACTTGCCCGTGTTGGACGCAAGCAAACATTGCGAACGCTCTGATTTAGCGTCACCAGACGCTACGCACGCCAACCAACCCAAACCAGCAAAGCTGAATGCTGAAAGTAAATTTGCATGGAAAAATACAAAAAAGCAAATGAGTTGGGTAAAACTTTGCGAAACTTTGAAAAGTTGACAAAAATACCACTCAGAGAACTTGTCAGACGCCAACTTTGCAAGCAGAAAAACCTAAATGGAGTAGGAGAGAACTGTCCTGTCACACGAAAATTATGCGTTTGAAAAACTGAAAAACCAGCGAATTTTGCGTGTCGACCGAGCCGCTTATATTTTGTGATACCAGACTCCAAAACTTAGTGTAATGATATAAACTCCAACCAAATTGAAGTCTCTTTGTCTCCAATTCCAAAATGCTTTTTGAAGGAAAAACGAGAATAATACTAAAGTTAATCCTACAACAATAATTTGAATAAGTAATCTTCTGTTGTGATTAGTATATTTTTTTACTTTGCTTACTGCCCAATTTAGTAATATCCAATTCGGTATGGATAAAACAAAACCAATAATTATTCCTACACAAGAGTAAATAAAATATGAAAGTAAATTATCTAAAGAAGAAACCTTAAAATCATTATACAAGATTAAAAAAGGAGTAATCAGAACACTCAATAACCATACTTTTGTAGCGTAAATATTATACTTTATATAGTTATGTATAGTATTGTATAACTTCATCTACTTTTTCTTTATTCCAACCAAAAGCATTGAGATGGTTGGGTTTTAAAGTTAATTTATTGATTTACAATTACTTACCTTTTCTTAATGCGGCTGTTGGGACACACAATTGATGGCAAGCAACGCAGGGACGAAGTCCCCGATTGATTTTTGAAAACCAACCAAACAGAAACAAATTTAGTAACTATTTGAAGAAAAGCAAGCACGCCTTGCAAAAAGGTAAGTTGCTGTCCCCCGATAAAGTTGAAAACCCCTTGAAATTGCTCTAATATCTTGTCGAAGTGATGGATAGAGTTCTTGGGTTAAACTAAGTAAGTCATATTTTAGAAGGTTTCTAAATTTTGAAATTGTCAAAAAAATTAGTTATCCACTCTAATTAAATAAGAATCACCACCTACTGAAGTTTTTACTACTCCATTAAATGAGACTGTTCCATAAAAGAAACCCGTAATAAAGGTACTACCATTTGGAGAGACAAATATACTTTCTGCTGAATCAACATTTGTACCCCCGACCGTTTTTACCCAAGAAATTTTACCCAAGTTATTATATTTTGCAATAAAAATGTCACTTTCACCTAAAGCTGTCACACTTTTTGTATCAAAAGTGGCAGAGTTCATAAACCAGCCTGTTATATACATGTTATTATTAGTATCAAATCCTACTCCATTAATTAAATCATTTCCACCACCTCCTAAAGATTTTAAAAATTGAATATTTCCTGAATTATCATACTGAGCTATGAAACCATCTGAGTTTCCAAGTGAATTTAATGTTAAACCATCAAAGTTAGCATTTCCATTAATACTTCCTACAACAGCAATATTATTGTTACTATCTAATGCAATACCATAGCCAACATCTCTGCTAGTACCATTACTACCACCAGATTTGAGCCATTGAATGGACCCCATTACATTGAGTTTGGCTATAAAAACGTCATGATGACCCGTAGAAGATATAGTTAAGCTTTCGACAGATAAAGTTCCATCATATGAGCCAGTTATGTAGATATTTGAATTACTGTCAATTGTAATATCTTGAATGGAAGAATCAAGTGTTCCACTAAATGTATTCGTCCAAATATTAGTCCCATCAGTATCAAATTTTGATAATATTGCATATTGCCCTAAATGTCCACAAAAGATAACATTTCCTGTAGCATCCAACGTAACACTTTTACCGCAAATATTAGTGGGTAGATTTTTTGACCAAATTATTTCCGTGGAGTTCATAGTTTTAAGTAAAAAAGTTCCATTAATGCAACCAGTTATATAAATATTTCATAATTATCTGCTGTTACTCCTTCTGCATTATCATTCCCAGAACTACCAAAAGATTTAGCCCATAAGAAATCTCCTGATGAATTAATCTTCATTAGGTAAACATCATTTCCTCCATTAGATATTAAAGTAGTATTTCCAATAGTACAACTGCCACTAAATAAACCTAGCATATACACATTTTTATTTGAATCAACAAACACACGTGTTCCTCCACCAGCACCGTTTATTGTTGAGTTTATAAGCAATAAATTTGGTGTTTCGTCATTTGGATTTTGATGAGAGCAGACCCAACGGACTCCATTATAGACCCTTAAACAGTTGAACGTATTGTCGAATGCCAAATCACCTTTTTGCGGATTAGGCAATAAGAGTATCATGTCGTAGCTGATTTTTGGGTAAAGA
Organism: Emticicia sp.; assembly: GCA_965283955.1. Lineage (GTDB taxonomy): Bacteria > Bacteroidota > Bacteroidia > Cytophagales > Spirosomataceae > Emticicia. Next base: position 6,636 of record CBDIQW010000002.1, read on the forward strand.
CTTGGTAATGGATTAATACCACTTGGCAGTATTGTTATATTTTGAGAATAAAGTGAAATGCTGAAAGACAAAATAAGATAAAGTAGAAGTAGAAATTTAGTTTTCATAATTTTAAAATTTTTCCAACGACCGCAAATAAGAAGATTGGGGATTGGATTTTGAGTATATTAATTGATTTATTAAACTTTTACTTATTTGCTTCGTGTTGGAATCAAGGATATTAAAAGTCCTTTTCTTTCAAGAAGTCGCAAGTAAAAGCTGTGAACCAAAGATAGTAAAAAAAGAAACTTTGAATAAAGTAAAATTGAAAATTATCTTTTAAAACGTGAGAGCATACCACGCATTTGAAATGTCGAAGTGAATTATAAAATACCAAGAAACAAAAAATAAAAAGAAAACTTCGCTATTGTCCTGTCACCAACCAAATATGAGCTAAGAAAATAAATACTCTCCAAATCACCTGTCACCAAGAATTTTGAAAAGTATATATTTATAAGAAATTATATATAATGGAAGAATCACAAATTGATGAAAGAATAAAAGAATTGATGCAGAACTTACATTCTATATGTGATGAATTAGGAAATTATGGTTATGACCTTAAATTTGAATTATCTTTTCTCACTAAATCATTAAAAAGAGTAGTCATTACTGAATTTACATAATTTTCTAAATCTAATTTTTGATTTTCTGAAAATTCTATTTGATTCATTTTTGATTCAATCATTTTATTTACATTCCTTCTTGCTCGATTGATAAAAACATCTTCAATAAGCATTAAATCTCGTTCATTAAATTCTATTTTATTACCCTTTTCATCGGTGTCATCTATGAAAAACATTCTAACTGGGTGAACTATTCTTCGATATTTCATGCTTAATTTCGGATAATTCAAATTCTGTCATTTTCTTAATTTTTAATAAACTGTTTGATATTTTATTTACTAAGTTCTTTTCTAACCATTTCCGAAATTGCATTATCCTCACATTCAATTTCCATCTTAATTGTTGAATTAGTATTTCTTTTTACATCACAAGTTAAAATAACTTTTACTAAATTTCCATTAGTATTTATTAATCTTGATTTTTTCTTGATGTTTTCAACAAAGGTTTTGAACCCCATATTTAATAACTCATTAGCATCTATAAAAGAATTTTTATCTTTTGGAAGATATTTAATTTTATCAATTACTTGTATCATGTTTTAATTATAATAGTTATAAAAAATAAACTTTATTCATCTTCATTCTCACTTAATTCAGGTTTTCTTTTTTTCTTAGGATGTACTTTGATAAAATCGTTTAATTGATTTTTAAATACGCTACCGAGTATAAAAGTAACAACTGGAACAATTGTAGTTGTTAAAGTTGAACCACCTAAATATTGAATAGCGATGATTGACCCAAATGAAATTATTAAAACGATACCTTTGAAATACGTATCCCACTTTACTAAAGTGGTAGTTATTCTTTCATCAGATTTCATTTGTTCAAGATAAAGTTCGTTTTCAAATTTTGCCGTTTCCGCCTCATACTTTGCTATTTCAATTTCACCCTGTTGTTTGATTTGGTTAATTGTGGTTAATACACCAACAATCATTTCTCCAATATCCTTGATATTCTTATCGGATACAGAAGTTTGAATTATTTGTGGTTGATAATTTTGTATTGGATTAGTTTGATTATCCATTTCTTTATTTTAGGAAAATTTTACTAAGATGTTTAATTATCTACTTTCTATATAGTAAAATACAATGTTAACAGTTTAAAATCCATTTCAAAAGACATTTTTCAAATGTTTATTTAAAGGTATATATTTATAAGAAAATTTGGAAAATTGGGATAAAATATATGTTTTGATAGCAATGATGTTGTATCTACCAACAGTTGAATATTTAGCAGGGATATTTTTATTCAATAGGAATGGAAAATATCATTTACCAACTCTTTTTACCGATTAATAAATCAAATTTCAAAATTTCTATCTTAGAACCATTTTCTACAAAAATATATTTATCATTCATGTAAATAATCTTTACATTTTCTCTTTTTAAACCCTTTCTCTCATTCACATATTTAGTTAAAAGATTTTCAACATTTATCGAATTATTTGGTATTGCGTAATTTTTATGAAAGTCTATTGCAACATTTAAGAAAAATATTGAAATAACTAAGATTATAACAAGTATCAATCTATAATTATCAACCTCAATTAAATCATTTAATGTTAGTGGTATAATTTCTTTCTTAAATATTGGAAACAATGCGGCATTTAACACTTTTACAACACATATTGATATTGTGATAAATGTTATTATGAAAAGACATAGATTGGAGAGATTGAATATTCTTTTTTCATATAGTTCAATCAAAAAATTCTTAGCTCCAAATATGAACAACGCTCCTGCAAAACCATAAGTTAATATTTGGTATATCACATATTTTTTCCATCCTTCTGAATCATCAAGAATTGGTTTAGAAGATACTAATTTTAAACCAATCATATACGCAACATATATAAAGATAAAAATGGTTAAAATTAGTAAACCATCTGCAAGTTGTTGAGAGATTGAGAAAAATCTAATGTAAGATAGTGAAATTGATGAAAGGGAAATTATTTGCCAAATACCTCCGAGAACAAGAGGAATTATTGTAAATGTTGAAATATTATCTTTTATCCAAGTTGTCTCGAATATCCTTTTTATAAAATCGTTTAACATGGATATAAAGATTCGTTTTAAATTTTTCCAACGACCAGCATTGTGATGGACTTGGAGTAAATTTAGAGTTAATCAATAAAGCATCAGACCTTTACACAATGCTTTCGAGTTGGAGAGAAACCAACTTTGAGTGCCAACGCTGATAAAAAGTCGCCCGATACGATGCGTTCTAAGGACTAAAAAGCGTAGAAACAGCTCTGCCTCAATGTCACTCACCAAATCTGCATACCAAGTTCTGAAAAAAGAAATTGAAAAGCAAAAGAATTTATTATTCGGAGTGAAATTTGAGTAAATACCACGCATTGAAAATGTCACAGGTGACTATGCAAGAAGTGGACTAAAAAAGTTTCAGAGAACTAAAATTTGAACGTTTTTCTAATACCATGTCACCCCAAACTTGGCATACTTGTTGTGGACAAAATAATGTAGGTGAATTACTTATTGAGTTTGGATAATTTTTCTTTTTGTGTGCTTATTTGTCCTTTAAAAAAGATAAAATATCTAAAATTATTTATTTTACAGTTAATTTATCTAAAACTATTGACTTGTGTTGACAAATTATATTATAATTGTATATATTTTCTAACATACTAATACATATATTGTAATAATTTCCGTTTAATTAGTGTAATATATTTGTAAGTCTTAATCTTAATTTATTGATAATCATGTTGACCATTGGACAAATAGATGTTACTCACAGTAGTAATCATTCGACTTGGTTGATACTTGCTGTTCAATCAATTTATATAAAACTAAAAAATATTTTAAATAAGCTATCAACAGTTTTTGGAGATTTTTTATTCTTAATAGTAATTATTCCAATAGCTATATTGGCTTTACTTTTTATAGGTGTACCTGTTTTTGCTATTTTACTATTAACAATGAAGCTTCTTACATTTAGATTAAGAAAAGCTGTTGAGAATACTAAAATTGTTATAACACATAAAAACTATAAAAGCATAAAGTCTCTACATTATGAAACAATACATGATTTAAAAAAAATTGATGAGGTTCTAAATTTAATGAGAAAAGAAACTATTTTTTTAGCACCAATATTTATTAATGATACACAAGAAACATATAATATTATTAACTCTTTATCTATTAACTTAGCAAAAGAACTTTCTAAATTAAATAGTAATTCAAGTAAAAGTAGTATTTTTGAATTTGTACATGAAGATAAACTTTGGAATAGAAGGGTTGAAGTATATGATTATTTAATATAATGTTTGATAAATTTTATAACTACCGAATTATAAATCATACAGAAATATCAAAAGAAGGTCAGCTTATTATTTTACATAGGCTGACCTTTCGTTCTATTAGTAATATTCAATACATTGTTGAGGTTGAACAACATAAGTCAAATTTCTATGCTATAAAGTTTTACGCAAAAAATAATCGACTATCTGACAATAAGTATAAAATATCATTGAATGAATATTCTGCACAGCCAATAATTAGGACTTGTATAAATATTATGATACATTTTTATAATGTCAATCCTAATGCTTCTTTTGGTTTTATTGCTGAAAGAGGGATAAATGAAAATGAAGATGCTAAGTACGTTAAAACAAAATTAGGTACTATATTTTGCCGTAAAAGACCTGTAAGACAAACAACAAAAAGATTTGAAGTATATAGGTTTGTTGTTGAACAGTTTTTTAGTCCAGTTGTATTTGACCACTATGTACTCGAAGGGAAAAATGTTTATTTATTGATTAATAAAAACACAAAAGAGACAGATTTATTTAATAGAATTGAAAAAATGCTGGAAGAAATGTATTCAGATTACCTGAAATAAAACAGCGTGAACAAACTTTCCAACTCAAAAAAATGTGATGAATTGGATAATTAGTTGATTATTAACATTTTAAATTACAAATTTTTTCACATTTTGTATGTTGGACAATAAATTAGGTGGCAAGTTTCGCTAATTCAACGTCCGCTTAAAATTTGAGTGCCAAACCAAACAGAAACAAAAATAGTAATCTTTTGGGAAAAAGCAAGCAAACAAACAAAAAGGTGGTAGCTGTCGCACGTAAAAGTTGAAGACCCCTTGAATCGCTCTGAGTGCCTGTCGGCTAGTACTGTCAAACTGCCTAAAAGTAGAACGAAAATAATAGTTTTATTTTAAAAATTAAAAAAAAATGGATATTATAATAAATCCTAAAAGGCATGATTTAGTATTGGTAGGTGATTTCTTGAAATTAGAGGTACATGCAACATCATTTTCTGTCTATTATCAACTATATATGGGAAGTGATTTTGCAATGTCATACGAGATTATACAAAAGATATTCCCACTAAAATTTTTACCTGATTTTTTTAAGGCAAATTCAACAGTAAGCCTTTTTTCATATTGTCCGAGGATTGCCTATCCAGAGCCAGTGGTTAAAATTAACGGAAAAGAGAAAGCCTTCGAGTGACAAGTTCTTGATAAACTTCACAGCAATAGTTGATTTCTATATTTACAGATTTACCATCGGTATTAAAAGAAATAATTGTTTGATTATTGCAGTTTGGACAATTAAAGTCATTTAAAGCGGTAAAATATCTATTTTTCATAGCTAACGCTTTGTCATTTAAGTCTTTTCTGCCAAGTTTTATAGGTTCAAATTTTATCATTACAAAATGTATTTTTTTGTTCCAACGCCCAGCATTATGATGGTTTTTGGAGTGGTTTTAGAGTTAAATTGCTAATTATCAAGCCTTTACATAATGCTTCGTGTTGGAATTTCGGGGCTTTGCGACCGCTCTAATTTGGCGTCGCCCGACGCCTAAGCCAGCCAGTCAACCCATCTCATCAACTTGATTGCTGAAAGTAAATTTGCACGGAAAAATCTAAAAAAGCAAAGGTATACCAAAATATTTTGAGTTTCGGAGAAAAAGTTGCGAAACTACCACGCATTGAAAATGTCGCAAGCCAGCTTTGCACGCAGAAGCCCCCAAATCGAGTAGGAGAGTACTGTCCTGTCAGCCGAAAACTATGCGTTTTATAATTTGAAAAACCAGCGAATTTTGCTCGTCGCAAGTGGCTATGAGCAAAATGTAATATTGCCGAGTTACTTTTTAGGTATTTTTGAATATATAAGTTGCTTTATTTGCTCTTTTTCATTGATTGATGTCAATAAAAGTAAAATAGGAGAACTATCATTCTCAATAGGGTAAAATAAAAACAGTTCATTAAATTCTTCAAAATATTGAATGTATTCCCATTTTATATCACTTTTAGCATGCTCATAATCGAAAGAAAGACCATTTTGACTAATTTTGACGGTATATGATTGAATTCCTAACGTTTTTGTAAGATGTTTTTGGTAATATAATTTGGTTAAATATTCAAATAGGTATTGCAAAGCTAAGCTGACAAACAAGATGCAGCTAACTACTAAATTTGTGACATTATTTTTGAACAGATACGCAATGAAAAATAATATAGATGCAATTAGTTGAGCTATTTTTATCCACTTTTTGGAGGGAGTGAATTTTTGTAAATAAGAATTTATTATTGCTTTTCTGTAAACTTCGTCATTTGGATTTATTTCAAGTTCAAACATTTCGTATTTCATCATTCCAACCAAAAGCATTGAGATGGTTGTGTTTTAAAGTTAATTTATTGATTTACAATTACTTACCTTTTCTTAATGCGGCTGTTGGGACACACAAATAATGGCAAGTAACGCAGGGACGAAGTCCCAAGTTGATTTTGAAAACCAACCAAACAGAAACAAATTTAGTTACTATTTGGAGAAAAGCAAGCACTCCTTGAAAAAAGGTAGTGGCTGTCCCCCGATAAAGTTGAAGACCTCTTGAAATCGCTCTAATATCTGGTCGCCAAGATGCTTGAAGTTCTTTTAACAAGACCAAAAAGTTTGCTGTCCACCAAGAAATTTGCATAGAATAATCAAATACAGATTTGTCGAGCGGTAACCAGTTCTCCTTCAATTCAACTAAGCCGTAGTTTTCCTTGGTTTAGTGGGGTCATTTTCTGTTGGTTCAGGAGTTGGTGCTTGTTCAGGTGCAGGAACAGATGTTGGAGGTGGTGGTGGGGCTTGTTGATAATTTTGCTGAATTTGCTCTCTATGCTCTTTCTTATGATTTTCATTAATAGCTACTGCGATAACCACTAAAATTAATATTATAACTCCTATAATTAGAGAAAACTTTACAATTGATTCTGTCCCTCGTTGTAAAGTAGTAGAAGTTTCAACAACTTCACCCTCTTTTTTTCTTAGCATGCCTACAAAGTAAGCAAAAGCTATAATTGCAAGTACGATACCTAAATAGAACATATATTTTTTTTGTTTACATTCCAACGATTCGCAAATATGATGATTTTGCAGAATATTTGGCGATTTTGGTTAAAAATTTAAGAACTTTTACATATTTGCTCGTGTTGGGACTGATGAACTTTGAGTTTGCTCTGATATGCCGTCCCACGGACGGCAGGCACACCAAGAACCCAAGTCAAGAATTATTCTGCCGGAAGTAAATTTGCACGGAAAAATACAAAAAAGCAAATGAGTTGGGTAAAACTTTACGTATTGGAAAAAAGTTGGCAAATATACCACGCAGAGAATTTGTCGCCAGCCCACTTTGCATGCAGGAAAATTTACATGGTGAACCCAAATGCTGCCACGTCGCAAAAAATTAGGCGTTTGAAACGCTTAAAAACATAGCGAATTCGGCTCGTCGAAGGTTAGCTAAAACTGTCAAACTATTTCAGAATTACCATAACCTGATGCTGTGTATTACACTATCGTTTGGGAAAAGTCAAAATTACATCTGAAATCTACAAATTCTAATTTTAGGTTAGTAATGTCAACGTTTAAGAATTTGGTTTCCCAACCATTTGGAGCTTCATTACCATAGAAAACGATATTATAAGCTAATCCAGAAAATTTACATCCGATAAAAATAGACTTCCAAAATTGAATGTTTTTAAAGGTTACATTATCAAATTCGCAATTAGTATATTTTGTCAATCCTCCCATATTGGTATGCTGTCCTGTGAATTTGCAGTCAACGAATTTTGAATTTGAAATTAAACAACCATCAGCAAACGAAGTGTTATGAAAATGGCATTGACTCCAAATTACTGTTTCAAAGGTTGTATTAAAGAAAATACAGTTGTCATATTTTGTCTTTTCTATGGTTGAATTTTGAATAATTTCTCTTTCAAAGCGTTTGGCTTTATGAATTTGCATAATTAGAACGTTGATTAATTATTTGAGATTTCATAATATCGCATACGATAAATTTGAGAAGGTTTAGTAGCAGTTTCTTATTATGGCTATCCCGCTTCCAACGACCAGCATTGTGATGGTTTTGGAGTGACTTTAGAGTTAATTTATTAATTATCAAGCCTTTACATAATGCTTAGCGTTGGAGAAAACGAACTTTGCGACCGCTCTGATATTGCGTCGCCAGACGCAAAAGCCAGCCAGTCAACCCAGCCCAAGAATTATGCTGCTGAAAGTAAATTAGCACTGGAAAAATCTAAAAAAGCAAACGAGTTCAGAAATAATTTGAGTTTCGGAAAAAAAGTTGCGAAACTGCCACTCATTGAAAGTGTCGAAGACTAATTTTGCGATTAGAAAAACAGAAAAAAAATACAAAATACTGTCCTGTCCACCAAGAACTAAGCGTTTGAAAAACTGAAAACCCAGCGGATTATGCTCGTCGCTACAAGCCTTGAAAAAATTGATAAAAATAGCGAAAAATGTAAAAAATACTTAAAAAATAACCGCTAAAAAGTCTTTAAAGCCGAAAATTTGACAACGTAGAATTTGAAAAGTCTTTTAAGTTTTATGCTGAAAATTGCGAAAAAAAGCGTTGAGATTTTCGATTTTGGCGTTGCCGCAAAAGCTTAAAAAGAGCTAAAAAGAAGACTTGCGTTTAAAAATTTCCAACGGCACGCAAGTGCGATGCTGGGGTTTTATTTTTGATTAACTAATTGATTTTAAGGCGTTTACGTACTTGCTCGTGTTGGACTCGCATAACTTTGCGACCGCTCTGATTTGGTGTCGCGAGACACCAACCGTTCCAGCTAACCCAAACCTACCAACAACGCTGCTGAAAGTAAATTAGCACTTAAAAATACAAAAAAGCAAATGAGTTGAGAAAAACTTTGTGAATTGAAGAAAAGTTGGCGAAAATACCACTCAGAGAACTTGTCGGACACCAACTTTGCACTTAGAAAACCCTACTTGGCGAACCGAAATGCTGTCTCGTCGCAAAAAAATATGCGTTTGAAATTGTTTGAAAACTTAGCGAATTTTGCGTGTCGAAAGTTAGTTTGAATTTGAAAATAGAGCTGAAAACTTGATAAAATTGGCGAAACGCAAACTTAGCAGAGTGCAATTTTGTGAGTTTTTTCGCATTAAAAATGTCGAAAACCAACTTTGCGTATGGAGTTTTGCTGAGAATTCACGCTTGAAAATTTCGTTGTGATTTTGTCGAAGTTGCTTAATTTAAATTCTTTTGTTTCAAAACATTATTGATTTTAGCAATAATTTCATGTTTTTTGACGTAAAAATTTTTTGGAAAATCAAAATCAGGTTCATAAGTTTTTCCATTATTTTGAAAAAAGTCTCTAATTACTATTAAATGATTCAAGTCTTTGGCTACTAACATTCTTTTTCCAATTTCAATTTTGTAGTAATAATCGGAGGAAACAAAAGTGTGATTTTTGCTTAAACCACAATAGGTACACTTGATAACTCCATTTTTATTGGGATATAATTTATAGCTACCAACATAAATTGAGAAAAAAGTTGCTTCACTTTTGCAATTAGGGCAAACTATTTTTACCTCTGCTGAATTCATGTTTTTTTTCGCTTCCAACCAAAAGCATTGAGATGGTTGGTTTTTAATGTTAATTTATTGATTTACAGTTACTTACCTTTACTTAATGCGGCAGTTGGGACACACGAATGATGGCAAGCAACGCTGGGACGAAGTCCCCGATTGATATTTAGAAACCAACCAAGCAGAAACAAATTTAGTAACTTTTGGGAATAAAGCAAGCACACTTTGAAAAAAGGAGGTGGCTGTCCCCCGATAAAGTTGAAGAACCCTTGAAACCGCTCTAATATCTGGTCGCCAAGATGCTTGAAGTGCTTTTTATAAGTCCAGAGGTGGTCGCTGTCCACCAAGAAATTTACAAGTTTTGATAAAAAATACCCAAGTCTTTACTTGTCGAAAACTTAGCTAAAATTATTAACGATAATAGATGCATACAATGTCATAATGAGGTTGCTGTTTCAATTTCATCAACTTCATTTAGTTTCTTCTTAACTTTTTTCAAAGGTTCTCTTAGTGCCTTCTCAAATTTAATCATGTTTGGAATTGCAAAATCAATCATTTTATCCCAATCACCTTTTTCCATAATGCTTACATCAGGATAAGAGTATGCTACCCTACACATTTTTTTATTATCTAATCGTTCCCAACTCAACATATCTCCAAAATCATTTGTTATCTCAGTTTCATATTTTTTTAATTCATCAAAAATCCGTTTGTTTGCCATTGTATCCCCTTTAGAAATTCCTAATTCTATAGAAATATGGGTTTTAGTTACAATAAAACTGTAGGAAATTCCCGAAATTCCAGTTCCACCAGAACTAATCCAGTGGTCTTTTGAAGGGCTTGTGTTCTGAAAAAACTGTGTTTTACCTTTAATTTTACTCAATAATTTTGCCCAGAATTCAAGTCTATAATGATGACGTGCTTTCAATTCTTCTTGTGTTGATATATCTTCTTGAACTTTATCTGCCATGCTTATTGTATATTCTTCTGCATCTTTTGTTGGTATAATTTGTTCAAGAGTTAAAAAAAGTTGTTCTGCTAATGCAAATGGTGTGGCTTTGAAGCATTGTAGTTTTATTTTATGATTTAGTAGCCATAAAACTGTAGAAGTAACTTCTTTTCTGAAATTTCCAGCTACCAATATGATTCTTTGAGATTGACTATGATTCAAATTTAAATCTTCATATTCAGTATTGTTATAAAATTCGCTGAGTTTACTTGTAGCTTCCTCTCCGAGTCCTTTTTTATCCAAGTATTGTTGAAATATATTTCTTATATGTTCTTTCGTTAATGTTGAGCAATAAGAAGCATATTTTAGAGCTTGCCACGTTACATCTTTTCCTGTATCATCAAGTTTATTTTCTATAATTACTAAATTGCCTTTCTTATCTAATGCTAATAAGTCAAGACGCTCGTTTGTCTCGTAAAACCCATTAAATTCTTTTTGAATTATCATTAAATCTTCCCCTAAGGCTGCTGGGTTTCCATCCAACCATTCTTGTAAATGTCCTCTTTCTGAAAAACCAAGTTCAGAAAATTTCATTTGCTTAATCTTTTCAATTCGGTTTTTCTCTTTGTCAATTAAATACATATTGCGGTTGTATAAAATCAATTCCAACCAAAAGCATTGAGATGGTTGGGTTTTAAAGTTAATATATTGATTTATGATTACTTACCTTTTCTTAATGCGGCTGTTGGGACGCACGAATGATGGCAAGCAACGCAGGGACAACGTCCCAAGTTGATTTTGAAAACCAACCAAACAGAAACAAATTTAGTAACTATTTGGATTAAAGCAAGCACTCCTTGAAAAAAGGTGGTGGCTGTCCCCCAACAAAGTAAAAGACCCCTTGAAATCGCTCTAATATCTGGTCGCAAGTGAGTTTGAAGTTCTTTGAACAAGTCTAAAAGAGTTTGCTGTCAGACGATATAGTTGCAAGTTGTAAATAAATTACCCAAGTGCTTACTTATCGGGATATTGAGAATTTAGTTTTTAATTTGTTGTACTAAATTTAAGAGCGTTAATGGTAAATCATATGAAATAGAACCATCTTCATTCCAAGTCAAAATGCACAATTCAAATTTGTTTTCATAAAACCAGTAAAGATTACGAGTAATTTGGCCTGGGTCTTCATCATAAAATTTATTTACTTTTTGTACTAATTCATTAAAAATTGGGGCTATTTCATTTGGTTTATTTAAAATGCCAATGAACGCACTTCCTCGGTTTGGAATACCCACAAGCGTTCCCAGTGTACCAATACAGTTACTACAACTCTCTTTGAAGTTACTTACATATGCTGCTGAAAAATCACTATCAAAAACAGTTATAATTCTTGAATTGTTGATTTCATATTCTCCAATACTTAAGTTTTCATTTAAGTCTATTAAGTTTAACTCTGCTATTTTAAATAATTCATCAATGCTTTTTCCCCATTTTGAGATGTGTTCATTTTTTAAAATATGGAATCGTAGTTCTAAATCTAACGCAAGGACAGTATAAATTTCAGGGAAATCAACTCGATGTGGTAAATCTTCAATACGATTATCAATTTTTTCAGAACCATAATCAATTTGTAAACCATACATATCTTCTGGGTGAAGACGAAGTGTTAATTTATTCTCTGCTAAAAAGAATGAATTAAGATATTTTTCTAATTCATTTTCATCTGGAATTATCCGACTTATATATTTTTCTACTTCATCTTCCCAAAGCTCTTTTTCAAAAATAATTATGTGGCGAACTAACGATTCAAAATTTACATGATGTGAAGTATCATTAGATTTAATTGTAAATGAGAAAGTACCATCCTTTAATTCAACAGAACTCGAAATCGGATAGATTTGATTAAGTGAGTATTCAATTAGAAGATTGTAATCTTCGTAGTTAATTAAATGTTTCAAATTATCCGTAATGTCTCTTTCTATTTTTAGCATTAAATTGTTGTGTTTTAATTCCAACGACCAGCATTGTGATGGACTTGGAGTAAATTTAGAGTTAATTAATAAAACATCAGGCCTTTACACAATGCTTTCGAGTTGGAGAGAAACCAACTTTGAGTGCCAACGCTGATAAACTGTCGCCCGATATGGTGCGTGCTAAGGACTAAAAAGCGTAGAAACATCTCTGTCTAAATGTCACCGACCAAATTTACATACCAAGTTCTGAAAAAAGAAATTGAAAAGCAAAAGAATTTATTTTTCGGTGTTAAATTTGGGTAAATACCATGCATTAAAAATGTAGACGACAACTATGCGTTTGAAATTTTGCTGAGAATTTACGCTCTGAACATCGCTATAGTCTTGTTGCAAGTGCTTATGAGCGAGAAAATAGTATATAACGAACAAGAATTATAAAGAAGGAGGATTTACTGCCCTTCTCCCAACTTGTATAAAGTTTAATTTTATGAATTATTTTAGTCATACTTTATTGGTTGGCAAGTTAATATTGTCAAGCCTAAAAACTCGTAAATATTCAATTGGGTCAGTTCCGCCAATTAGAATGCCAGTGATTCTACCCTCAGGGTCTGCAACTGGAGAACCACTTGCACCACGGTAATATTCGTGTTCTTGTATTTGTCTTGCAGTTTTAAAATAATTTATATGCTCGTCTTGCTTAACAAGTGTTAATCCCACTTCATAACAACAATATCTTGGCAAGGTTAATGTGTCACCCATTTTTACAAGTTCATAATTATTCCAAACTGCAAATCCATACGCTTCTGTTTTCTTAGCTTTTACAAAAATATCTTGGTAGGTTATTATTTCAACATTTGCAATATTCTCAATGTCACTTTTTATTAATTCAATTGGTAAGTGACTGTAAGCATAGTCAATGTCTTTATGTGAATGAAAAATTGTAAATTCTCCTGCATTAACACATAAGGTTTGTCCATCTTTTATAATTCTCGTTTCAATAAAACAACCTTTTTCTGGTGTCTTATGTCCAGCGGTGATGACAATAGGTTGGTAATTTTTATCAGGTTGATAAAGAAATCCCGAAGCCATTCCTGTAAGATTGTCTGTACTGTCAGCTTTGACTATTCTAACAGTTACTTTGGTCATGTGGTCAATAAATTGGTTGATATTGTTTACTTCTTGCGGTGTCATGTGATTTTAAATATGAGAAAGTTTTGTCGTAATTTTTGTATTGTTGAACTTCATTCCAACGACCAGCATTATGATGGTTTTGGAGTGATTTTAGAGTTAATTTATTAATTATCAAGCCTTTACATAATGCTTCGTGTTGGGACTGATGAACTTTGCGACCGCTCTGATTTGGTGTCGAAAGACACCAAGCACGCCAAGAACCCAAACCAAGAATTATGCTGCTGAAAGTAAATTAGCACTTTAAAATACAAAAAAGCAAATGAGTTGAGAAAAACTTTGAGAATCGGAGAAAAGTTGGCAAAAATACCACTCAGAGGATTTGTCGCAGACCAACTTTGCAAGCAGAAAACCCTAAATTGAGTAGAAAAAAACTGTCCTGTCAGCCGAAAACTATGCGTTTGAAAGTTGGAAAACCCAGCGAATTTTGCTTGTCGGACGAACCTGCGAGTTAAAAACTGTCAAACTATTTTAGTCGAAGTGATATTCGAAGTTCTTTGAATAAGTCCAAAAGAGTTTGATGTCAGCCGTGAAAATTGCAAGTTCAAAATAAAGAATAACGTTCTTGTTTGTCGAAGTTTATTCTGAGATAATTTTTATGTTTTTGTCAATCGTGAAATAAAGGAAAGACCCAATAAATAGAATAATAACTTGTTTTATAATTTCATTGATATTAATCTCATAGTTAGCATTTTTTAATGAGTAACCATACCACGATAAGAGAAGTCCAATTAGTTTTAAAAAGAGCCGAGCATCAGGAAGATAGATGCCCAAATTTTAAATCCGATTGGAATAAATTTACTTTTTGAGTATAAAAGATAAGCTAAAATTAGTTGGATAATGATTGGCAAAATACCTAACAAATTACCAGATACAATTATTGAGTAAACATTGAACAAAAGTAAGGTTGTCAAAAGTAAAATCAAGAAATACCGATAAGTTTTATTTTCTATTTCTATCATTTTTTGTTTGATTCCAACCAAAAGCATTGAGATGGTTGGGGTTTAAGGTTTATTTATTGATTATAAGCTACTTGCCTTTACTTAATGCGGGAGTTGGACTCCAAGAAAAGTGAAATGCCAGCTCATTTATGTTGTCCCACGGACAACACGCACTCGATGATGGTAAAACTAAGATGTTTATTGCTGAAAACCAAATTTGCATACCAATTTTTGCTCTGAGTGAATGTCGCAGGAGAGTTTGAAAACCCCTTGAAATCGCTCTAATATCTGGTCGGATTGATGCTTGAAGTTCTTTGAATTAGACCAAAAAGTTAATAGTCCACCAAGAAATTTGCAATTTTTGAATTAAAATTCAAAAATATTAACTTTTCGAAGGATAATATAATTTAGAACTCTTAAAGTCAATTAGAGTTTTATCAATCAAAAAGAAATTTTACCATTTTCTTAACCCATAAAATGTTCTTTCTATTTTTGTTAGAAAATCATGACTTGATAATTCATTTTGAATGTTAAGTAAGTAAGATTTTGGATTTTTTTGAAGTTCTAATCTTTCTTTTTTTACAGAATTTATTGTTGAAAATATACCAAACCCAATACCTCCGATTAATGCAAACGGTTTAGCTTGACCTGGTATGTAATCAGTTAAAGAAGCAATACTTGTTGGTATTGATATACCTAATAACTTGTTAATGGTTTCAATTTTATGTGATTTAAACAAATCTTCTAAATTTTTAACTTCTTTCAGTATTAATTTAGAGTGTAGATGTAGTGCATCATTTAATGCAGTTTGGTTGTCTATTGATGATATAGTATTAGTCAAATTTGAAACTTCATTAAAAAATGAAATTCTTTCATCACTATACTTATCTCTAATTTCAATTATTTTATCTAATGGAACATCATTGATATTTTTAGGGACAACTGATTCTATTAAAAGGTTGCCTAATCTATATTCAAATTGACTTTTATAATCTGAGTTTATCCTTGACTCAAAATATATAGATGTAGAATATGCTTGTTCTTTATCTGTAACGATTGGTAAAGATGTGTTTTTTGAAATACTTTTTGCGAAATACGACATGTATAGAAGCCCAATTTCGTTATCAATTTTAATCCATCCTTCCCATTCATGCTCACCTCTAAGTGCTAAGCCTCTATCTATAAAGTATTCAATTAATGATGGGTGAATTTTTTCAATGTGTATATACGACCCACTATTTGTTAACATTTGGGAAAAGAATCCACTGCGATTCTCAAAATCAGACCTATAGTTTCGTTTTATAGAATTTTGACGAAAATATCTATCGTTAAAAAAGCTTTCTGACTCAATAATTGGTTTCATGTCTCTACTAAACTCTTCAAAAGAATGAGCAGTTTCATAACTTTTTGGATAATAATCTTTTATAAATCCTGTTTCGTATTTAATTCTAATTATATCCTCACTGTCTGAAGGCTCGATAGATTTTGGAACAATTCGAGAAAGATTTTCCCAAAATAGTAGAGCATGTTTCAACCAATTTTTATTAGTTAAATGTATATGAGGATAGTATAGGGCGTGTCCGAAGCTCATAAGTATTTTCTATTTTTTATATCAAATTCTTTACTTCCAACGACCGCAAATAAGAAGATTGGGGATTGGATTTTGAGTTTATTAATTGATTTATCAAACTTTTACTTATTTGCTCGTGTTGGACTCGAATAACTTTGCGACCGCTCTGATATGCCGTCCAACGGACGGCAGGCACGCCAAGAACCCAAGCCAAGAACTATACTACTGAAAGTAAATTTGCATAAAAAAATACAAAAAAGCAAATTAGCTGGATAAAACTTTGCGTGTCGAAAAAAAGTTGGCAAAAATACCACTCAGAGGACTTGTCGCTGACCCACTTTGCAAGCAGAAAACCTTAAAATGAGTAGGAGAGAACTGTCCTGTCAGCTGATAAATTTGCGTTTGAAAAATTGAAAAAACAGCGAATTGTGAGTGTCGAAGGTTTCTATGGGCTAAAACTGTCAAACTATTTTAGCAGCATACGAGCAAAAAAAAAATTTTTCGGAGTGAAATTTGAATAAATACCACGCATTGGAAACGTCGAAAGTGGCTAAGCGTTTAAATTTTGCCGAGAACTCAATTTTTGAAAATTTAGCTAATTTCTTATTTATAAAGGATAAAAGTAATCATATAGATGGTTAAAGTTTATCCAAAACACATATGCAGAAAAATCAATAAAAAAATATTTAACAAATGCAAATATTTTGAACTTTATTTTAGGTGTCTATGTTGAATATATGACACTAATGTCAAAATAACTTAAATTTAAAATATGGTATTAAAGTTTGAAAAAGGGCAGAGAGTTAGACACTCAATGGGAACGCAAGAAATGATGGTTGATGAGTATGAAAAAGAAATGAAGAAGGAAAAATTCAGTATTTTTTCAGATGCAAAGTTTATTCCGACAGGAAATTATACAGGGAATGTATGGTGCGTATGGATGGTTGGAAATATCGAACGAGGAGATTATTTCGACCAAGATAAGTTAGTCTTAATCGATAATTGATTTATTAAAACTTCCTTTTTAAAACCGCTTAATTAGCTGGTTTTGTTTTTAAAAAAATTCCAACCAAAAGCATTGAGATGGTTGGGTTTTAATGTTAATTTATTGATTTACAATTACTTACCTTTGCTTAATGCGGATGTTGGAATCCAAGTGAGTTAAAACGCCAACGCCTTAACTTGGTCGCCAGAAAAAGTGATATGCTAACCAAGCCAACACAAAAATAGTAATCATTTGGAGAAAAGCAAGCAAGTTAACAAAAGGCGGTTGCTGTCCCCCGAAAAGTTGAAGCCCCCTTGAATCGCTCTAATGTCTTTTCGCTGACTAAGTCTGCATACCAAGTTCTAAAAAAGAAATTGAAAAACAAAAGAATTTATTTGTCGGAGTGAAATTTGAGTAAATACCAAGCATTGGAAATGTCGTCGAGAACTCTGTTTGTATTATGATTTTTAATCAAAAATGATAAATAATAGCAAGATGAGGTAACTTTTGATTTGAAAGTTTGACCATATTTATATATACTTTATAAAGCAAAAAAATACAATGCAATTTGTGCATTGTATTTTTTTGCTTACATTTGCATTATTATTTTATCATAACTAATAATATTATGACTACTCATACTGCGGAATTACAATCTAAAATTACAAATATTTATAATCATTTATATGCTAATGCTGCTACTCGTACACCTCATGGAATTGCAAATGAAGTAGGAAAAGTTTTGCATACTGCTATGTTTATAGAAGAACAAAACCATTCACTTCAACCTGCTTTTTCTTTTACTGCTAAACAATTAAAAGACAACCTAAATGGTTATGCAGAAATTTTCGCACAATCATTTAGGAAGCAATTTAAGGAAATGAATGCACAATGGAACTTTTATACTCAGGAAGATGGAATTAGCCTTAATGATTTTGACCTTTCTTATACATGTTGTCAATTAAATGGTGTTCTTGTTTCAGATAAAACTCGAGATGTATTTGGTGATGCTATTGAAATATTCAGAGGGCAATGGGCGAAACAAATAGGTGGCCAATTTTTTACGGATGGTATAGTAACAAAGCTCTCAATGGAATTATTGGATTTCGACCCTCGAAAAGGGGACGATTTAGTAGATATTTGTTCAGGTACTGGAGGATTTCTTTTAGCTGGCCTTAATCATATTAGAGAATTGTTGGAAAAAGACTATCCCGAAGAGAATATTGAAAAACAATTAGTAATACTTGCAAAAAATAGTATAAAAGGTCAAGAAGTAGATAAAGAAGTTTGTCAAGTAGCTAATGCTACTTTAATTTCAAGACTTGGAAAAAATGATTCTGAGTTTGTTCAAAATGGTGATAGCTTGAATTTATCAAATAATTCAAATATTCAATTTAATAAGCACTTATGTGTAGCTTCAAATCCTCCTTTTGGTACAAAAATAACTATTAAAGATTATAAAATTTTAGAAAACTTTGATTTAGCGAAAACACGTCCTCGTTCTGATACTTTTTTTCCCATGGACAAAATTACACACCGCTCCCCAGATATTTTATTTGTAGAACAAAATGTAAAATTGTTAGTGCCAGGAAAAGGACGTTTATCTATAGTTTTGCCTTATCAAATATTATCAGGCCCACAGACACAATTTATTCGTATTTGGTTATTGAAAAATACAATTATACAATCAGTCATTGATTTACCAAGTGAGACATTTCAGCCACATACAGGTACAAAAACCTGTTTACTAACGCTCATACGAAGAGAAAAACCACTCGAAACGATAGATGCTGTGGAAAAATACCCTATTTTTATGGCAATTCCAAAATGGATAGGACATGACCGTAGAGGAAATCCCATATATAAAAAGTTACCTAATGGAAAACAATCAACAGAAATTTTAACTGATTTTGTAGAAGTTCGTAATGCTTTTCATGCTTGGAAAAATCATGAAAATCCTACAAGCTTCCACGAAGACTGCTTTGAGATTTCATCCTTACAAATTGTTAAAAGTGAGTTAACTCAACTAAATGCTCAATTTTATAGACCTACTAAATTTACTGTTAGCCAAAATGAAAGTAAAGAATGGCGATTTGTTAAAATTGAAGATGTGGTAAAGCGTATTTTTTATCCAACTCGGTTTAAACGTGATTATGTAGATTATTTTGATGGTGCAATTCCTTTCTATGGAGGAGCAGATATTTTACAATTACGCTCAACTACTGGTAAGTGGTTATCTCCATATAATCCTAAATTAAAAGAATTAATAGTAAGAAAAGGTTGGATTTTAATAACCCGCAGTGGTTCAACTGGTATAGTTTCTATAGTTCCAGAAGCTTGGGATGGTTTCGCTATGTCAGAACATGTTATTCGTATTATTCCAGACGAAAGTAAGTTAAATTCTTCCTATATTTTAGGTTTTTTACGTTCTCAATATTGTCAAGAAATTATTGCAAAGGGCGTATTTGGCTCTGTAATTGATGAAATTGACCCTAATTTTATTGGCAAAATTGAGATGCCTATTCCGATTGATGAAACGAAGTTTGATGAAATAGTTGAACCAATTCAAAAAGCGGAACAGGCAAGAAGTGAGGCAATAATGCTTACTGAAATATCGATAAAGGACTTAAATAATATATTTTATACACAATTTGCATAGCTTATTTTTTATTAGCATGCCTTTTGACTATTTCATTCATCAACGCAACCAATTCATCCAATGTTAAATTACCTTGTAATTGGTTGCTACGATGTAACATTAAGAAAGCATTTTTAGGAATATGTTTTCCACCTCTATCCAAAGGATATAAATGACCTGATTGTATTGTTCTTGCATCTTCCATGACATCTTTTAACGAAATGGGAATAAGTTGAATTGGGTCGAGATAAGAGTTGGGTGTTACATCATGTTCAACTAACCAATCGAAAGCTTTTTGTAGAGTATTGTTAGGCAAAGCGGGGGCATCATTCATACTTAATAGTTGGAGATAATACTTAACTTCGACTAATGTAGCATCGATTTCACTTGCATAAAACTTATGGTCAGGAGTCATTAACCAACGTTTTATCCGATTTCCATCACTGCCATCTTGTGGTCTGCCTGGAACTCTACTTGATGTTGGTTTCCACGGTGGAGAACGTCTACCTGCGTCACGCATTTTAGTTGTAATTCGTAAAATTTGTCTTCTATCATAACCATGATCATTACAACTTTGGGTAAAAATTGTTGTGATTTCACTTATTAATTCTCTTACTCCTTGTTCGGAAATATCAAATTTGAGATTTGCTAAATGTAAAATTTTATATAGTGATTTTTTGAATTTATCCATCTTTGACAGTTTAAAAATGGCAAATATACAATTTATTTTGTCTTTACATATTTTTTTTAATGATGATTATTCACAGTAAAATACAAATGAATAAAAAAAGGAAAAGTTTTGAGAAGAAACATTTGTAAGATATATAGATATAAATGTTGACAGTGAGATTATAGAAAAAATAATGTAAAAAAATGGAAAACAGTACTAAATCCTTGCAAGTATTTTATAGAAATATTAAAAAAGTAGTTTTTTTTCGCAAAAGTCAAAAAAAAGAACTGAAAGAAAGGTTTTTGAAAACATTCCAACGATTCGCAAGTGCGATGCTGGGGATTGATTTTTGATTTAACTAATTGAAAATAAGGCGTTTACGTACTTGCCCGTGTTGGACGCAAGCAAACTTTGCGACCGCTCTGATTTGCTGTCCACAGGACAGCAGACACGCCACCCAACCCAAACCAGCGAAGTTGATTGCTGCAATTCCATTGGGGAAAGTAAATTTGCACTTAAAAAAACAAAAAAGCAAACGAGTTTGAAAAAACTTTGATTTTCGGAAGAAAGTTGGCAAACGTACCACTCAGAGAAATTGTCGAAGGCTAAGTTTGCAAGCAGGAAATCTTACTTTGCAAACCAAAATGCTGCCACGTCGCAAAAAAAACTGGCGTTTGAAATTCTTGAAAATTTAGCGGATTCGGTTCGTCGGAAGTTAGTTGAAATTGGAATTTTCTGAGCTTTTCGCATTGGAAAAGTCGCAAAAAAAGTGGGAGAGAAGCAAAGAAAAAAAATCTACGTAGAGAACGTTCCAACGACCAGCATTGTGATGGTTTTGGATTGGTTTTAGAGTTAATTTATTAAATATCAGACCTTTACATAATGCTTCGTGTTGGAGCTGATGAACTTTGCGTCTGCTCTGATAAGACGTCCGAAGGACGGCTTGCACACCAAGAACCCAAGCCAAGAACTATGCTGCTGGGATTAAATTTGCATGGAAAAAAACAAAAAAGCAAACGAGTTGGATAAAACTTTGCGTGTCGAAGAAATATTGGCAAAAATACCACTCAGATGACTTGTCGAAAGTTAAGTTTGCAAGCAGAAAAACCTACTGGGTGAACCAGAGTGCTGCCTCGTCGCAAAAAATTAGGCGTTTGAAATTGTTGAAAACTTAGCGATGTTTGTGTGTCGCAAATTATAAAAATTGTCAAACTATTTCAGTCGCATACGTTGCTTAATATTCATCTTCTTTGTAGATATATGAAAGTAAAACGAAAAGCCCAATAAAAACCCCAAAAAAGATGAATTCAAAAGAATTATTTGTTAATATTTCGATTGAAGCATCAAATAGACTTTTTGAAGTAGGTTTTATATGTAGGTAGAAAATCCACATGGGTGGAAAAATAAAACACAGAATTGCTGACAATCGAGATAAAAATTTTGAATTTGTTTTTTTTATTTGCCACAAAGTGCCACCTAAGAAATAAAATAATGTTATAGAAAGTCCAAATATTTCTTTTTTGAATCCATTATATGGACTATCTTCGGTAAAGATGATAAGTTCTTTAAAACTACTTGCGATAAATCCAGCCAGTATTGAAAGAATAGGAAAAAGCCATGCAAATGGTTTTTCTTGAACTCCTTTATATATTTGTTTTAATGTGTAAAACCCGACACTCAAACTGCCAATTGATAATGATATAGTAGAAAATACTATCCAACCTGGGCTTAAACCAATACTAACTAATGTACTTGTCGCAACATTTATTGCAATACCAATAATTGTTCCAATAAGGTTTGCTAATATTTCCCAAGTAAAATATAGTAATGTTATTATTATAAAAATTGCTACAATGATAACAACTACTTTGATTAAAAACTCTTTTAGTTCCTCTTTTTCATTCATTTTTTTAAAATTCCAACCAAAAGCATTGAGATGGTTGGTTTTTAGTGTTAATTTATTGATTTACAATTACTTACCTTTTCTTAATGCGTATGTTGGACTAAAATATAGCTGGCATTTTGCTCATTTTTGCCGTCCCCAGACGGCAGGCAAACAGTGATATAAAACTAAGGTATTTCTTGCTGAAAACCAAATTTGCACGCCACTTTTTGCTCTGAGTGAATGTCGCAATGGAGTTTAAAGACCCCTTGAATAAATCCAAATGAACATCCTGTCCCCTGACAAATATGCAAGTTTTGTTAAGAAATACCCAAATGCTTGCTTGTCGAAGAATAACCAAAACTGTCAACCTATATTTATAAAGTTTCTCATTCAGTTGGTCGCCTGATATTCCAAAATTTCCTTGTTTTTATTATTTGTTCTTTTGCAATACTATCTATCTCTTTTTTGGAAAAACCTTTATTTTTGTTCTTTTCTTTTAACACTTCTAAAAGTATTTGCTCCCACTTTTTATCGAATTCTAAAAATGGAACTTCAATTAAAATACTTTCATTTTTTAATTCAGACACTTTGTCTCCTTTTTCGCCTACTTCAAGGTAAAAAGCCCTTGATTGAATAATTCCATCAATAACAGCAAAATCTTTAGAAAAATTTAATTTGATACCTATTTTCAATTCCATAGGTCTCAAAAAATTCAGATTGAGGATTACGAATTTAGGTTTAAAAAAAAGAGAATCTTCTAATAACCAAAATGACTGTATATCCCCAGGTAAGGAGGTTTTGTGAAGTTTTATTAATTCAGCAGTTTCAAAATTCTTTTCTTTATCAATAATTACTTTTGGAATAAAACGCCCCTCACCAACTTCAGGCATTGACATTCCTCCTTCGGCTAATACCTCAAAAATAGGAAAGTCAATTTTCATTTTGATTTTTTTCATCTATGAATTCATGTATAATATTTAATTCTGAAATTGCTATATTACTTTGTGCATCAATGATTTTTATTCGATATTGGTCAATCCTATGTGATTTAAAAATGTCATTTGGTTGTTCAAAGATTAACCATTTTGTTGTTAATCCCCTTTCATCAATTCTTATATCATTAGGATAGAAACTAAATTTGGTCTTAAATAACTCAGACAAACTATTTTCATGAGGAATTGTAATTTTTGAATTTGAAAAACCATCTTTGGCATATTCGATTTCAAGGTCCGCTTTAAACGAACTTTTACTATCAGAAATATTTTTTATTGTGATTTCAAACAAAAGCAACTTTTTATTATTTTGTTCACGAGCGGTATACCTGTAAGCTCTAACCAAATATATATTAAAATTAGCTTGTTTATCCAAGTATGCTTTTTGAGCAATAATACTTGATTTTTTAGAAAATAAGCTACTTCTAAATGCTGAAATTGCTGAAATTATGGCTGCAATAGAAGCCAAGATTGTCCAATTGCTAACAGTAATTGTATTACTACTTAGTTTAGATAGTGTATCTGAATTAGCCTGTAATAGTATTATTACTAACATTAGCTTTTTTTTTCCAACCAAAAGCATTGAGATGGTTGGGTTTATAGTTAATTATTTGATTTTCAGCTTCTTACCTTTTCTTAATGCGGGAGTTGGAACACCAAGAAAAGTGAAATTACAGCTCATTTTTGTTGTCGCCAGACAACAACGCAAGAAGTAGTATAAAACTAAGAAGTTTATTGCTGAAAACCAAATTTGCACACCAATTTTTTGCTCTAATGTCCTGTCCCCAATAAAATTTGAAGACCCCTTGAAACCGCTCTAATATCAGGTCGCAGTGATGGTTGAGGTTCTTTGGTTAAACACTCCAAATCGAATGTCACTAAGTGAATAGCCTATAATAAAATTGGCTTATAATTCATTATGCTATCAGCTGCTTTTGAAATCGAATTTTCATCATTAATCTCAAATTCAACATCTGTTGGATTTGGATGAGGAAAACTTCTATCAAGAAGAGTTGTATAAAATACTTTTACTTTTTCTTCTGCATAATAATAATTTTTTAAAATTTCAATCAATTCTGCTTTTGAAATTTCAACTTTTTCGGGGTCAGGAATAGCAAATTGGTAGGCTAAATTTTCAATATCGGTGTACCCCCAATATTCATAGAGGTCAAACTCAGTAATTTGCTTTTTTGTTATGTCAGATAATTGGCTGACAATTAATTTTTGCTCAACCTGATTACCATTTTCAAAAGCATCATCAAAACGTGAGATTAAACTCAATACAAGAGGAAATAACTTATCTGCCGTTTCTAAGTCGGGTTTTAATTCCTTTCTCATATTAAATTTACTTTTCAAAATTCCAACCCAAAGCATTGAGATGGTTGGATTCTAAAGTTAATTTATTGATTTACAATTACTTACCTTTTCTTAATGCGGCTGTTGGGACACACGAAAGATGGCAAGCAACGCTGGGACGAAGTCCCCGATTGATTTTTGAAAACCAACCAAACAGAAACAAATTTAGTAACTATTTGGATAAAAACAAGCACTCAATCAAAAAAGGTAGTAGTTGTCGACCGAGAAGTTGAAGACCCCTTGAAATCGCTTTAATATCTGGTCGCCGTGATGTTTGAAGTTCTTTAAACAAGTCCAAAGGAGGTAGCTGTACAGGATACAGTTGAAAGTTTTGATAAAAAGTACCCAAGTTTTGTATGCCCAAAAATAGCTAAATCTAACGAAGTATTTCAGTAGCATAAAATTAATAAAAAGTTAAGCCAATTTGACAAGTGGGTGATTTAATCCATTTACTTCATTCTTAATAACTTCATATTTATCTAAACTTTCAAAAAGTTGTGTTAAAGTTTTAAATCCATAGGTTCTTGAATCAAAACTTGGAGATATTTTTCTTAATGAAGCTCCAACTGAAGAAATATATGCTTTTTCTTCATATGCTGAAATTTCGAAAGCTTTATCAATAATTTCCAAATCTATATCAGGAAACACTTTTTTAATCTCATTTTTGTCAGCCTTTTTGTCGCTTTTTTTACTTGACTTAATATTGATTTCTGCTGTTAACTCTTTTTCTTGCTTAAGTTGTAGTGGCGGAGTTAATTCAATAAGCAAGTTTTCATTAAACGTAAAAACCTCACATGAGTTAACAAATGCAATAGGTGTAGTGTTATTTCCTATGCCCATGACAAAAAGCCCATCTTCTCTAATTCTTTTTGCAAGTCCTGTATAATCACTATCACTTGATACAATACAAAAGCCATCGACATTTTTACTATGTAATATATCCATAGCATCAATTATCATTGCACTATCTGTTGAGTTTTTTCCAGTAGTATATGCAAACTTTTGAATTGGATTAATAGAATACTGGTTTAGCACCTCTTTCCAAGAATTCATTTGGGTAGTAGTCCAATCTCCATAAATTCTTCTTATGGTTGCTTTACCATATTTTGATACCTCTGTAAGAATTTCCTTTA
Source organism: Emticicia sp. (assembly GCA_965283955.1). Taxonomy (GTDB): domain Bacteria; phylum Bacteroidota; class Bacteroidia; order Cytophagales; family Spirosomataceae; genus Emticicia. The sequence goes on from CBDIQW010000002.1 coordinate 32,447, forward strand.
TTAATTTTGCCTGTGCGTTATCACCATCTATTAAAACGGCAATATTAAATTTGTTTTCGTTCATATTTTTTTTCCAACGGCACGCAAGTGCGATGCTGGGGATTTTGATTTGATTAACTAATTGATTTTAAGGCGTTTACGCACTTGCCCGTGTTGGACTTGATGAACTTAGCGACCGCTCTGATTTAGCGTCGCCAGACGCTACGCATGCCAACGAACCCAAGCCAGTCAAGCTGATAGCCGAAAGTAAATTTGCATGGAAAAATACAAAAAAGCAAATGAGTTGGATAAAACTTTGCGAAGAGGAGAAAAGTTGGCAAAAATACCACTCAGAGGACTTGTCGCAGACCCACTTTGCAAGTAGAAAACCCTAAATTGAGTAGGAGTGAACTGTCCTGTCACACGAGAAATATGCGTTTGAAAAACTAAAAAACCAGCGGTTTTTGTTTGTCGACCGAGCCTTTGAGCTTAAATCTAAATGGTAAAACTATTTTAGCAGCATACGGTTGTTGGTATTCTATTTTCTATTAACAATTTGGATTATGCTTTCTAACAGTTTGTCCATACTTAATTTGTCTATTTTATTTTTTTCTAAATCAACAGTACTCTCATCTTTTTGTAAAATAAAATTTCTTTCTGTTTTGGAAAGGTCATTTAAAACTACTTTTAATGAGTCATTATCTTTATGAACAATTGAGGCTTTTAAAGCAATTAGTTTCAAATCAATATTTGTTCTTTCATTATTTAAATATTTAATATCATCAAGGTTTTTCTTATAAATTCGTAAAAAGAAAAATGAAAACATTTCTATAAAAAAACTTAAGGTAAATCGAGGAATAAAATGAAAAATAAAGCTTTGTGTGTTGTCTGACGTGTGTGACACACCAAGCAAAGAATAACCCAAAAAGAATATTGCCATAAATGTTGTAAAAAATCCAATTGTTAAATTAATGTTGCCATTTCTTGTAATTCTTGCTGTTTCTCTATCTATACGAATTTTTATATTTGAAAGTTCATCTTCAAGTGACTTAAACTTTAAATCATCTAATAACTTATCTTCATACTTCTCTTTTATTTGATTAAACAACGAATCTGAAGTGATTTTTTCAATTTTTGAATTTATCTGTCCTTCCACTTTTTCTTCATCAAAAGGCACTTTTTGATTAAATTCAATTTTGTGCATCAATTCATTTCGTAATCGTTCAAATTGTTTCACATTTTCTCTATTTATTTCAAGTTTGTCAAAGCCCTCCTTACTAAATCCCCATTGAAGATAAACATATAAAATCAACCCCAACCCCGTAAGTAAAGAGGTGAGTGAAAATGTTATTGCATAAAAGGGAATTACATTTAAGTAACTTATTAAATCTTCTTTGATTAATAAGCCAATTAAACCAAGAGCAAAATAAACTGCACCTATAAAGATATATTTTCTTTGTTTTGAAATCATTTTTTCAATTTAAAATGTTTATTAAACTTGTTCCAACGCCCAGCATTATGATGGTTTTTGGAGTGGTTTTAGAGTTAAATTGCTAATTATCAAGCCTTTACATAATGCTTCGTGTTGGAATTTCGGGGCTTTGCGACCGCTCTAATTTGGCGTCGCCCGACGCCTAAGCCAGCCAGTCAACCCATCTCATCAACTTGATTGCTGAAAGTAAATTTGCACGGAAAAATCTAAAAAAGCAAAGGTATACCAAAATATTTTGAGTTTCGGAGAAAAAGTTGCGAAACTACCACGCATTGAAAATGTCGCAAGCCAGCTTTGCACGCAGAAGCCCCCAAATCGAGTAGGAGAGTACTGTCCTGTCAGCCGAAAACTATGCGTTTTATAATTTGAAAAACCAGCGAATTTTGCTCGTCGCAAGTGGCTATGAGCAAAATGTAATATTGCCGAGTTACTTTTTAGGTATTTTTGAATATATAAGTTGCTTTATTTGCTCTTTTTCATTGATTGATGTCAATAAAAGTAAAATAGGAGAACTATCATTCTCAATAGGGTAAAATAAAAACAGTTCATTAAATTCTTCAAAATATTGAATGTATTCCCATTTTATATCACTTTTAGCATGCTCATAATCGAAAGAAAGACCATTTTGACTAATTTTGACGGTATATGATTGAATTCCTAACGTTTTTGTAAGATGTTTTTGGTAATATAATTTGGTTAAATATTCAAATAGGTATTGCAAAGCTAAGCTGACAAACAAGATGCAGCTAACTACTAAATTTGTGACATTATTTTTGAACAGATACGCAATGAAAAATAATATAGATGCAATTAGTTGAGCTATTTTTATCCACTTTTTGGAGGGAGTGAATTTTTGTAAATAAGAATTTATTATTGCTTTTCTGTAAACTTCGTCATTTGGATTTATTTCAAGTTCAAACATTTCGTATTTCATCATTCCAACGACTCGCAAGTGCGATGCTGGGTTTGTAATTTGATTAACTAATTGATTTTAAGTCGTTTACGCACTTGCTCGTGTTGGAGACAGACCAACTTTGTGAACCGTTCTGATTTGATGTCCACCAATAGAGCTGAGTGCTAAGATGGTAAAAGCGTAGAAACTGCTCTGCCTAATTGTCCCCAAACCGAATGTGCATACCAAATTCTGAAAAAAGAAATTGAAAAGCAAAAGAATTTATTTTCGGAGTGAAATTTGAGCAAATACCACGCATTTAAAGTGTCGGACGAGCCTATGAGTTTGAAATTTTGCTGAGAACTCACACTTATAAACTTCGCTTTTGTCATGTTGACCGAGAATATAAGCAGCTAAAATTTAGAACACTTCATTTTTTAGTCAAATCAATACCAATTCTATCCATTTTTTGCCCCCACCATGTATATAAAATTTTTCCATTTACTCTATTTTTATGAATAAACCCCAAATATCTACTATCTGTTGATTTATCTCTATTATCGGATATTACTAAAACAGAGTCTTTCGGTATAATAATGTCAGGGATATTACTCGTTAAAGTGTCACTTATGGAACTTTTTAAGATTGTTATTCTCTTTCCATTGGGTAATGTTTCGTAGAACTCGGTTAGAACCTCATCCATTATTTCATTTGATTTAAATTCTCTAATTTTTTCAACTTTACTTGGTTGACCATTTATTATTAGGAAGTTGTCTTTTATTGTTAATACATCACCTTCTTTTCCAACAAGCCTTGAAATCCAAGGTTGTGCCTCACTTGCATCTGGAAAATAAGTTATTAAATCACCATTTTTTATCTCTTCAAAGTTTGATGAGTAGTCAACTACGATTTTGTCTCCAATTTTGATTGTAGGCTCCATAGATGCAATTGGAATATTGAAAAATTGAGTTCCTATTCCAAGTGTTGAGGTAAACTTAGGTAAATATTCAAGTATTGACCAACTAATTGCAATAAAACCTAAGTAAAAATACCATTTATTGTATTTTTTGAGTTCATAATCTTGTAACTTTTTTGCTTCTCTGTATGAATCAATAATCAAATATATCTGTAAAACAATCATGGATATTAGGACAAATACCAAAATTTGGAAGGTACTGCAAATACCTGAAACCCTAAGTATAAAATTTAATAGAAATGTTAGAGAGAGTGAAACTATAATTCCCTTTTTAAAATTTCCATTATAAAAATATCCTAAACCAGGTGCTACAATGTGCGAAAAAAGAGCAATTAATGGGTTTCTTGGAGATGAATTCATTTAATAAAAATTGAATATGTTTTTAAAAAAATTCCAACCAAAAGCATTGAGATGGTTGGGTTTATAGTTAATTTATTGATTTACAATTACTTACCTTTTCTTAATGCGGCTGTTGGGACACACGAATGATTGCAAGCAACGCTGGGACGAAGTCCCCGATTGATTTTTGAAAACCAACCAAACAGAAACAAATTTAGTAACTATTTGGAGAAAAGCAAGCACACTTTGTAAAAAGGGGTAGTTGTCGACCGAGAAGTTGAAGACCCATAGAAATCGCTCTAATATCTTGTCGGCGTGATGCTTGATGTTTTTTGAATAAATCCAAAAGGACATCTTGTCCAACGAAAAATTAGCAAGTTTTGAATAAAATACAATTCTTGCTTGTAATAAAATAACTAATACTATCAATCTGTTTTACCAGCATACGATAAGGTCATAGCTGTAAAATACTTAAATAATTAGCCTTGAAGGCTCGATTTCATTCTGTCTTCAATGAAATAGTCATATATTTCTAACATCATGTGTTTGAATAAATGGTCATTGTCTATAAAAAATTTTTTATCAATGCTTTCGGCACCAGCTAAAATAATATTTGAAATGTTAAAATTCAATTTACTTTTATTTTCTTCAATATATTTTTCAACTTCTTTTGATAGTCTAATAAGATGAGAAGAAGAGCTAACAATAATTATTTGATTCTTTAAATCTCTTTTGAGGAAATTACCTTCAAAGAATTTCTCAATATTTGAGTTTGTATTATGAGACTCTCCTTCAGGAATAATATCAATTCTTGGTCGTTTGGATGGGTCAGGAATAATATTTTTAATTTTTGTTTCAAAAATATTAATCATCCTTTTTGATTCGTTTTGTATTTTGACAGCTCTTGATGGATTTGGACTTGCACCCGAAGCTACAATATTTATATTATTTGAAAAAATTTCTGCAATTTCAACTGCTTTTTCTATTCTTGCATCAAGCATAGGTGTGTTCTGACAGCCAGCAATTATCATGATATTGTGTGTCTCATTTTTTGGAACAGTTAGAAAATTGGAAAAATCTGTTTGGGTAAGTTCGGCATACCCTAAGTCAATAATAATATCTTGAATACATGTTAAAATTGCTTTAAATTTTTCCTTATGTAAATAGCCATCCAAATATATTTGCTTCATAACTGATGCTGCAATATCAGAGAGTAATCTATTATCTGTTTTGTATAAATTAAATAAATGCTCCTGCTTACCAGAATAAATACTGGGTATAAAATCAAATGCTCTTTTATGCTCGCTTAAATCAACTTTCTGAGCGTTTGGAAATTCAAATTCCGAATTATTTTTTGTGAAGTTAACGACTTTGGCAAAATGCATAAAAATAATGTTTATTTTAAATTTGAAATACAATTTCTGCAATCAGAACTATCATTGTCAGAATTACATGACGAGCTTTCAGCCAGCATATCAATTTGAAAATGTTTGATAAATAAATTTTTAGTTTCTTCAAACGAGTTTAATAGATTCCTTTTGTCTGCTTCACCTCGCATTCCATAATATGGATAGTGATGAAAATATTTTCCAAATATTTTTTCACAATCTAAATGATATTTCCTTGTATCAAGGATATGGTAATGCCAAAAAGTATCAATGACATCATCTGGAACAATTGCTTTTTTAGGATAAATTAAATTTAATATTAAGAACCTTTTGTATTGATTTTCAGCAATTTCACATTGATAACTATTCCAGTTATTACCATTTTCATCTTTTTCTAATTTGAACTTTATTGGGCTTAAATCTAAATTGATAATTTTATCGATAGTTGATTGAAGCTGTAAACTTACATTTTCGACTTTCATAGTTTGTATTTTATTAATACTGAGTAAAAATTATCTATAAAATTAAACATTTTCCCTACTATACTTAATGTTTTTTTCGTTCCAACTAGTAAAAGTACGAACCTTGCTTAATTAATTATTTTTTCATAAAAAACTGATAATTAACTAAATTGTCGTTAATTAAGTAAGTGTCGGAGTTTAATTTACTTAACTTTTGCAATATTTATTAAAACTTATTTAATTTACAAATAAATAACAAAAAAATTGAGAAAAGAAATATTCGTCAAACGAGTTTGGTTGGTTAATGGGTATCCTGACTACTTTGTTGGGGATGATAATAAAATGTATCGTATCAAAAAAGATGTCAATGTCAGAGCATGTAAATTAACCCAAATTGGCTATTCACAAGGTTATGTTTTGAAAAGTCGGTTTTTCACTTTGAATCGATTAAGAGCAATGCTTCAAAAAAATCAAAATGTTGAGTCAGAGACAATGTTTCTTATAATCAATCTTTAATTCCTTTAATCTATTTTTTTAACCATTCAGACATCTTTTCTTATTTTAATGGCGTAAATGGTCAAATGGACTCGTCACTTGTTTCAAAGCTTGACTACTTACGTGTGTATACCTCATGGTGGTCTTGATATCTGAATGTCCCAAAAGCTCCTGAATGTATCTAATATCCGTCCCTGATTCAAGTAAATGGGTGGCAAAACTATGCCTTAATGAATGAATACTAACGGGTTTGCTTATCTTACATTGCTTGATTACGCTTGCAAATACCTTTTGAATGCTCCGCTCACTGATCGCTTCAAAGTCATATTCATCCTCAAAGAGATAGACTTTTGGCCTGTATTCCCTATAATAGATTCTTAGCAAATCCAATATATTTTCTGATAAAAGCACATATCGATCTTTTTTCCCTTTTCCATTTTTGATAAAAATTGTTTTCGCATATTTATTGATATTGGCTATTTTTAAGTGTGAAGCTTCACTAAGTCGAATACCGGTCGAATAAATCAGGCTAAATATAGCCCTATATTTTAAATTTTTGGTGTTTTCTAAAATTAAGAGTATTTCTTGCTGACTAAGTACCTGAGGTAAAGGCTGAGCTTGAATGATTTTAGGTATCTCAAAATAGACCGTTCTTGGAAGTCCCAAAATGTTTTCTCGGTAATATTTATATGCATTGATGACTACATTGAGCGATGCACCACTCAGTTTTCGCTTCGTCACCAAATAATATAGATAAGTTTCAAACTCTGATTGAGAAATTTCATTAAGGTGTTTTGGACTAAAATAATGAATCATTCTGATGAGTTGGCTGCGGTAATTACCAATGGTTTTGTAGCTATAATTACGCAGTTGCATGTGTTTTTGCAAAGCAATTATGATAGGATGAGCATTTTCTTCACGATATATTGGTGTGTTCACCCAAGGTTTTCTGATTCTCACAAAGTATTTTTCTATTTCCTTGTTGGTGATATTTGGTCTATATTGCAAAATAATTTCTTTAGCAAACAGACAGTTTTCTTTACCAAATAGTTGTCCAATCATCGACACGTTATGACGTGTGTTGGGTACCAACCAACCTTTTCGAGAACGGCTAAATCGGCGTTCTGGAATTTGGCTAATAAAGTGGTTCAAACTCAGGTCTTCAAACTCAACTAAAAGTTGATCGGATTCTTTTTTATCTATCTTTATATTAATCATACAGCATAAAATTATGTGACTAAGTTAGGGTTGAAAATTGAAAACACAAATAAGTGAAATTTTTTTTTTATTTGAACTCTCGACGAGCCAGTAAAGTATAAATGGGTTAAAGTTTATTACTAAAGTAAAGAGAGAAAAATGTGCATTCTTACTGATGAGTAAAAAAGACTATTTCTAACAGTTCAATGAAAACTCGTAAATTGAGTTTCACAAAACGGTACGTTAGTGATACTTTTTAGGTTTCTAAAATTGAGAACGTATTTTTCAATTAAAATGTCCATAAACTTGTATCAATAAAGAAAATCCCATAAATTTGAAAACAATAAGTTTATGATACAAATTATATGATTTTAGGCTACGCAAGGGTCAGCACCAAAGACCAAAACTTGAATCTACAAATTGAAGCTCTAAAAAAAGCAGGGTGCGAGAAAATTTACCAAGAGAAAATTTCGGGAGCTACAAAAGAAAGACCTGAACTCATAAATTTGATTGAGCATTTGAGAGAAGGCGATGTGGTGATGGTTTGGAAACTCGACCGGTTGGGTAGGAGCATCAAAAATATTATTGATTTGGTTTTAGAACTCAATCAGAAGAAAGTTATTATTAAAGGTCTAACTGATGGTGTAGATACATCAACACCCAACGGCCGATTGTTCCTCAATGTTATGGCCTCATTAGCCGAATACGAAAGAGAGCTGATTAGGGAAAGAACGAATGCTGGACTTTCATCGGCAAGGGCAAGAGGGCGAGTAGGTGGGGCTTCAAAGGTTTGAAAGCTGAGACCATAGCTAAACTAAAAATTCTACGTTCCTTATATAAGGATACTACCAAACAACCACGTGAAATTTATGAACCGCTGGGAATTACTCATGCAAGTTTTTACAGGTATATCAAGTTGCTTGATACCCATTCAGACAAAGAGCTTGACCAACTGATTTTGAAGAAAAAGAAATAATTAGATCACAAAGTTTGAGGTTGGGATAAAACCTTTCACAGTTGGTGACTCTTGTAAGATTTCAACGGTATAATTACACCACAAAGCGGATTGAATGAAATCACCCCCAAAGCCATTATCAGCATGAATTAAAATGAGTTTTGTAGCTGTTTTGTCAAAATTGGGAAGAGTTCAATACGTACAACAATATCGAAGATATTGGCAGCACAAACATTTATAGTAAGAGGTAAACTTAGGATATCAACAAATAAAAAACGTTTTCTACAGTTGATTTTCTTATTACCATCTATAACACTATCTAATTTGACAAAAGCTACTTATTTTGACGCTTTGATTATCAATAGTACCTGCAGTTGATAGTGATAGTGCATTTTTTCCTTATCTAACCAGTTCATTTACTACTAATTCATTTAAAATTGTGTCAAAAGTGCCATCTTTTACCCATTTTCTAAAATAGTACTTGGCTGATATTCCAGCAGATACTTTGTCAAGATCCATAACATTCATCAATATTCCATCATTGACAACTTGTTCGATTTACTTTGAGAATACAATTGTCAACTGCTCTCAAATTTATAGAAATTTTGCGACCCTGTATCAATTTTTTTCTCTATAATTATCCATTGAGTATCTGTAAGCGAGGTAAGTTGAACCGTTTTAATTGATAGTTTAGTTTTTGACATCTTAGATTATTTATATGATTTGACACCACAAATTAATCCAAAGATACTCACCTTTTAAATTTTATAATTTGTGACCCTCTGATTTTAAAATATATTCTAAAAGCATAAATTTAGACCTACTCATTTTAGCATTTTCTTACTGGCGATACACTTTAGGTCTTACACCCACCACGTCTTGAAAAGTATTACTAAAAGTAGGGAAACTATCATAACCAACTTGAAACGAAATCTCGTTGATATTCAAGTTCGTGGTGCTTAATAACTCAATGGCTCTCACTACCCGCAAAGTTTTTAGATATTGAGCGTACGACATCCTCAAATCTTCTTGAAAAAGACGTAGTAGGGAGCGTTCGCTAAAACCAAATTGGTTCGAAATCTGCGAAATGCTTATTTGTTCGGTCATTTGATCTTGCATATAATTCAAGATAAGCTGCAAACGAGGTTCTCTGGCCACAGGCAATTCAATCGGCAATCGTCTGTTGCTATTTTCGGAAAGAATACACATAATACTTCGTAGAATCGAAAATTTCTTTTCCTCATTACTCAGCACTATGGTATTCCATTGTTTGATATAAGCCAGTAATTCTACCAACAAATTATTAGCTGCGTAAACTCCTACTCTTTCGTAGAAATTATCATTTAAAACCTCTGTATAAAAAATATTGGTGATAATTACGTCAGGATGCCCTGCTTCTACGCTATGTGGCACGGCTTTAGGCATCCATGCAAAATGCCTTGAAGGAATAAAAATAGTTTTTAGTGCATTACCCAGCTCATAGTAAATTCTGATACATTTTCCTTCAGCATACATTAATTGATATTTGTTTTGGTGTAGTGCATTGGAATCACTTTTTCACCCAAGAGTCGGCTATGGCAATAGACTCCTTCCGTAAACGAATCAATACTTTGCTTGACTTCTAATCGCTCATGAGGTTCAATATACTTTGATGGCATAATATTTTTTTGGCGGAAAATGATAAATATTTCTAAAAATATTCTTTCAAATTTACAAATTATTATTTGTATAATACAACTATTGATTGGTAAATGAAAGGAAAATCTATCATACTTATTTCCATAGTATCTTTTTCGCTGGTTTCATTTTTTTCAGTTAATGAGATTGACTGGATTGAAGCAGGAAAAGGTGGCATATTACCTGCTGAAATGGATATTCAAAACCCACTTGGAAAATTGGGATATGTTTATACTGATGGTAAAATAAGCATGAAAAATCACCCATTTTTTGAGCCTTTGGGTTCAAATGGCCGTGCATGTGTTACTTGCCATCAACCCAAAGACGCAATGAGCGTTTCGGTGGAAAGTTTACAAAAACGTTGGACTGAAACTAATGGAAAAGACCCAATTTTTGCTGCCATTGATGGCTCAAATAACCCAAAACTTCCTCAAGAATTAGAAAGTTCGCATTCGCTTTTATTGAAACGTGGCTTATTTAGAATAGGATTGCCTTGGCCTGCAAAATTCGACAACGGAAAACCAGTAAAACCCGAATTTAGGATTGAAATAATAAGCGACCCAACAGGAATAAATCTTGACCCAGAATTAGGTTTAAAAAATGGCACAATTTCGGTTTTTCGTCGCCCACGCTCGGTGGCAAACATGACTTACGTAATGTCGCCCGACCCAGTTTTTAATATTAAAACAGGTACTTTGGCCGTAACCGACCCCGAAACTGGCAAAGTAGTCGGTATGAATATGATGGCAGATTCTCGCCACTATACCCAAAAAGAGCAGGCACTCGATGCTTATTTTGGACATTTGCAAGGTCATAATATGCTTACTGATACTCAACAAAAACAAATCATTGACTTTGAAAATAAGTTATTTATGGCACAAAGCCATGATAAATGGGGCAACAAACTCGTTGAAAATGGCGAACCAGCTGGGCTTGGACCTCACAACATGAAAACTGGAAAAGTACATATTTTAGCTAATAATAACCGTGACCCAATATTTCATTGGTTTGATATTTGGAAGAAAAAAGAATCCATTTCGCAAAATCTCACCGCCGAACAAAAGGCTTTTAGAGAATCAGTAGTAAGGGGTAACGACGTTTTTATGTTTCGTGAATTTTGGATTCGAGATGCTACACACATCAATAGTTTGGGTTTAGGAAATCCAGTCCGAAGAAGCTGTTCAACTTGCCACAATGGACAAATGACCGCCCAAGACCTTGCCCCAGGTTGGGTCGATTTGGGTACGACTACCTATCCAACTTGGACAGAAAATCACATGGCAAATCAGAAATCCGACTTACCAATTTTCAAATGTACTTGTAATAATAATGCTCCGCCACACCCATATTTAGGCCGTGTAATCTATACCACCGACCCTGGTAGAGCCTTGATTTCTGGAAAATGTATTGACATTGGCTCAATTGTGATGCAACAATTCAGAGGTTTAGCTGCACGATCTCCGTATTTTGTCAATGGCTCGGCAAAAAATCTGCGTGAGCTGGTAGATTACTATGACCGTCGTTTTGATATCAAATATACTGAACAAGAGAAGAACGATTTAGTTAATTTTTTAAGTGTGCTTTAGCCCCCCAGCCCCCAGAGGTGGAGTTTACTATGAATAAAATAGTTTTTACAATAATAACGTTGCAATCTTTTGTGTGCTTTTCGCAAAAGAAAATGCCCCCTCTGGGGGTTAGGGGGCTTTCTTTCATCACCTGCCCCATCATTCGAGATTCAAAAACTTTTCCTTGTTGGTTGGTAGAATACGAAGGAGAAACCTACTATTTAGGTCAGCAAGGGCGAAGTGGGAGTTTGTTTTACCCGCCCCAGCTCAAACACCAAGTTTTGGTTGAAGGTAAAATAAAAGATGGCAGCCGATTGTGTGGTGGTATAGTCTTAGAGCCAGTGACAATTTCTGTCTTGCCTGAGTTGGATTTGAGTTGTAATACCTTGCTTCCAGCACAAGATGGCCTTGAGCCACCACCGCCCATTCCTTATCCTAAAAATGAGCCTTTTGCCGATAATACTCGAAATTTCACGATTTTATTCGATTTCGATAGTGATTTTCTTTCCTTACATAAAACCCGAATTGTAGGCGAAGCTGTAAGAATTGCCAAATTGAATAACTTAAAAAATATTGAAATAAAGGCTTTTCGGGGTACTTCATTACTCTCAAATGGTCAAAAATTGATTGAAAAAGAGAAAATTGCCGACCTAAGAGCCAACAAGTTATCTGATATTTTTAAGGGATTGGAGTTTTCCAAGGAAAACATAAAATTGACTGTAAAATCCAAACCTGAAACAGCCGATGGCATCAATGATGCTGCCAAACGTAGAATAGAAATTCGTATTTTTTAATTGATTCAGATGAGAAAGTTAATCGTATTCACTGTCTTTTTAGTCGGAAAAATGACTTTTGCACAAGAAGTTATAAAACTGAAAGTGAAAGAATCCAGCCCAGCTAACAACGAAAAAATTACTTACACGGCCGCCAACGAAATCAATATTATTAGCCAAGTAACCGAACCGAGTATTACTGTGTATTTGCCCGAAGCCAACAAAGCAACAGGAGCGGCCGTGATACTTTGCCCGGGTGGAGCTATGCGAATATTGAGCTGGAACAATGATGTAATAAAAATGGCCAAATGGCTCAATGAAAGAGGCATAGCGGCTATCGGCTTAAAATATCGACTAATGGCATACGCCCAAATGCCTGCCTCAAAAGACCCTTCAAAACCATTTGGAGCAGCATTTAGAGTCGATGTTCAGGATTTTCAAAAATTCAATAAAGCCAATGCCAACCCATCCACCGAGCCAGAAGGAACTGAGATTGTATATAAAGCAGCCAATGATGCCAACGAAGCCATTTTGGAAGTAAGAAAACATGCCAAAGAATGGTATATCGACCCTCAAAAAGTAGGTTTTCTTGGTTTTTCGGCTGGTGGTGGCGTTGCCATTGCCCAAACTGTACTCAACACGTCAGCCGACTCTCGTCCCAATTTTTTAGCCATAAATTACGGACCTTCATTAATTGATGTATATGTTCCCGAAAATGCACCGCCATTATTTATATGTTCCAATATTGACCATCCCAATGTGGCGGCTGGCTGCATGGCTTTGTTTATGGAATGGAAAAAAGTACAAAAATCGGCTGAAATACATTTGTTTAGTGGAGCAAAAGGCGGATATAGTATAGAAAAACAAGGTAAACCAGTAGATGAATGGTCTGATTTGTTTTTGAATTGGTTAGTTTCAGAAGGTATTCAAAAGAAATAATATAGCAAACCTTGCAGGTTTAAATCACAATAAAGATGAAAAAAATAATAGTTTTATTATACTTGATGGCAGCATTTTTCTGCACAAATGTTTTTGCTCAATCAACCCGAGGTTTTCAAGAAAAATTGGACGAAGAATTGAAGATTTTATCGAATATTCAAGTTCCCGAACTAAAAACCGATTCAAGTTTTCAAGCAAAAGGAAACCTCAAACGAAGTTATTTCTTTGCCGAAGCTGGTCAAAAAATGCCGTATAGATTATATGTTCCAACAAACTATCAAGCAGGTAAAACGCCTTTGATTGTTTTGCTTCATGGAGGCGGTGGTAATGAAAACTCTCTCGTAGAACGCAATAATAAAATCAGTCTTTTATTAGCCGAAAAATATGGTTTTATTATACTCTCTCCACTTGGTTTTTCACCGTTGGGGGCGTATGGTACACCGCTGAGACTACCCGCAGTTTTTGGAAAAACCTGCCGCACAAACCAAACAAAAAAAAACTGTTGCAGACTGACACCACCCGACAAAAATTATTGGCTTTAAGTGAATTGGAAGTTTTACGAGTGCTGGAAATCGTGATGAAAGAATACCAACCCGACCAAAAAAATATCTTCTTGGCGGGGCATTCGATGGGAAGTGGAGGTACATGGTATTTAGGTGCCAAATATGCCGAAAAGTGGAAAGCCATCGCCCCAATGTCGGGGCCATTTATTGATGAAAGCACCTTTCTTTGGGCAAACTTAAAGACAATGCCTATCTTTATGAGCGAAGGTACAGGTGCTACGCCATCGCTCGAAAGTAGCCGATTATTGGTAAAACACCTTGAAAAAGAGCGTTTTAATGTACAATACAAAGAAGTGGAAGCCAATCATGGTGAAATGACTTCGCTAATTTTCCCTTCGGTTTTCGATTTTTTCAATAAACAATTACAGATTAAATGAACAATAAACGCCCATTAGAAGGCATTACCGTTTTAGACTTTACCATTGCGTTGGCAGGGCCTTATGCTACTTTTTTGTTGGCAGGTTTAGGAGCAAGGGTCATAAAAATCGAAAATCCCGACGGAGGTGATGTATGCCGAAATAACGCACCTTATTTGGGCAAAAATGGCGTTTCTTTGACCAAAGAAAATGAAGATGATTTTTCAATTTCGGCATTAAATCGCTTACGAGATAAAGAAAGCATTACGCTTAATCTGAAACACCCAGATGCCAAGCACATCCTCACTAAATTGATTGAGAAAGCTGATATTATTGTTGAGAATTTTAGCAAGGGAATCATGGATAAACTGGGTTTTGGCTATGATTTTGCTAAATCGGTCAATCCAAAAATTATTTATTGTGCCATTACGGGCTTTGGCAGTAGCGAAAACACGGGCGACCGCAAAGCCATGGATTCTATCATACAAGCCCTGAGCGGTGTAATGATGACTTCTGGAGCTGAAACCGACCCACCAATTAGGGTTGGTGTGCCATTTGCCGATATGAATGCCCCACTTTTTGGGGTGATTGGTATTTTGGCAGCTTTACAACACCGCCACACCACCGGTTTAGGCCAATACGTTGATATTTCGATGCTCGGAGTACTAACCAGTATGGTGGCTTGCGAGCCATTTGATATTCTCGAACGCTGCGGAGTTTCGCAACGCACAGGCACTACCGTGCCACGGTTGGCACCGTTTGGGATGTTTCCGAGTAAAGATGGCTTTATTTCTATCGCCGCACCTACCGAAGTTTTTGCCCGAAATCTCTTTTAAAGTTATCGGCAAGTCAGAAATGGCTGATGATGAGCGATTTAACACAAGAGATAGCCGTGTGAAAAATGAAAAAGAATTGAACAAAATCATTGAGGATTTTACAAGCCAATATAGCACGGCTTTGTTAGTGGAATTATTCAACAATAATAACGTTCCAACCGCCGAAGTCCGTAGCCCGAAGGAGGCTGTACGTGACCCATCAGTTATCGAACGTGGCGAAACTTTACCCGTAAAACACCCTAAATACGGACAAACAGATGATGTCTTGGGGTATGGGTTTACCTATTCGTATGTCAGAAGCAGGTATTGGTTTTGAAAAAAACGCCCCAATTTTAGGCGAACATAATTTATCGATTTACAAGGATTATCTTCATTTTTCGGAAAAAGAAATTCTTGAATTGGAACAAAAAAGAGCAATTTAAATCAAATTTTACTTTCAAATTAATATTCAACCCTAAGACAAAACAAATGAAAAAAACAGTCTTTCTCGGCCTTTCAGTATTATTTGCAAGCCTAAGCGGTGTGGCTCAAAATACCAAAACTATCGAAGACGGTGGCACAGGGCCATACAAAGCCATTGTGGTGGGCGAAAGCACTTTGCCACAACATAGCATTTACAGACCCAACGACCTAAGCAAAGCTCCCAAATTGCCTGTAATGGTTTGGGGCAACGGAGGTTGTGCCAATACATCCGAAGAACATCAGAATTTTTTAAATGAAATTGCCTCACAGGGTTATATTGTTTTGGCTATCGGTCCATTTTTTGCATCTGGAGAAAAACCAAGTGAAGAAGTTCGTAGAAAAAGAACTACTTCTGCCATGATGTTGGAGGCATTGGACTGGATTACGGCTCAAAACAATGATAAAACAAGCCCTTATTACCAGAAAATCGACACAAAAAATGTAGCAGTGGCTGGCATGAGTTGTGGCGGTTTACAGACCATTGAAGTAGCGGGTGACCCACGTTTTAAAACTACGATTGTGATGAATAGCGGTGTTTTGAACGGTGGGGCAGGCTCAGGAATGCCGGGAATGCCAGCTGTAACCAAAGAAAAACTTAATAGCTTCCATAAGCCCACATTATACGTGATTGGCGATAGCACCGATATTGCCTACAACAACGCTATGGACGACTTCAAACGAGTGAATCATGTACCAATTGTGATGTCAAACTTAAATGTTGGACATGGAGGCACGTACAGAAAACCGCATGGTGGAGCTTTCTCTCCTTTGGTAATCAATTGGCTCGATTGGCAACTCAAAGGCAAACAAGAAAATACCAAGTTATTTGTGGGTCAAAATTGCTACTGGTGTGGAAAGGATGGTTGGAGAATTGAAACCAAAAATTTTAAACATCCTTGATAAGCGTTAAAAATCTTAATTATGGAATCAACCTCTAACAAAAAATGGATTATGCCATTTGCCGCAGCATTATTTGCGATGCTTTGTCTACAAATGTCGAATCTGGGCTTTTCGCCACTTTTACCCTCTATCCAAAAAGAATTTAACCTCAGTTTTTCACAAATTGGCTTATTTACAGGCATGTACGGCATTATTGCTATTTTGCTCAGTGTTCCTACGGGTCTGTCTATCAAAAAATGGGGCGAAAAAACAGTGCTTTTGGTGGGTACAGCCTTCGTTATAGTGGGCTTACTACTTTTGAGCCAATCATCTGGTTTTTCATCGGCATTGGCCAATCGTGCCATTTGGATTGGGGGCTATCGTTTTTGTTTTATCAGTATTCTTACAGCCGTTTCTCTTACTGCTCCATCACACCTCAAAGGTCGAGTCATGGGCATTGTGGGGGCAGTTTCATCGTTGGCTTCGGTTATTGGGGCTCCATTGGCTGGAGCTTTGGCCGAAAACTACGGCTGGCGTTATGGTTTTGCAGGATACATTGTTACCGATATTTTGAGTTTGATAGTAATCTATTTCTTTTACACACGCCAGTCGAAGGGTGAAGTGGCCTCCTTGCACCAAGTGGGCGAAAAATCAGAAAGTCCAACGGTCAATGCCTTTAAAGTACCATTTGTTTGGGGCTTGGGAATAGTTATTTCCATGGCTGGTATGTCATCATTGACCATCACGTATTTCGTGCCATCGGCTGCTGATGCTATTTTTGGCATGACCAAAACTCAAACCGCTTGGATTATAAGTATGGGGTATCTGTTGGCAATACCTGTTAATCTTTTCGCAGGTTATTGCTCTGATAAATACAGCAAATGGTGGACAGTTATAACGCTTACTTCAATTAGCATCATAAGTCTGTATTTTTTGAGTAGTAAAGACCAAACCATTTTTACTTGGGCGGCTATATTGGTTTTGGCATCAAGTTTTGCTTGTACCAATCAAAATTATAGTATTGCTGGTGAAGTAGTAAAAGGTCGTGAAACAGGCAATGTAATGGGACTAATTAGCTTATTAACGGGTATTTCGGCCTATATGGGGCCTCAGTTATTGGGCGTTTTGCGAGATAAAACTGGAGGCTTCGATGCGGGATGGTATATGATTATGACAATTGTGAGCATTGCTTTGGTAGGCATTTTTATTTTAAAACGATTTGTAAAAGCATAAATGAAGATTTTCTTAGTAGGCGATTTGATTTTAGATGAACCAAACCCCGATTTGTTGTTTGATGACGCAAGAGAAATACTAAAAACGGCGGATATTTTAGTAGGTCATGTAGAAGTTCCGCACACTAATCGGGGTAAGGATTTTCATTTTGATATTCCTGCTCCGCCAGCCAATCCCGAGCATTTGGAAGCATTAAAAAAAGCAGGTTTTCATGCCATAACTTTGGCAGGAAACCACTTTTTTGATGCTGGAAAAGAAGGCGTAGAAGATACGATTGATAAGCTTCATACACTTAGCATCAAAACTACTGGGGCAGGAATGAATCTCAATGAAGCACGAAAACCTGCCATTTTTGAGAAAGAAGGGATAAAAATTGGCTTTTTGAGCTATAATTGTGTTGGCCCACGTGAATCTTGGGCAAATGAAAAAAAGGCAGGTGTGGCATATATCCGAGTAATTACTCATTACGAACTCAATAATGCGAACCCAGGAGGAAAACCCGAAGTCTTCACTTTTGCTGAACCAATTTCACTCGAAAAAATGCAATCGGGCATTGAGAATTTAAAAAAGGAAGTTGATTTTGTGGTAGTGGCATTACACAAAGGTTTGGTGCATACACCTATTGAAATTGCAATGTACGAGCGACAAGTTTCCAAAGCCGCAATAGAAGCAGGGGCAGATGCCATAGCTGGGCATCATGCACATATTTTAAAAGGTATTGAATTTTATAAAGGAAAACCGATTTTTCATGGTTTAGGAAATTTTGCTACAGTTACTAAAGCCCTGAATGTAGAAGAAAATGCCAGTCCCGAACGTTTAGAATGGGCAAAAAAACGTACCAAGCTTTTTGGTTTTGAGCGAATACCTGATTACCCAAATTATCCGTTTCATCCCGAATCGAGAAATTCCATGATTGCCAGTATCGAATTTAGCAAAACTGGCATAGAAAAAGTCGGTTTTATACCTTGCTGGATTGTATCAGATGGCAGCCCGAAGCCACTAAAAGTAAGCGATGCACAAGGAAAAGAAACTATTCAGTATATTGAAAGAATCACCAAAGAAGCAGCATTTAAGACTTCATTTTTTATTGATGAAGAAAAGAATATTGTAAGCGTGCAGCAGTAATTTTATGTCAAAAACTATCGAAAAACAACTCAAATGCACCACCGAGGCCGCCGAATACCAAAAAACTTGGTTTGCACAGCTTCGTAAAGATGTATTTGAAGAAAATAAACCTTACGCAATCACGCAGGCCGATATGCCCCTCGAATTATTCTCATTGATGGGCTTGCCCGTAGTGAGCAATCAATGGTGGGCGGCTATTATTTCCGCAAAAAAACTGTCGGGTTACTACATGGACAGACGTAAAGAAATGGGTTTTCACGAAAACCTTTGCAGCTACTGCAGTTTGGGGTTGACGTGTACGCTCGATGATAAACCCGAAATCGCCCCGTGGGGAGGTTTGCCCAAACCTGCCATCATGTCGGCTCGATTGACTTGTGATTGTATTCAACGAATATTCGAGATTTGGGCAAATAAATTCGGCACAACATTTTATTCGCTTGATAGCACCGCCAATACGTCTTTGCCCCCAAAATGGTGGGAAATGAGCCGAAACGACTGGGAAAAATTATTCCAACCGCATCGCCTCGATTTCATGACAAAGCAACTGTACGGCTTGATTGAAGAATTAGAGAAAATTACAGATAAAACATTTAATATAAGTGAATTAAAAACATTGATGGATGGTGTAAACCTCCAAGAAGAATATTTTGAAGAAGCTTGTAAACTCATTGCCACTGCTCCAAAATCGCCCGTGCGAATGGCAGAGCAAATCTCAAACGTCATGACTTGCCAATGGCATAGAGGAAGCGAATGGGCAATAAATCATGCCCGAAAATTTCGAGATGAAGTAAAATATAGGGTCGAAAATAACATTGCAGCCTGTGAGAACGAAAAAATAAGATTGATGTGGGTAGGTGCTGGACTTTGGCACGATACGGGTTTTTATACGGCATTTGAAGAAGAATTTGGGGCTGTTTTTGTGTGGTCAATGTATTTGGCTTTTGGGCTAGACGGTTACCTTCGTTACGGTCTTGCCGACCCAATGCGAACCCTTGCCAGTCGTATTGTTAGCATGAATGAACAACTACATAACCCACCATGGGCGAATGAATGGATTGCACATCAAGCACAGAAAAACCGAATTGATGCGGCCATCGTGCTGATTCCCAATAGCACTCGTCCATCGGTTACTGGCAGTTATTTCATCACTCAAGCTTTAGAAAACGTGGGCGTACCAACCATCGAAATTTGGGCCGATATGGTAGATGGCAGAAATTGGAATCAGCAAGAAATGAGGGCTTTAATCGGTGACTTTATCAGAAATCGGGTAAAAGAAAAATAAAATGTCAGAGTCATTAAAAATATTACAATTTCATTACCAAAATAGGAAATTTACAGCTTTAGAAAAGCACAAGAACAGTGTTCCAGTAATTGGCTATACCTCTAATACTGTTCCCGTTGAATTAATTGAGTCAGCTGGTTTTTACCCAACTTTGGTTGATGCCGATTGTGAAGACTTTACAGGTTCAGACCAATATATGGAACCTGTTTTCGACCAACGAACCAAATCAATTTTTCATGAAATTCTTACTGGGAAATGGGCATTTTTGAAAGTTTTGATAATTCCTCGCACTTCAGAGGCTGAACATAAGCTTTTTTTGTATTTGATGGAGGGAAAACGCCTTACCAACAATCCAAATATTCCTGAAATCTACTTTTTTGATTTTCTTCATACGCAAAACCCTTTAAGCGAAGAGTATAGCTTTGAGCAAGTAAAATTACTTGATAAATACCTGAGAAATTTATGGAACACTGATGACACGGATGTTCCATCGCAGATAAACACAGGTTTTTCAAAAAAACAGCAAAAATCAGCGTTCCAACAATCCATTCAACTTAGTAACCGCATCAAAATCCAGCTCAATCAATTAGCTGAATATCGTTATCAAGGTTTGCTTTCGGGGGTTGAAGCTATGACCATTATTGGGGCGATGTATTTCATGGATAGAAGTGAGTATTTAAAGAATTTAGAAATTGTTTTATATGAAATTTCACTCCGTAAACCACTGAAAATCAATCAAAAAATACTGGTAAAAGGTTACTGTATCAATCATACAGATTTTCATGATTCGCTGGAAAAAAATGGAAATATCGTCGTAGCTGAAGATGACTGGTGGGGAAGCAGAGCAGGCGGATGTTTCATCGAAAATCCAGACAATCAATTAAAAGCCGTTTTTGATAAGTATTATTTTCATTCGCCAAGTCCAAGGGTTTTCCCCATGCAAAAGGCTCATGAATGGCTTAAAAAAGAAAAATTAAAGGGAATAGATTCAGTAAACTTTTATTTACCACTTGATGATGATATTTTGGGTTGGGAGACTTACTATATTTCTTTGTAAGTCCTTCAGTTGATGTTTTGAAAAGTCGTTTTTTTACTTTGAATCGTTTAAGGTCGATGCTTCTAAAAAATGAAAACGCTGAGTCAACGACCATGTTTCTCATTATTAATCTTTAATTCCCTTAATCTATTTCCAAACCTTTCAGACATCTTTTTCTTATTCTAACGGAATAAATGGTTAAACAGACTCATAACTTGCTTCAAAGCCAGACTATTTACATGGGTTTGCCCTAAATGTTATTTATTTTCAGTACTCTTCTTGTATCTTTTTACTCATGAAAAACTAGTACCTATGAGTCTTACAAATTCTGAAACAGACATGTCTTTTTCTAAAGCGGTCTTTACTCTTTCATAATTCTGATGATTAACTTTTTCGGCCTCGCTTCTTTGTTTGAGCTTCCACAAAATATTTTCTTCAGTGATCAAATGGCTTATGCTAAAACCATCTTCAAAAGTCTGGGAACAATAGTAATATTTACAATGTCTCGAAAATCCTCAAATATAGGAAAAGACTTAAAATTATATATGGCGGTCGAATCGAACCTTTGCATTTCTTTGAATGCATTCCCCATGTTTTCGTACATGACTCCCTCCCTCATTTGGTCTTTTCGTTCGATACTCAATCTCACGTCTTCACGCAGCAAAACCATGGTTTGATCATATTCCCCTTCAATATTCAGCAATTCGTCCTCACTCGAAAAAGCGAATGATTCCTCTTAGTTAATTCAATTTCACACTCGACGCATAGCCTTCGAGGTAATATTTTGATGTTGTTATAGGCGTATTAATGGCTAATTTTATTGAGTAGATATAATTCTTATTAGCATTAGTGCTTTTCAGTTTGTTGACAACCTCTCGAAACAAAATGTAAATATTCCAGAATTTAAAGAGCATAAGATAAAAAGGGCATATACGAAGGCCGAAATTGTTAGTTATCGAGAATTTGGTATCATATTTAAATGACAGATAGAGTAAATTTGAAGGAAAACTTTCCCGATTTTAACTGTACAAAAAACCCAATTGCTTTATTCTCTTTTTTACTAACTTATTTTTCATCGGTTCACATGTAGAAATGACCTTATTGTTTTCTTTTACATAAATAATGAATGGCTGATTCAATTTTTGTGTCAAATGGTAAATAGAGATGAGTTCGGCGGCATCTTCATACCAAGAAGCCATGCCATAGAGAGATGGAAATGGAGTCTTTTTGAGTGCATTGTAAATATCTGGTGCAGAGGCAATTGGTTGTACTTTACCACTTCGGAAACGTGTTTTTTCCAAAACAGAATTTGTAAATTGAGCAGTTGGTTTATTAAACAAAAGCCATATATTTTTCGTAAAATTGGTATGGGCAACCAACGAATCGACTTCCACTGCGTTTGGGGTAAAGCCCAAAACAGCATCAACTACGTGTGTAGCTTCGTGCAATGAAACATATTGAATGGCATCTAAATTTCCCGCATCAATCTGTATTTCTGTGCTTGGATGAGCCGAATTGTCGAATACCGTTTTTTCTTTCCAAGTTGCCCATTCTGAAATTGTTTCGTTCAAAATCCCTGCTCGAAAAGTAATATTAAATTGCTTAATGGAATCTGCCATTTCTAAGGTTGATGTGAGGGCTGTATTGGGCATATTATCCATGAAACTGATGCTCAGTAAATGTTTTTTGAGAACTTCCTTATACAAAGGTGGCAAAATTGAAAAGGCTTTATCTACTTTTGCTTGTTCGGTTGGTGTCAATTCGTGGTTTGTTGGCTGCATTCCAGCTTCAATAAATTTCTTAAAAACGCTTTCGGGTGCTTTCAAAACTTTCTCTTTGTAAAAAGAATTTTCTTCGTTCTTGATGGTCTGAGCCGAAAGTTTACCAAGTAACATTAAAAATAAAAGTGTGGAAATTAGTTTTTTTGACACCATGATAAATATGTGTTAAGTAATTAATAATGAGAAGTTTTAATGTAAAAAGAAAGATTATTCACTCTCGGTATTTAAACGTTTCATAATAACTGACCGAAGTCGTTCTTCGTTTTCATCGGCCCATTGCCCCAAAACAGATAACACAGGAATCAGTGTTTTTCCAAATTCGGTTAAACTGTATTCTACTTTTGGCGGAACGACAGGATAAATTTTCTTCGTCACTAAATCGTGGGCTTCCAGTTCATTCAACTGAATGTTTAATACCCTTCGAGTTGCATCGGGAATTTTGCGTTGCAGTTCGCTTGGGCGTTGGTGTCCTTCATTGATAAACCACAACAAACGGATTTTCCATTTGCCGTAAAGTACCTCGCCAATCAAATCGAGGCCACAATTGAGGTTTGGTAAAATTTTTTCTTTCATACATAAAACAAAAGTAGTCCATAGTTCCAAAAGGTGCAATAGGGGAAAAATTTATCCCTATCCGAATCGTATTTCCGTAATTGCTTCCTGTGTATATATGTCAGAAATTTGCACAAAAAACAAATTACTATCATGAACTTACCAAATGTAATCACAGATTTAACAGAAGCACAAAACAATTTCGACAGCGTAGCTTACGCAGACTGTTTTTCGGAAACAGCCACAGTTTTTGATGAAGGAAAAAATCATAAAGGAAAGATAGAAATTAAAAATTGGATAGAAAAAGCCAATGAAGAATATCAAGCCGTAATGAAACCTTTGGAATATTCTGAAACGAAAGAGGTATTGAAAGCCGAAGTTTCGGGCAATTTTCCAGGAAGTCCAATTGTATTATCCTATCATTTTATATTTCAAAACGGATTAATTGATTCTTTGAAAATTACTGGCTTAACGTCCGTATAAACTACATTTTTTATACCTTTATCGCTTACTTGAATATTACATGACTAAGCAATTTAACTACAAACAGTTTGGCAACATCGACTTGGCCGTGTACAACAACACCGCCAAGTCGATGAATAGCATCGAGGACCACATAAAGATTATCTTTATTCCGAAGAACTACGGCATTAAAATTGACTTTCAAGAGTTTGTTTTGCCGCATGATGCACTTCTATTTGTAAATCCTAAAGTAGTGGTGCAGCCATTGAATACGGACGCATCGGGAGCTGAACTTATTCACTTCAATCGAGATTTTTATTGTATCGAAATCCACGACCAAGAAGTAGCTTGCGACGGTATTTTGTATAACAATGTTTTTGAAGTGCCTTTTATTGAATTGAATGAAAACCAGTCGGCAGAAATTCAGAAAATCATTACTGATATAAAATCTGAAATGGAATCGCAAGATGCCAGCACCGAAGAAATGCTCAGAATTTTATTAAAAATGATTATTTTAAAATCAACCAGAATTTGGAAGCAGCAGCATCAACTGGCCGAAAATGAACAATATTCGGATGTGCAGTTTTTAAGAAAATTCAGCAAATTGGTTGAAGACAATTACAAAACTCACCACACAGTGGCCGATTACGCCGATATGCTGGCTATCACTCCCAAAAGCCTGAGTAAAAAAATAGGTTTACTCAGCAAAGATACTCCTAACGACATCATCAAAAATCGTATAATCTTAGAAAGTAAACGCTTGTTGGCTCATACTTCCCTTTCAGTGAAGGAAATTGCCTATGGTTTAAACTACGATGACGATGCCTATTTTGTAAGGTTTTTTACCAAAAATACAGGAACATCTCCCACTTCATTTCGGAAACTATTCTGATTTATTGAATCAATAATTTGCCAAGCATGGACACCAGTTCATGCTTTTTTTGTGTCTTATTCTTCATTCTTAACGATTAGGGAAAAAAGTGCAATTCATGGCGAAATACGTCCATTGAGTGGCTTTGCTATTTGGAGGAACTTTGCATCATCAAAATAATCAAAACGAAAATGAATATCGGAATATCAGAAATCAATCGCAAAAATGTAGCCGACGAGCTATCAAAATTATTGGCCAATGAGTATGTGCTTTTCTCAAAAACTAAAAACGCTCATTGGAATGTTGAAGGGCTTGACTTTTACGACAAACATCAAGTATTCGACAATCAAGCCAATCAATTAGCTTCAATAATTGACTCAGTTGCCGAAAGAATCAGAACCGTAGGCTTTGCTGCACCAGCCAGTTTAAAGGCTTTTCTTGAATTGACAACCTTGCAAGAAACAGACTTAGATTCAAACAGCAGTGTGACTTTTATCAACGATTTATTATTAGCCCACGAAACAATCATTATCCAATTAAGAAACAACATTAGCCTTTTTGCTGATAGCTATGGCGACTTTGGCAGCAGTGATTTTATCACTGGCCTCTTGCAAGAACACGAAAAAACAGCTTGGATTTTAAGAACACTTTTGAACTAAATCACACGGGGAAAAAAGTGCAATTCAAAGCGAAAAGCGTCCATTGATGCCCCCGAAAAATACACTGAACTTTGCATTATCAAATTAATAATTAACAAGAACAATTTAAATAAATAAAATCATGAACAAGTTAACAGTTAAAGACGGAACAGAAATTTACTACAAAGATTTAGGCCAAGGTCAACCAATTTTCTTCCACCATGGATGGCCGCTCTCATCTGACGATTGGGATGCTCAAATGATGTTTTTCCTCGAAAAAGGATTTAGAGTAATTGCACACGACCGCCGTGGACATGGTCGCTCTACTCAAACTTACCAAGGCAACGATATGGACACTTATGCAGCAGACGTTGCCGAACTTACTGCTCATCTCAACCTCAAAAATGCCATCCACGTTGGGCACTCAACAGGCGGTGGTGAAGCCATCAGATATGCTGCAAAATATGGCAAAGACAGAGTTGCCAAAGTAGTTTTAATCAGTGCCATCACACCTTATATGATTGCCGATGATAGAAATCCAAACGGTGTACCACTCGCAGTTTTTGATGACATTCGTCACAATACACAGCACAACAGAGCTCAGTTTTACCAAGATATTACCGTTCCATTTTTTGGATATAACCGAGAAGGGGCTGATGTAAAAAAAGGAATCCAAGACAATTGGTGGAGACAAGGCATGATGGGTGGTATTAAGGCTCAGTATGATTGTGTAAAAGTATTTTCCGAAACCGATTTCACCGAAGATTTAAAAAGTGTAAGCATTCCTGTATTGGTATTGCACGGCGAAGATGACCAGATTGTGCCTTATGCTACGACAGCCGTAAAAGCACACGAATTGCTACAAAATGGTACACTTATTCTATACCCAGGTTTCTCGCATGGTATGCCAACAACCGAAGCAGCAACTATCAATAACGATATTTTAACATTCATCAATCAATAATTATTCAATCAATATTTCAAATTCTTAAATATTACATACAATGAAAAAGTCAATATTAGCAATCTCAATCTTAGTTTCTCTATTTACTAATGTCGTTTTGGCACAAAATAATAGAAAACCCGCTTCATTTGGTAGAGAAGAATATATAGAAGTAGAAAAAAATGTAAAACTTCATGTAACCGACCTTGGCGAAGGTCAACCAATCGTTTTGATTCACGGCTGGCCACTGAGCGATGCAATGTATGAATATCAATATGCTTATTTCGTAGAAAAAGGATACAGGGTAATTGGCATTACGTTAAGAGGTTTCGGCCAATCGGACAAACCGGGTGGAAATTATAATTACGATGTTTTTGCAGATGACATCAAGGTAGTTTTAGATAAACTTAAAATAGAAAATGCTACCATTGGTGGTTTTTCAATGGGAGGAGCAACGGTAATACACTACGTGGCAAAATATAAGGCTGCCCATGTTTCTAAATTAGCATTATTTGGTGCAGCAGCTCCTATCTGGACAAAAAGAGCAGATTTTAACTATGGTCTTTGGACGAAAGAAGATGTTGACGGCTTAATCAATTTAAACAATATCAACAGACCTCAGTTGTTTGCAAATTTTGGAACTATCTTTCCTGCCAATGAAACAAGTGTTTCGGCTGGTCACGGAGCTTGGTTAGGAACAATTCAAGCACAGGCTTCTCCTTATGCAATGGCACAAGGTTTAAAGACCCTAAGAGATAGCGATTTACGTGAAGATTTGAAAAAAATAACTATCCCAACGCTTATTTTGCACGGTAAATTGGATAAAATTTGTTCTTTTGATTTAGCTGAACAAATGCAAAAAGGCATTAAAAACTCAACATTAGTGCCTTTTGAAAAAAGCGGTCACGCATTATTTATTGAAGAATTAGAAAAATTCAATACCGAACTTGAAAAGTTTGTAAAACAGTAAGTAAAACCAAATCATAATAAAAGCGATGTAAGCGAAGGTTTACATCGCTTTTTGGCATTAAATTCTAACTAAATAAAAAAAACAGACAAGTCTGTACAATTTGTAAAAAATAGTATTACCTTTGTTGTGTTAATGAACGAAAACAATGGACACCAAGAAAAATATTGAAAATACAGCCGCAAGATTATTTTACGAACAAGGCTATAATTCAACAGGAATCAATCAAATTATTGCCGAAGCTGGTATTGCCAAAGCCAGTTTGTATGCTCATTTTCCATCGAAAGTAGATATTCTGAAAAAGTACTTACAAAATACTTCCGAAAGTTCAATCGATGTTTTGCGTAGTTTAATTGAGCAAAAACAAACGCCTCAAGAAAAAGTATTGAGCGTTTTTGATTCTTTGCTTACGTTCTCAAATGAAACAAGCTTCAACGGGTGTCAATTTCTAAACATTGCCGCTGAGATTCCCCAATCCAACGAAGACGTACTTGCCATGATTCAAGGTCATAAAAATAAAATTCGCCAGTTATTCGTCGAAATTCTTGAACCAATCAATAAAGAAAATTTGGCAGATGAACTTTACATTCTTTTTGAAGGGGCTTTAGCAAGTAGTAAAGTCTTCAAAGACAAATGGACGATTGAGACAACTCGCAGAATTGTCAATCAGTTAATCTAATTTTTTTTGACACTTAAAAGACAGACTGGTCTGTATTTACAAAATATATCAAATAAAACCTAAAAAAAACTAAAACAATGGAAACGAAAGAAACAACCTTCAAAAAATTGGACTTGGCAACTTTATTAGCCACTCAGCCCAAACAAGTTAAGCTGGATGAAGACGAAGAAGTAATTATTGCAGACGAGTGTGGCGATACTTTATGGGATAAAGTTTTAGCACAATACGAAAACAACGAACCTCAAAAATAACAGAAATCATGGCAAAGAATTTTGCAGAAATTGGTTTTAGCTCGGCGGCAAAAAAACTACAAGAAAAAGTGGGTAGCCGTGCTACTTACGCTCGCATGGAAGCACAAACGACTTACGACGGTATGTGCAAATTTGAGCAAAGTTTCATTGCTCAACGAGATAGTTTTTACATGGCCACTTCTGGCGAAAATGGCTTTCCGTATATCCAGCACCGAGGTGGGTAAAAGGCTTTTAAAAGTTTTAGATGCCAATCGACTGGGTTTTATTGATTTCAAAGGAAATATGCAATACATTACGGTGGGGAATTTGGCTACCAATAATAAGGTTTCGTTATTTTTGGTAGATTATCCCAACAAAAGACGTTTGAAAATCTATGCAACTGCCGAAGTTGTGGAGTTGAAAGATAATCCCGACTTACACCAATTGCTTGATTTGGAAGGGTATAAATTTCGCCCCGAGCGTATGATGGTTTTTCATGTGGAGGCCTACGATTGGAATTGTCCACAGCATATTACGCCACGCTATACCGTTGAGGAAATTGAGGAAGTATTAAAACCTCAATACGAACACATCAAAAATTTAGAGGCGGAGATAGCTGAACTAAAAGCGAAATTGAGTTTGGTATAAATTCAGTTCGAAATAAGATTTTCAACACCAAACAATTCTTTTGATATATTTGTAAGAAAAGAAACCCTAATCAGTTAAGGTAATTGGGCAAAGTCACCTTAAAATTACTTTTCATGCAAAATCAAGAAATTGACATATTCTACCCAAATAGCGTTTCGGCTTGGCGAGAGTGGTTAGAACAAAACCATCTTTCTGCACAAGCCGTTTGGCTTTTGTATTATACGAAAAGCTCTGGAAAACCTACTATTTCTTGGTCGGAAGCGGTTGATGTAGCTCTATGTTTTGGTTGGATAGATAGCAAAAGAGTAAAAATAGATTCAGAAACTTCACATCAATACTTTACCAAACGTAAAGCTAAAAGCACGTGGTCGAGAGTCAATAAAGATAAAATTGAGCAACTAACTGCCGAAGGTTTAATGACCGAAGCAGGCTTAAAAATCGTAGAAATAGCCAAACAAAATGGCTCTTGGACAATCCTCGATAGCATTGAAGCATTGGAAATTCCCGAAATATTAGCGTTAGCATTTAGTCAAAATGAAGGCTCAAAACAAAAGTTTCAAGCCCAAACCAAATCAAAACAGAAACTTATGCTCTACGGACTGAAAGCCGCCAAAACTATACCTACCAAAGAAAAGCGAATTGCAGAAATCCTTGAGGCTTTATCTAATTAGCCTCATTCTCAATGAATTATCAAAATTTTCTAACCGAAAAACGCTATTCTATTTTAAAAACCTAAAAAAAATTCAAAAATAATTTTGCGAAACCGAATAGTTGCACATATATTTGCAACCAAATGGTTTCGTTATTTATTAAGATGAATAAAATGGAAAAAATAGACCAATGGTTAGAGCAACTCAAGAAGATTTGGGCAAACCGTTTTAATCAATTAGACGAAGTATTAACAACTATCAAAAAAAAGAAAAAATGAAAACAGCATTACTTTTTGACTTTACAGTAAACAAAGCCAATAATACTGTGAATGTGCAGCGAGAATTTAACGCCGACCTTGCATTGGTTTGGGAAGCTTGGACAAATCCTGAAATTCTTGACCAATGGTGGGCCCCAAAGCCTTATCAAAACAAAACCAAATCAATGGATTTTAGAGAGGGTGGTATGTGGTTGTATTGCATGGTTAGTCCAGCAGGAGAGGTGCATTGGTGCAAAAACGATTATCTAAAAATTGATTTCCAGAAAAGTTATACAGGTTTAGATGCCTTTTGCGATGAAAATGGCGTAGTAAATATGGAAATGCCCCGAACTCAATGGACAAATTCGTTTACTGCCTCAGGCGACAAAACACTCGTAACAATAGTAGCTCAATATGAACGCCTTTCTGACCTTGAAAAAGTAATCGAAATGGGCTTCAAAGAAGGTTTCAGTATGGCTCTCGAAAACCTTGACCAGTACATTGAGGCTAAATTTATGCTTCGTGAGCAAAAACAAAACCTCCAATAAAGCCAGAGTAACCAGTTATTTGAATTTTGATGGCAACACCGAAGAAGCCTTTCTATTCTACAAAAAAGTTTTCAAATCAGAATTTATTGGCAAAGGTATCCAACGCTTTGGCGATATTCCTACCGATAGTCCGCACCCACCCGTAGGAGAGAGCATCAAAAATATGATTTTGCACGTAGAACTCCCCATCACAGGTGGCCATGTATTGATGGGTACGGATGCTCCGAAAGAAATGGGTTTTACGCTTACCAAAGGCAATAATATGCACTTGTGTATCGAACCAGAAACAAGAGAAGAAGCCGACCGATTATTCAACGAACTTTCGGTGGATGGCAATGTGACGATGCCAATGGCTGATATGTTTTTTGGAGCGTATTTTGGCGAATTTTCTGATAAATACGGAATAAATTGGATGATAAATTATCAAAATAGACAAGAAAATGAAAAATAAACTAATATTTGTATTAGCGTTATTGTTTGGATTAATGATGGTGAACGCTGGCCTAAACAAGATTTTTAATTATATGCCAGCACCCGCAGATTTGCCCCAAAGCCTGCAAAAAGCATTCAATGCCTTTACAGAAATAGGTTGGCTAATGCCCTTGGTGGCAGTTGTAGAAATTATTGGTGGAATTTTATTCATTATTCCCCAAACAAGAGCCTTAGCGGCACTCATGTTGTTTCCGATAATTGTTGGTATATTACTCATCAATACTATTACGGATACTTCGGGAATGCCCATCGCATTGGTATTTGTGGCCGTCGAGCTTTGGGTAATTTTTGAAAATCGAGAAAAATATTTGGCTTTATTCATTTAATAATGAGGCGTTCCCAAAGCTACAAAGGTTAAATATCATCATATATCAAATCAATACGCAAATTTCAGTATCGAAGTACTATTTTGAATACTCCCTTACGGACTTAAATGTTAGTCTGCAAGGGAGTTTTATCTTAAAAAACTGATTTCCTAATAAAATCCATTTTTGGCTACAACGAAAGTCGTTTCGGCTAAATCTGATTGTTAAAGTTACTGCAATTTTGCATCAACAAAATAACAAAACAATGGATTTAAAAAATAGTACCATCCTCATTACTGGCGGAACAAGCGGAATCGGCTTGGAGCTTGTCAAACAACTAACCGAGCAAGGCTCAACTATCATTATTACAGGTCGAAGTCAACAAGCATTAGATGAAACCAAACGAAATTTTCCCAACGTTCATACTTTTCAGAGCGATGTAAGTAAGGCATCAGATATTGAGAAACTTTATACAGAAGTTACTCGTCAGTTTCCTGAAATGAACATTATTATCAATAACGCAGGGCAAATGCGATTGATTGATTTGCAAGATACCCGCTTGGACTTAGAAAATATCAATCGTGAGGTTGCAACCAACCTTTCGGGAACAATCCAAATGGTTCATCAGTTTTTGCCGCAGCTAAGCAAGCAGAAATCGGCTGCCATCATCAATGTTTCTTCGGGAATTGCTTTCATGCCTTATTCGATTGCCCCAATTTACAGTGCCACCAAAGCGGCTGTGCGTGCTTACACACAGGCCTTGCGTTTGCAGTTGGAAGATACCAATGTGAAAGTTTTTGAGATGATTCCTCCTGGAGTAAAAACTAATCTTCAAAGCGATTGGGCAGTACAGCCAAATCCGAGTATGATGATGGACGTGGATAAAATGGTAAAAGTGGTGGTTGAAGGATTGCAAAAAGATACACCCGAATTAAAGCCATTTTTGATTAATATTATAAAATTGATGAGCCGAATTGCCCCGAAACTGCTTTTAGGTTTTGGACACGGAGAGTTTAAAAAGGCTAAAAAGGAAAACAAATTGTAGTTTAACGTATTTGTGAATTTTTCAAATTTTGAGTAGTATTAACATCAAAAACAGACAAAAAATGATAAAAAATATAATATCCCTCGTATTACTTGTAGTTTCGGTAGGTTTGAGTTTCAAACACGGTTGGGAAACATTTAACTACAAAAACAATCCACAATCGCTTAAAATGTTGAATGAATTGGGCATTTCGGAGGCATTTGTGCCAGTATTTGGTATTTTGACGATTTTAGTCGGCGTGCTTTTGATGATTCCGAGAACCTATTTTATCGGAAATGTACTAAACGCCATGACAATCTTGCTGGTAATGGCTTTGGCAACTCGTGCGGGCAATTTCAAAATGGTTTTGATGGAAATTCCGTTTTTGGTTCTGCCATTAATTATGATTTGGCTAAAATATCCTTTCAAAAACTGATTAAAATGCAACAAATAAAAGTAAAAACAATCACCGAAGGGCATCGAATCATGGGTTTACCCAAACCAGTGCATCCGCTGGTTTCGGTGGTTCGGTATGCCGATATTCAAGCACCTGACATTGATGCTTCAACGGCAGCGTTTTTGTTCGATTTTTATTTCATTTCGCTCAAAAAAGGCTTTTGCAACAAACTGCATTACGGACAGCAAACATACGATTTTGACGAAGGAATGTTGATGTTTGTGGCCCCCAACCAAATCATGCGAGGGGCAGGGGCAAGTCCTGAAGATGACCTTACGGGTTGGGTGCTATTGGTGCATCCTGACCTGTTGTGGGGTACGCCGCTGGCGAATAAAATCAAGAAATATGATTTTTTTGATTACGCAGTCAGCGAAGCCTTGTTTATGTCGGACAAAGAAGAGGCGACGATTAACGGCATCATTCAAAACATTGAAAACGAGTATCATTCAAACATTGATAATTTCAGCCAAAATATCATAATTTCGCACCTTGAAACGCTACTCAACTACGCCGAACGCTTTTATCAACGGCAATTTATTACCCGAAAAATTTCTAATCACCAAATTCTTGACCGATTGGAAAAACTACTGACTGATTATTTCAACGAAGAAGATTTGATTGCCAAAGGCTTGCCAACGGTGCAGTATATTTCTGAAAACCTAAATGTTTCGACAAGTTATCTGCGAGGTTTACTGAAAACATTAACAGGGCAAAGCACCCAGCAACACATTCACGATAAACTCATCGAAAAAGCCAAAGAACAACTTTCAACAACCCAGCTTTCAGTAAGTGAAATTGCCTACGATTTAGGTTTTGAGCATTCGCAGAGTTTTAGTAAGTTATTCAAAAGCAAAACCAACCAAAGTCCGCTCGAATTTCGGGCGAGTTTTAATTGAATGTAGAAAAAAATTTGAATTAAAAAGCAAATCAAATACTTTTTAATTCAAAATTTTTCACCGTCCCTGTACCTTTAAAACTTATTCGACAGCCCACAATATCACAGAGAGTTTGGGTGTAAGCTGCTGAATATATGGCTTTTCCATTTGTGAAAATTATTATTTGTCTATTTTTTACCGAACATTTTAATTCAATAAAATCTTTAAAATCGACTCCAAAAGCTGCCAAATTGTTGGTTTTACCATTAATTATTTGATTGCCTATCATTAAATTCAAATTCCCGATACAGCCTTTTATGCTAAGGGGAATATGAATTGTACCGTTTTGTGCCATGAGTGTAACTGTACTGTTTTGACAAATACCATCACCTACCGAAAAAGTATTTTTGAGTTTGACCTTCATCTCAAACCGTATGCTACAAAGATAGCTTGACAGTTTCGGGTTAAGCCGAATTTACAGGTTTTCTAATGTGATTAGAAAACCTGTAAATTCGTGTACGGATACCACCTAAGTCTCTGACTACCAATAGATTGATGAGCCTGCTTAGGTGTTCGGTAATCTAATGAGGCATGGGGTCGGTAATCATTATATGTCTTGATTACTCGTTCAATTACCTCCGAAGCCTCACAAAAAGAAATAAATCCCTTCACATTAAAATCTTCTTTTAAACTACGATTCAGACGTTCAGCCATCGGATTTTCATTGGGTTCGGCCGATGAACACATACTAATTTTCACATTTGCATCTCTCAATAAATCCACATACGCCCATGAGCAGTACTGTACACCTCTGTCCGACCGGGTCGCCGGAGCGATGGTGGATTAATTGTGTGGCTTTAGTGCGGGACTGTAATGCCATTTTTAGAGCTAAAACTGGGTCCTTAGCATCCAACTTTTTTTGTAAAGACCAACCAACAATTGGGCGCACTCCGCTTTTCGAGAAAAAGCATCCATAATCAACGATAAATAAGCAAAGCCACGACCACACGAGAGATAAGACTGGGCGTCCCCGTCATCTCGGATACCCACAACACTTCCGTTTCTGTTGGAATAATATCTTTTACCAAATTTGGATACTTTTTCAAACAGTGGTCTGAATTGGTTGTAACCACTCTATGACCTTTCTTTCTGACCAATAAACCCTCTTTTTTTAGTAAATAATGTATCTTATCTCGACCCATTTTAATGAAATGGGAAGATAAAAAAGGCTTTAAAAGCTCATATAATTTAGCCGTACCAATACCAGGTATTCGCTTACGAATAGCCAATATTTAAGCAAAAACAGTATCAAATTCAAACGAAACCTTTTCTTTCTGCTTGATAGCCGCATACCAAGCCTGACGACTAAACCCAAACAACGAACAGAGCAAACACATACCCAGCAAAGGGTAACGACAAGTCAGCTTTTCAACCGTTTGGGTGCGAACTTTTTTTTGATAGAGATATTCATCCGTGAGGACGGCCCCGGTTTCTTCGGCCACATCGACCAAAGTTTCCCATGCAACAGCCTTTAATTTGAAGAATTCTTTTTCTTTTTCAAGCAACTTGATTTTTGCTTCAAGTTCTTTGATTCGGGCGTTGTCTGATTTCATTTTCTTAGTTTTTTTAGGTTTAAGAAGGGGTAAAATTCGATGCTTAAAATACCGAATGGGCGGCATTCCGCGTTAAGATGTCGAACACACTTAAAATCCATCTGTAAACCAGTCTTCAATTCAGTAGAAGAGACCAGTCCAGCACGGTAACTTTCTACTACTTTTCGTAAGTAGGGTATGAAGTTACGATTTTTTTTATTTCTTTGTAAGTCCTTGATTATCATATATTTATATTATATATGTCAAGTCATTTTAGTAACATACTATTCGTATGCTACGAAGATAGCTTGACAGTTTCGGGTTAAGCCGAATTTACAGGTTTTCTAATCACATTAGAAAACCTTATTTTTTTATACGGATACCACCTAAGTCTCTGACTACCAATAGATTGATGAGCTTGCTTAGGTGTTTTGTAATCTAATGAAGCATGCGGACGGTAATCATTATATGTCTTGATTACTCGTTCAATTACCTCCGAAGCCTCACAAAAAGAAATAAATCCCTTCACATTAAAATCATCTTTTAAAGTACGATTCAGGCGTTCAGCCATCGAATTTTCATTGGGTTCGGCCGAAGAACACATACTAATTTTCACATTTGCATCTCTCAATAAATCCACATACGCCCATGAGCAGTACTGTACACCTCTGTCCGAATGGTGGATTAATTGTGTGGCTTTAGTGCGGGACTGTAACGCCATTTTTAGAGCTAAAACAGGACCCTTAGCATCCAACTTTTTTTGTAAAGACCAACCAACAATCTTTCGAGAAAAAGCATCCATAATCAACGATAAATAAGCAAAGCCACGACCACACGAGAGATAAGTCATGTCAGATACCCACAAAACCTCAGTTTCGGTTGGAATAATATCTTTTACTAAATTTGGATACTTTTTCAAGCAATGGTCAGAATTGGTCGTAACCACTCTACGACCCTTCTTTTTGACCAATAAACCCTCTTTTTTTAGTAAATAATGTATCTTATCTCGACCCATTTTAATGAAATGGGAAGACAGAAAAGGCTTTAAAAGCTCATACAATTTAGCCGTGCCAATACCAGGTATTCGCTTACGAATAGCCAATATTTCAGCCAAAACAGCGTCAAATTCAAACGAAACCTTTTCTTTTTGCTTGATAGCCGCATACCAAGCCTGACGACTAAACCCAAACAATGAACAGAGCAAACTCATACCCAGTAATGGGTAACGACAAGTCAGCTTTTCAACCGTTTGGGTGCGAACTTTTTTTTGATGGAAATATGCATAGTTTCTTCAGCCACATCGACCAAAGTTTCCCACGCAACAGCCTTCAATTTGAAGAATTCTTTTTCTTTTTCAAGTAACTTAATTTTTGCCTCAAGTTCTTTAATTCGAGCATTGTCTGATTTCATTTTCTTAGTTTTTTTAGGTTTAAGAAGGGGTAAAATTCGATGCTTAAAATACCGAATGGGTCAGATGTCGAACACGCTTAAAATCCATCTGTAAACCAGTCTTCAATTCAGTAGAAGAGACCAGTCCAGCACGGTAACTTTCTACTACTTTTCGTAAGTAGGGTATGAAGTTACGATTTTTTTTATTTCTTTGTAAGTACTTGATTATCATATATTTATATTATATATGTCAAGTTAAATTAGTAGCATATGATTTGTTTTATAATTTATCTTATGTTAAATAAATAATAAACTCAACTATTTTAAAGTAATTTGTCTTTATCTAATTTACCAATCCTAAATCCATTAAATGACCTAATACCTCTTTCAAATTACAATGTATCCAACTTTGCTTGATAGATACATTTCCTCCTGCAGGTGTTACCATAAAATTTTGTTCAGTCATTAAATCATTTACTGATTCTGTCGAGCCTCTTTTGAGTGCTGGTGTTAATGATAATTTAATTTCTATAGAAACAACTGGTTTTAAGCCCTTTACTAAAACCAAATCCATCTCTGCACCATTGGTAGTTCTATAAAAAAATGGTTGAATTCCATCACTTAGCCGTTGAATGATTTGCTCAATTACATATCCTTCCCAAGATGCACCTGCAATCGGATTTTGTGTCAAATCTGCAAATGACCTAATGTTGTGTAGGTAGTGTAAATTTCCACTATCACGTATGTAAATTTTAGGGCTTTTAACTATTCTCTTACTTATATTAACAAACCAAGGCTCAAGTCTCCGAACCAAAAATGCTTACTCTAAAATATCTACATAACGCTGTACTGTCGTGTGCGTGATTCCAAGTGAGTTGCCAATCATAGAATAATTTAATAATGACCCATGAATGTGTGAAATCATTCGAAGAAAATTGTTAGTCAGCATAGATCGGTTCGACATCCCAAGATTAGATAAATCTTGCTCCACATAGGTTTTGATAAAATTTTGCTGCCATTGTCTCCAGAATTTGTCTGTTGGGGCCAGTAGTGCATCAGGAAATCCTCCTCTTAACCAATGAGTATTCTCATCAATACTTTCTTTTTTTATTTCCATACAGCTAATTGGTGGTAGCTCATGATACGCTACTCTACCAGCAAGTGATTCTGAACTCTTCTGTAAGAAGTCAGGAGATGCCGAGCCTAACAATATAAATCTACCTGCTTTTCGATTTCGGTCAATCAACCCTCTTAGTTGTGGCAACAAAGGCAAATACCGTTGAATTTCATCAATTACTATCGTTTTATCATGATTATTATCTATCACCCAAGTTGTATTATTAACAATCTTCGATTATCTCTAAATCAAAATATATTGAAGACCTATTTAATTGATTCATTAGAGTCTTTACAAGTGTGGTTTTCCCTACTTGCCTTGGATATAATATTCCTACTACTGGGAAAAAATCTAAAGATTCTAACACTATCGATTCAAGGATTCTCTTAATCATTATTAATGCAATTTGAATTTTTATAATGCAATTTACATGAATAATTTAAAAATTGTATTGATTTATACATTATTTTTTCTTTTACATAAGCTGGATTTAGAGTATTCATTTTTAGGTATCAACTCTATAAATTGTAGCATCTAACAATACTTTTTACAAAAGTGAAAGCGTTTCACTTTTGTAAAAAAACTTTCAATTCAGTTACTTTTCTAATTAATAAATCACAGTTTTTGGGTGTTTTCAATTGCCCAGTTAATTTCATAATTTCA
Source organism: Emticicia sp. (assembly GCA_965283955.1). Taxonomy (GTDB): domain Bacteria; phylum Bacteroidota; class Bacteroidia; order Cytophagales; family Spirosomataceae; genus Emticicia. Next base: position 70,487 of record CBDIQW010000002.1, read on the forward strand.
TTTATAAGCAATTGCTTATTATCTTCTATGTTGTTTTCAGTCCTCTCCTCCTCTATTCTAAGCAAACTATTCAATTCTTCTATATTCTTGATTTCACCTGCATTAAGGTTTAAATCAGCCAAAGCTTGAATCGACTTTCTACTTACTTTGCTATTCCCTTGAAGAACCTCATTTCTTAAACCTTGAGAAAGTTTATCCATTCCATCCGCAAATTTCCCATCGTTTTTAATTGTGCGTGAAGTTACATTAAAGTTTTCAGCCAATTGCTCGGCAACGTTTACAGTGGCTTCTCCTTTCTGTGCCATCAACAAGGCATTACCCCTACCCCCTTTTTGAGCATTATACTTTAAACCTCGGTAATATGATTCTTCTTCAAGTGTTAGATTTCTACGACCGATTTGCAAATCAATCATATATTCTTTTACAGCATCAGTTGACTCAAAAACCTTTAAAGTTATTTTAAAGTCTATTTTATGTTTTTGGCATATCGTATAACGATTGTGGCCATCAACCAAAATATAAACAGGTTTTTCGTCTTCTCCCCTACCCAAATCATAATTTGTGGTTTCCCATAATACTAAAGCATCTTGACAACCATGGCTGATAATATTTTGCTCTAATTGAGAAAATTGTTCGTCTGTAAGAGGTCTGATGAAAGCCTTTAGCTCTGGTAATATTTCAATTCCAGATTTCACTCTTTCTACATCATTAAAAGCCCCTAATGCTGTTGGTTTAGCAATATTGTGTATAGCAGTGAGTTCTTGTGCTTTTTTCTTGAATAATTCTTTTTTCGATGCCATATTTTTGAGAGGTTATGCTTCAATAGATGCAACTTCGTATGCCAAATCCATGTATTGTTTTGCGGCTTTAGATTTGCTATCAAATTTGAATATATCTTCGTTGAGATACTGACTTTGCTTCAAAACAGTAAGACTTTCAATAATACTTTTAAAAACTGGTATTGTTGGATAGGTATCTTCAACGTTTTCCATTATTGCTTGATGGATAGTCTGGTTTGTATGAACCATCGTAAATAGGAAACCTCGTATTTTAAGAGTTAGGTTTGTATATTCTTTAACATTGTCTATTTTTTCAATCAGGTTTCTAACACCGTTAAATGCCGAACTTTCGGGTTGAATCGGTATTATACATTCATTTGATGAGTTGAGAGCCGAAATTGTCATGATTCCTAAAGAAGGTGGGCAATCAAACAAAATAAAATCAAATTGGTCGGTTAAGGCATTGATTTTTCGGGTGAGTCTCATTTCTGAGCCAACTTCGGTAATTAATTTGATTTCATAAGATGCCATTTTAATATCCGAAGGTGAGAGATACAGATTTTCTTCGATATGTACTATGGGAAGAGGCTCACGTGATATTAGAGATTCAATGACTTGTTTTTCAGGATTGTGTACTCCAAAACACTGCGATAAATTGCCCTGTGAGTCCATATCTACCATTAAGACTTTATAGCCTAATATTGCTAAAGCTTTCCCTAAATTAATAACAGTTGTAGTTTTTCCTACCCCACCCTTATGATTGATTAGAGATATACAGCGAGCTTTAGAAAACATTTGGTTATTATAACCGTAATTTCTTAAAACACCTTCTAACTTTTCGAGATGTTTGTTTGAAAAAGGCTGAACACCTTCTAAAGCTTTATAGATTGTGGTTGCAGGAATTCCTGCTTCTTTTTCTAATTGTGTTCTATTGAGAGAAGGACGTGAAAGTAAAAACTTTCTAATGATTTCGGTATTTATCATTGTTTCGTGAGGTAGTTTTATTTCATCAAATATATATTATTATATATATTTATCAAAGCAATATATATAATAATATATATATTATGAAGATTACAATATTTCAAAAAGTGAAAGCATTTCACTTTTAGAAAATGTCATAATAATAATTATAATAAAAGTATTCTATAGGGTAGGGGAGTGGTTAAGTTTCAAACTGTTATTAATTTAGACGTCGAAATATCATGCTGAAAGCATTCTTGTTATGGTTGCTACTAAAGTTGAATTTGCACACAATAATCTATTATTTAAAAAAGGAAGAGAATTATATCAACTTAAATAGGAATGTACTAATTTTCAAAAGTGAAAGCGTTTCACTTTTGAATGATTTCTTACAATTGCGACAAATTCTAAAAGCAATTTTTAGATGATTAATTATTATTTAAAAATACTTATAATCAACACTTTATAACTATATTAGTGATTGAAATCTGATAATATGGCTTATGAATTACGACAAATTCTAAAAGCTTTTATTATTAAAAGCGACAGTTTTATGAACAATGTCGCTTTTTTGATTATATTTGAATGTTTTTTACCTTTAATGACTCCTAAATGAACTATCGTCAGCGTCAAGATAATTACCAGCCTAATATTATTACTCGCAGCCGTCAAGAGTTTAGTTATTTAGAACGAAAGATGTTATTGCATTGTATTAATCAGATAGATTTCGACCTCACAAAACCTGATGTAAACTTGAGATTCAATATACCTGTTTCAATTTTAAAAAGTAATTATAAAGAAATCAATCTTGCTTGCGATAGTATAACAAGTAAGAAAATATACAGCACCGAAAAAGAATCGGGGTTTACATATTTGGTGCCATTTCCAAAGGTTAAGTATTATACAGGTGAAGATGGAAAAGCATACATAGAACTAACGATGTTGTCGGATGTCGTGCAATATTTCCTTGAACTTAAAAATAGTTATACAAGCTACAATCTGGAAATTATGTTGAGTATAAAAAGTGTATATGCTCAACGGATTTTTGAGATAATTATGATGTTTACCAAGGGACGCAAACGCTATGTATTTGATTATAACGTAGATGAGCTTCAAAATATCCTATCATGTAGCTATCCAAACTTTGCAGATTTTAAGAAACGTGTGCTTGACCCTGCGGTATTTGAACTTAGAGAAAAAGCTAATATTATTTTTGAGTATCATGTAATAGGGAAGAAGGGTAAGAAAGTTACAGATTTACAATTTGTTGTAAAAACACCTGAAAGAATCGCTCAAGAAGCAGTTGAGAGTGAATTATATCAATGGGCTTTGTTGAGCGAGGAAGAACTAAGAAGAACTTGTGAGCAGCTTTTAGAGTCATATCAGTTTTCAACAAAGCAGGTAAAGACAATTTTAGCTGATGGTATGCTAATTCGTAAGTTTATGCTTTTAGATAGCCAGTTGGTAAACGGAGAAATTAAGGGTGTAAGAAATGCTACGGCTTACTTGGCTCAGTCACTGGGTTTTGGTAGGAAAAGTAAAAAAGGGAGAATCGCGACAAATTCTAATAGTAAATAGGTTTACAACTAAGTTTTTAGTTCACGCCTAATTTATATCTGTTTTTTATTGATTTCCTTCCTTTTTTAAAAATGCTATCGCATTTTATGTTATTTTTCAGCTCTAAATACTTATCCACATTTCCACAGGTCTAATCAAATATTTAATTTATTTATATCAATAATATATTTGATTGATTTAGAAAGCGTTTTTTTGTTCGTAACTATTTGATAATAAATGAGTTAGATGTGGAAAAACATTGATATTACGACAAATTCTAAAGATAATTGCGACAAATTCTAAAAATTAGATAATTGATATTACGACAAATCCTAAAAGCAATTGCGACAAATTCTAAAAGTAATTCTTGTATTTTTAAATATGCTTATCCACAGGTGTAGTGGGATTATTAAATCTATAGAATTCAATAATACAATAATATAAAAATATAATAACGAAATTATCACATTATAATGTTAATTTTAATATATTTGTATCAAATAAATGCTATATACAATATGCCCACACTCGACCGTAGTAAGTTTTAGTACAATGCTAAAGTTTTTGAAAAAACTTGTTTGTATTGTGGTACTGTTTATTTTGCCAATCGCTCAACAGCAAAGTATTGTTCATCAACCTGTCGTGGCTATGCCAACCAAGCAAAGAACCTCAATGAAGCTGCTCCGTGGAATGAAGAAGACCGCACTGTTGATGCCTTGCTCTCACAAGTAACTTATCTGAAAGGGCAGTTGCAGCACTATGTCAATGAAAATGACGAATTGAAAAAAATTATTGTACAATTAAAAATGCCTTGACGCACATCTATTGCGGAACGTGGAGAAAACCAACGATTTATCAATTGTCGGAGTTACGCCATTTATATCTTCAATATGTAAAAAATATTCATTCTTTACAGTAACACTTGTTAAGAGCTCGCTCAAACTGGTGATTTTCTTTACTCATTTTGTTGTGTATTGAGTCTCTGTCAGCTTTTGTAAAAATCATCTCGCCAAACTGTTCTTTGTCGCCACCGAACAAAAACAACAAAATAATAATCAAATTTTTTTTGTAATTTTTCAGGTCGTCGAGTTCCAGTATTGGCTTTTTGAATTTAACAGCGTTCACAATATGAGTTTTACCAACTACAACCAGACTAACCAAAATAACCGAAATTTCTTTGGCCAGAGCTGCTTCTATTTCTCGGACTTCTTTCTCTCATCCAATCGTAAAATTTTGACTGGATGAAGCCCAATCGAACTCCAATAAACTAATTTTTTTTTAGAATTTGGTTAAAAAATAGAATCTCGGAGATGAACCTAAAAAGGCTTTTTCTTTCGGGTTAGAGCATCAAAGATAGCTCGTGGTTTATCTTGGTCGTTGTGTGCATAAATCAAAGACGTTTCCAATTTATGATTTCCAAGAGCGTCCCGAATGTCTTCCAATTCTGCTCCATTGGCTCTTAGGTTAATCATAAAACTATGACGGAGTTTGAGCTGATGTAAATCAAGCAGTTCGGAGTTTTAATTCTCGATGAGTTAAAGCATCAATTAGTAGCTTGCCGAGTGATAGGGCTCTTGCCCCCATCACTCGAAAATATATACCCGTGGCGACGGTCGGTCGCCTGTTGCTTTATTATTCCGCTCGATATAATCAACAAAAGCATCATTGGGGAGCTGTCGTTTCTTGTCTTCAGTTTTATCTATTTGCTTAAGAGTCCGCACAACAATGGTTTACTTTCTAAAATCCAAGTCAGACCATTTCTGATTTATCATTTCTGTCACACACAAACCAGCATCCGAAAAGAGCAAAATTTGCAGTTGGTGGCATGGGTTATCAGTGGCTTGTAAAAGCTGCTGAATTTGTAGTAATGTCAAAAAATCAAGTACATCCAAATTAACCGATAAATAAAAATCATTTTGAAGAGTTCAATAAAATTATGATTTTTATTAAAAACAAAAAACACTATGCCTGAAATAAATATTGCCCCTGAAACATTTGAAGGACTTGTAAAAGAGATATTAGCGGGAAAAATTGCTCCAGAACGAATTGAGCAGATATTACCTCTAATAAACAATATTGAAACGCCTGATTTCAAGGCTTTTATTAAAAGAATTTTCGATTTGAATCCAGATGCTAAACTTAGGAATAGTGAGGCTGTGACTGGAATTTTAGAAAATATGAATAATGTCGGGCGTCGATGGAAAAATTCAAGGTTTAAATCGAACATTGAAAAAACAGGATTCAGAAATGACCGAAAACTAATAGTTGCTGAAGGTGACTCTTGGTTTGAATACCCTATTTTTATCAATGACATTTTGGATTGGTTACTTAAAAATGATAAGTATGCTTTATTCAGTTTGGCGTCTGGTGGCGATTGGATTGGCAATATGATTTATGAAGACCAATATATTACGGAACTCTCTCGTTACAGCCCTGAAGTATTTCTAATTAGTGGTGGTGGCAACGATTTAGTCGGGGAATCACGAATCGCTACTTTGGTAAGAAAAAGAACAGAAGTTAAGATTAGGGATTCAAAAATTCGTGAGCATGAAATAAACTATATTCATAATCTTTATGGGTACGATTCCGACACTTGTAATCGTATTGTTCTTGGCAGGGATTTTTTAAGTGATGACTTTTGGGCATTACTTAATATTTTCCTTATCCAGTATTATATTTTATTCAAAAACATTGAGAAAGCAGGTAAATTTTCAAATATGAAGATAATTACTCAAGGTTACGATTTTGCAATTCCGTCAAATAATAAGAATATTTTTCAAAACCCACTACGATTACTATTTGGTAATGGCAAATGGCTTCATAAACCCTTAAATACAAAAGGCATTTATGACTCTGTAGAACAAAGGAGTGTTATAGCATCGATGTTATATGAGTTCAATGAGATGTTAATATATGTTGGGAGTAAATTTGACAACGTATTTCACATTGATTGTCGTGGAATTGCTTCAGACAAAGACTGGCGGGATGAATTACATTTAAAGGGTAAGGTATACAAAAAAATCGCTCAAATGTATGAAGAATGTATAGAATCTGACAATAAAGAAAAAAAGGTATACAGAATCAATACGTAATTATTAAATTTAATAATTACGTATTTTATTATTGCAAAAATCATTTACCCTAAAAGACAAATATAATCAAGTGAGCGGCAGTTACGATCGTGAAGCCGCAGAAATGCGAAGCATTTCAAACGACCTATTGTCAGCGAACGAAAAAACATATTCATTCTAAATAAAAATTTGTGCAGAAATCAAGCAATTGCCGAGCCTTGTATTTTGCCTTGTTTGATTTATGTCAACGAAAAAAAGCGAAGTGTTAGCCAAAAGCCCTGTACCTGTGAGCCAATGGAAGCTGTGCTTTTTCAGCACAGCTGAAATGGTGGAATCAAGGGCAGTCAAATTCCAAATTTTACAAATCAATCCAGGAAATAAGTGAACAAGTGCAGCTGGGTAAACAGTACGCTGCCCGGTTATATAATTCAATATTATAGAATTTAGCTTTGGTTATGCGTCTGGAGCTTTTTACGAAGAATAGCAAACGACTCGAAAACGTAAGGGGCAAAAGAACTGTCAAACTTAGTAAACTTTGAGTTTTCCCAAACCGACCAATGCTTTACGAGCCGCCGACCTAAACGTGGGGTGAGTAGCATGAAATCTGGAATTAAATCATCAACAATAGTATTTCATTTTGCGGAGCGTTCTGTGGAGAACTGCGTAATATTCAGCCAAGCGTTTAGCTAAACGCTTAGCTAAAAATCCAGCCAAAACGGCTGGATTTTTCTAAATTAAATACTATCAACTTGGCCTGAACTATAACTTCAACTCTGAAATTGAAACAATAAAACGTAATCAACTAATAATCAAACAATTATATAATAATATCGCAAAATCTCAGGTTACCGACTGTATGACAAGCCAAATATAATCTTGGACGAAGCCCAACATTACCGAGAATGAAACAATTTAATTATTAACTTAAAGCGACCTATGGCGGGACGCTTGGCGGGACGCTTGGCGGGACGCTTGGCGGGACGCTTGGCGGGACGCTTGGCGGGACGCTTGGCGGGACGCTTGGCGGGACGCTTGGCGGGACGCTTGGCGGGACGCTTGGCGGGACGCTTGGCGGGACGCTTGGCGGGACGCTTGGCGGGACGCTTGGCGGGACGCTTGGCGGGACGCTTGGCGGGACGCTTGGCGGGACGCTTGGCGGGACGCTTGGCGGGACGCTTGGCGGGACGCTTGGCGGGACGCTTGGCGGGACGCTTGGCGAATCAAGTGCTTGCACGATAGTTATTGTATACAAAAACTCCCCCTTGCTCCACACACTACACAAAAAAATGTAGAATTAATTCTTAATCTTCCTTAAACCTTTTTAATGTTACCTTATACCTCCCTAAATCAACTTTATTACTTTGTTTTATTTTCAGTAAACAGCGTAAATCCATAGTTGTATAAATCTATAAATATTCTTATTATCTGAAAAGAGAAAATTTATTTTATATTTATAATTATAACCATTTTATCTGTATTTTTTAGAACTTACAAACATAAACGAATGCTCACTCAGGAAACCCTACTCAAATTCTTAAGACATCGTTCGGCCATATCGGTTGCTACGCTCGAACGTGAAACTGGTTTGCCTAAAAAAAATTAGGCAGAGTGCTGAGTCACAGAAGCTTTTGCGAGAATTAGAAAATTACCTCAGAGCTAAACGCTATTCCCCTCGCACGGTCAATAATTACAGCTATGAGATTCGTTATTTACTGAGTCATTATTCCGACAGATCGGCCTATAGTCTGATTTAGACCGACATCATCAATTTGACTTACATCCAAGAGCATTTCAATGCTTCATGGGGCAAATGTCATAACGCTTATTGCGTCAAATTGGGCGAAAACCTTGGAATGTGTATGCCAAACGCCCCTTCGGTGGAGCCATGGGCGTTTTAGAATACCTGGGTAGATACACCCACCGAATCGCCATCAGTAGTAGTCGCATCACAGAGGTAGGCCAATCGACAGTCAGTTTTCACTACAAAGACTACGCCGATGGCAGTAAAGTCAAGCAAATCACGATGAGTCACGAAGAATTCCTGCGTCGATTTGAGCAACATATCCTTCCGAGGTATTTCGTTAAGATTAGGCTGGGCGGCACTCCGCATTATGGATATTTATGTAATCGAGCCAAGCAAGAACGGCTCAAACAGATACTTGAGACCCTGCAATTATCGGAACGCAAACCTATACCCAAGCTAACCGTTGAGCAGTTTATGCAGGAAAAATACGGAACAGACCTCAGAAAGTGTCCATCTTGCGGTGAAGGCAGAATGGTATCAGTAGCCGTGATTTATAGTCTTCGTTGCGAAGCGCATACAAGCAGCATCCCAAGTGAGAAACAAGGCTTCACCGGAATAAAGATTGATTGAAAAGAGGAGACATCAATCAAAAGACATTGGGCAAAAATTAATCCCAAACTTTGGGTAGGGGTATTTATTGCTCAATTGCAGCAAAATACCAATGAAAGCCTTGTTTTAAGCCAAAAATAGTTGAAAGGGGAGAACAAACGCATCTACTTTTTGACCTAATAAATTGCTTGGCACTCCCCGTTGTCGGCCAACACAAGATAGACAAAAGCCCGATACAACTTCGAGTATATCGGGCTTTATTGTGGGGGCTTTCGTCTATCTTTCAGTTTGTTGGACTTGAATAACTTTGCGACCGCTCTGATAAGACGTCCGAAAGACGGCTTGCACACCAAGAACCCAAGCCAAGAACTATGCTGCTGGAAGTAAATTTGCATGGAAAAATGCAAAAAAGCAAATGAGTTGAGTAAAACTGTGCAAATCGATGAAAAGTTGGCAAAAATGCCACTCAGAGGATTTGTCGCAAGCCAACTATGCAAGCAGAAAACCTTAAATTGAGTAGGAGAGAACTGTCCTGTCAGCCGAAAACTATGCGTTTGAAATTTTTGAAAACTTAGCGAATTCGGCTTGTCGGAAGTTAATAAAAATCAATTTATTCAGTCTGATATGGCATGAGTTTATAAAAAACTAATGAGCTATTTCATTATACCAAGAAGTGAAAACCCACATGACCTTCAGGTAAAAGCCTCCGCTCAAAATGAAAACTATGAAAATTAGAATCAAAGAAGCAAAATCATAATCAGACCATATTTTCCTTTTTACATTAATAGCAACGACAATAAAATGAATTAGCATACAAACAAACATAAAAGACATAAACACAATGTCTGCTCCTCCACTATGATTGAATAACGCTAATGAACATAGTACAAGATAAATTGTGAAAGGAATTATTTGTCGTTTTATCCCTGTTCTAAAGTTCATTTTTTGTTTTCGTTCCAACGACCAGCATTGTGATGGTTCTGGAGTGGTTTTAGAGTTAATTTGTTAATTATCAAGCCTTTACATAATGCTTCGTGTTGGAGACAAACCAACTTTGCGAGCCGCTCCAATTTGATGTCGCCCAGCCAAATTTGAGAGCCAAGATAGAAAAAAGCGTAGAAACTGCTCTAATCGAAAGTCGCTGACTAAACCTGCATACCAAGTTCAGAAAAAAGAAATTGAAAAGCAAAAGAATTTATTATTTGGAGTGAAATTTGAGTAAATACCACGCATTGAAAATGTCGAAGTTGACTATACGTTCGACATTTTGCTACGAATTTAAGTTTGAAACGTCGTATTTATCAAGTCGAACGAGCTTTTGAGCTAAAAATCAGACAAATATATAACGGTTTGCAGCTTGGCGAAGTGGCGGAAATCGAAGCACAAATGTTCAGTTTTGCACAAAAGTTCAATCGAAGAACTGAACTTGAATTTAGCACTATCTCCGCCATTTTGCGAAACTGCTGTTAACAGAAGTTATTAATTTGTGGTTTCTGAAATATGCTTGGCAATTGATTGAAACATTTTTAATCTTCTTGAGTCTCCAGTTTTATCGTTGTTGTAATTAGCATAAGCCGAATTTGAAGCAATGATAATATTTTTATCAGGGTTGATATAAAGGGTTTGTCCGTAGATACCAATAGCAGAAAAGTCTTTGCCATCTCTCTCAATGGGAAACCACCATTGGTTTTTGTACCCTTCATCACTATCAGCATTTGCTCTTTTACCGGGCATTAAGTGAGATTCCGTAGGGTTAATTGATTCTTCAATCCATTTCTCAGAAAACAATTGCTCGCCTTTTTGGTTTTTTCCTTTATTGAGCATGAGCAGCCCTATTTTAGCTAAATCACGAGGCGTTACAACAAGTCCTCCATACGCAAGAGGAAACCCAGTTTTATCAGTAAGAAAATAGGCAGGCTGCTCCGGGTAAATTTTATTCCAAAGAAATCCAGTAAAAAAATCATTGAGTGGTCTTTTTGTTGCTCCTTGTATTACCATTCCGAGTACTTGTGTATCCATACTAGTATATTGGTTAAATATACCTTGAGGTCTGGCACGTTTCATTTCTTTTGTGTAGGCGTTAAGAGAGCCTGTAAGAAAAGCAACTGCTGATTGTACAATTTCTGAATTTAAATTGTCATATTCTTCAATCCATTGCACACCCGAAGACATATTTAAGGCATTTTGAATACTCACCCCTTCATAAACAGTGCCTTTTAGCTCAGGTGCATATTTCTCTACAGGGTCGGATAAACTTTGAATAAATCCTTTTTCGTATGCAATCCCAATTAGCAATCCCATTACAGATTTAGTACATGAAAAGATAATAACAGGAGTAGATGGTGTATTACCTTGGTAGTATTTCTCATGTATCAAATTTCCGTCTTTAATAATTAACAATGAAGTTAAACCTCTTTGCTTTATTTCTTCAGCTACATCATACTTAACCCCATCAAAAACAAAATCTTGAGGAAAAATATCTTCTTTTAATGATGAAGTAAGCGGGGAGGGATTTTCTGCTGGTGGGATATAAATAGCAGGATACTTCTTTTGTAAACTCCTAAAATTTTCGGCTATCGTTGTAGCTTTAAAATTTTTGCCATACTTCTTCAATGCATATAGATTTTTGATTTGACCACAAGAAAAGGTCAAAATTGACAATATTACGGCTGTTACAGATAGAATTGTTTTCGTTTTTTTAGTCATATCATTTGAATTTTTATTAATTGATAAAGATTTTTCGAGGTGACATTTACTAACTTAAAAAGCAAAGTTGCTTCAAATCCGACCGATAATAGTCCGAATAAGATTTTAAGTTTACGGTTTGTGGCCATAATTTCTGCTAACTCTCAAATATACGAAAGTTTTGTCGTAGTTTTTGTATTGTTGAACAAAACTTCCAACGACCAGCATTATGATGGTGTTTTTAAAAAGTTGATTAAAAAGATTGGTTTTCCAAGCCTTTACATAATGCTTCACGTTGGGACTGATGAACTTTGAGCCTGCTCTGATAAGACGTCCGAAGGACGGCTTGCACGCTAAGAACCCAAGCCAAGAACTGTGCTGCTGAAGGTAAATTTGCATGGAAAAATACAAAAAAGCAAATGAGTTGGATAAAACTTTGCGAATAGGAGAAAAGTTTGCAAAAATACCACTCAGAGAATTTGTCGCAAGCCAACTATGCAAGCAGAAAATCTTTAAGTGAGTAAGAGAGAACTGTCCTGTCACACAAAAATTATGCGTTTGAAAAACCGAAAAACCAGCGGATTCGGCTCGTCGAACGAGACTTTGAGCCAAAAATTGTCAAACTATTTATTGTTAACATCTATTTTTATATTGTTTCTTCGATAAGTGAGGATTGATTAGAATCTAAAGTTTTTCGCAATATTAATTTGAAAAATTGAATTAAATCCTCTATCACTGTTTCAGAAAACTTGATTTCTTGAAGTGTTTGAGTTGAAAAATCTCCACCATGAACAATATCATTACGTGAATAATAAATTCTTTTTAGGTCTGAATATTGTTCATCAGTAATAATATCCTTCTTTCTTAGAAAAATTGTTTGTGCACCATATGTCATAAATTTTTCTCCTGCAATGTTAAAATTGGGGTGATAAGAAACTCGTCTAATTAGCTTTTCAAGCTGCCTAAATTTTATTATGAAATTACCATATACTTCACTTAAACTTATTACAACATTTTCTGCTATGTTCTCACGTTCTTCTTCCGATAAATTAACCTTATCGAGGTTGTCTAATGCTTTTTGAATGTAGGGTTTTAACTCTAAAGTTAATTTTTCAACATCCTGTGAATCGGTTTTGTTGAAGGATTTATTATGAGCAATTTTACATCTTAAATCATAAAGCTTATCCCATCTCTTTTTTAAATAATCCGCATCACAACCAACAATGGACATCAAAATACTTTTCCCAGTTTGATTCTGGAATTAGAGATTTAATATCTTGCAAATTTAATTTTGTTATGTCTTTAGCACTTTTAAGTTCTTTTATTAAACTTTCTTTATGGTTTGGATAGTATTCGCTAAATAAAAAGTTTTTTAATTGAATAAAGTCGACATTTTGTAAATAATTGGTGTCATTATTATTCGGGTTGACTGATTGTTGTACTTCAGTAGGTATTCTATCTTTTGTCCAGCCAACTCCTATATTTAGTAGCATAAACTTTGTTATTAGCTTCCGCATTAAATTCTCAATATCGAAAATTATCGGGTATGATTTCTGAGAATAAAATAAACTTAAGTCGTCCCAAAGAATATAATATGTTTTTGTTAATAAAGACAAAAGTGACCTAATCGCTTTCAGTAATGAAGAAAACTTTTCTATTTCACTTTCAGAAGCACAACTTAAAGTAATGTTAAAAAACAAATGTGTGGAATCACTTGGCTTACCTGTTTTTATTTGAATTGATGCTTTGAAATCCTTATAAGTAATTATGTCTTTGTCTATTTCAATATTTGAATCAGATTGAATAAAATTCTTCAATGCTTTAATTGTTTTACAAGAAGTTTTTTCATTATCAAGTAAAATCAAGTATTCTACTTTAAACATAATTCCTACGATACCTAAATAGAACATATATTTTTTTTGTTTACATTCCAACGATTCGCAAATATGATGATTTTGCAGAATATTTGGCGATTTTGGTTAAAAATTTAAGAACTTTTACATATTTGCTCGTGTTGGGACTGATGAACTTTGAGTTTGCTCTGATATGCCGTCCCACGGACGGCAGGCACACCAAGAACCCAAGTCAAGAATTATTCTGCCGGAAGTAAATTTGCACGGAAAAATACAAAAAAGCAAATGAGTTGGGTAAAACTTTACGTATTGGAAAAAAGTTGGCAAATATACCACGCAGAGAATTTGTCGCCAGCCCACTTTGCATGCAGGAAAATTTACATGGTGAACCCAAATGCTGCCACGTCGCAAAAAATTAGGCGTTTGAAACGCTTAAAAACATAGCGAATTCGGCTCGTCGAAGGTTAGCTAAAACTGTCAAACTATTTCAGAATTACCATAACCTGATGCTGTGTATTACACTATCGTTTGGGAAAAGTCAAAATTACATCTGAAATCTACAAATTCTAATTTTAGGTTAGTAATGTCAACGTTTAAGAATTTGGTTTCCCAACCATTTGGAGCTTCATTACCATAGAAAACGATATTATAAGCTAATCCAGAAAATTTACATCCGATAAAAATAGACTTCCAAAATTGAATGTTTTTAAAGGTTACATTATCAAATTCGCAATTAGTATATTTTGTCAATCCTCCCATATTGGTATGCTGTCCTGTGAATTTGCAGTCAACAAATTTTGAATTTGAAATTAAACAACCATCAGCAAACGAAGTGTTATGAAAATGGCATTGACTCCAAATTACTGTTTCAAAGGTTGTATTAAAGAAAATACAGTTGTCATATTTTGTCTTTTCTATGGTTGAATTTTGAATAATTTCTCTTTCAAAGCGTTTGGCTTTATGAATTTGCATAATTAGAACGTTGATTAATTATTTGAGATTTCATAATATCGCATACGATAAATTTGAGAAGGTTTAGTAGCAGTTTCTTATTATGGCTATCCCGCTTCCAACGACCGCAAATGAGAAGATTGGGGATTGGATTTTGAGTTAATTTTTGATTTATCAAACTTTTACTTATTTGCTCACGTTGGATACAAGCCAACTTTGCGAACCGTTCCGATTTGATGTCCACCAACAAAGATGAGAACCAAGATAGAAAAAAGCGTAGAAACTGCTCTGCCTAACTGTCCCCAAACCCAAGCTGCATACTAAATTCTGAAAAAAGAAATTAGAAAGCAAAAGAATTTATTGTTTGAAGTAAAATTTGAGAAAATTGCAAGTATTTCTTATCCAAAATGAACTATTTAGTATAGTAGACTCGATTCCAGTTGACATTTAGTTATTATAAATATGGAGTTTTTGATTACTTCAAAAACTCCAATAATTACTTTAAATAAGCCAAATATTACTCGTAAGTATTTACGTCATAAGCATTATTTCCCCAAATCATTATAGCTGTCTTATTAACATCACACCATGAATCATTATCAATTTCAATATTGACAGAATTGGGTCTAATTTCTTCTAATGTGTCTAAAACTTTGAATGATTTTGAATGATACTTGATTAAATCTGTGATTCTTTTCATTTTTATGGGTTTATATAAACCATTTTTTTTCTTTGACGCAGTTATTTCAATAAGTTCCATTAAGTAACTTATTCGGTTTAGATATGAAATATTATTTTTTTTACTACTATTTATTGTTATCGAATTATTTATAAGTTCTTTTGTATGAAAAAGCGTTGAAATGATTATTGGCTTTTTATCCTCATGAACTTTGTCTAATACTCTTTTTACTGATTTACCTCTTGATAAACTTTTACAACTTTGTAAGATAGACCTAACTGCTTTATTCAGTTCTCTTTTGTTTTCAAGAGGAATTTTAGTGTAAACCTTTGCCATCTATATTTAGAATTTTAAATATGAAAAAAGTGTTGAATATTCACTGTAATCGTCAATAGTAATAAATTGTAACCTATTTAACTTATTGTATTCGCTTTGAATTTTACTAAAATTAGCGTCTTTTTTCCAAACCACGTAATGTCTATTTGTCAAACTATTTTCAGGGAAAAGATAAGACATTTCTTCAAAAACATCATTTAAGTGAGGGTCATTAGCTCCATAACCAACAAAAAGAACAGTATTTTGTAAGAATATGCTACGAAGTAATTGAGAAAATGCAGGTCTATCTTTTCTTATTTTTTGATAATCATCTTTAGTTAAAATAATGTTATCGAACTTAAATGACCCATCATAAATCCTAGCTTTACCATGAATATGAAAAATAAAGGGTTCTTTAAAATATAACTTGTTAGCTATTTCCTCTGGCTGATTAAAATCAAAAACAGAATATAGATACTCTTTAACACTTAACTTCTTAGCGGCTTTGAACAATAAATCATCATAATTTGTGGTCAGAATTATTGGATAATTAGAAAGGATAATATCCTCATGATAGGCATTTGGTTCTTTGGATAAGAATTGACCTAATATTTGTTCTTGAAAAATCTGAGTTGTTTTTTCGGCATTACGTTGCTCCAATTTTTTCAGTTGTTCTTTCAAAACAGTAACTGACCAAATTGGGTGTGCATCAATGTCATTTTTAGCATCTTCTATCGTTTGCTCAAACTCCTCAATAAGCTTGGTATCAATTTGATAATTTGGGTCAAGTATTTGATTGTTTTTTTCTTTAACATGCTTAAAATATCCTCACATAAATCTAAAATTTGAATCATTAAACCTTTCCAAGTTGGAAGACCTGAATTAATGGAAATCCCTGAACCAATAAAAAGGACAAGACGGCCTCGGATTTTCATCTCTTTTAGTATAGGAAGAGCTTCATTTAGATTCATAGTTATAGAGAAATTTACTTTCAAAGTTTATAGTTTTTTCTGAAAATAGCAAATTATTTTTAATGAAAACTTATCCACATACAACTGCTTGAAAGTACCTAACAGTTATTTTAAGCAAATATTATTTGGTTTTTAACTTCTTGGAAACCGTAATTTTTAAGAAGTTGTTTAAGTAGGTTATGGTACAAAGATTTTTCTTTCAGTACAAAATGGCTTGACTTAAAACTTGTTTTTACATATTTCAAGATTAACACAAATGTAAATAAAGGTAAAACTTTAAGAAAGTGAATGCAGAAAAATTTATTATTCGGTACTTTTGGGTATACTTTGTACTTCCAACGGCTCGCAAGTGCGATGCTGGGATTTGATTTTTGATTAACTAATTGATTTTAAGGCGTTTACGCACTTGCCCGTGTTGGACGCAAGCAAACATTGCGAACGCTCTGATTTAGCGTCACCAGACGCTACGCACGCCAACCAACCCAAACCAGCAAAGCTGAATGCTGAAAGTAAATTTGCATGGAAAAATACAAAAAAGCAAATGAGTTGGGTAAAACTTTGCGAAACTTTGAAAAGTTGACAAAAATACCACTCAGAGAACTTGTCAGACGCCAACTTTGCAAGCAGAAAAACCTAAATGGAGTAGGAGAGAACTGTCCTGTCACACGAAAATTATGCGTTTGAAAAACTGAAAAACCAGCGAATTTTGCGTGTCGACCGAGCCGCTTATATTTTGTGATACCAGACTCCAAAACTTAGTGTAATGATATAAACTCCAACCAAATTGAAGTCTCTTTGTCTCCAATTCCAAAATGCTTTTTGAAGGAAAAACGAGAATAATACTAAAGTTAATCCTACAACAATAATTTGAATAAGTAATCTTCTGTTGTGATTAGTATATTTTTTTACTTTGCTTACTGCCCAATTTAGTAATATCCAATTCGGTATGGATAAAACAAAACCAATAATTATTCCTACACAAGAGTAAATAAAATATGAAAGTAAATTATCTAAAGAAGAAACCTTAAAATCATTATACAAGATTAAAAAAGGAGTAATCAGAACACTCAATAACCATACTTTTGTAGCGTAAATATTATACTTTATATAGTTATGTATAGTATTGTATAACTTCATCTACTTTTTCTTTATTCCAACGACCAGCATTGTGATGGTTTTGGAGTGATTTTAGTGTTAATTAATTAAATATCAAGCCTTTACACAATGCTTTCGAGTTGGACTAAACTGACTTTGCGTTCGCTCTGATAAGACGTCCAAAGGACGGCAGGCACGCCAAGAACCCAAGCCAAGAACTATGCTGCTGAAGGTAAAGTTGCATGGAAAAATGAAAAAAAGCAAATGAGTTGGATAAAATTTTGAGAGTTGAAGAAAAGCTGGCAAAAATACCACGCAGAGGACGTGTCGCTGACCCACTTTGCAAGCAGGAAAAACTAATAAAACTACCAAAGTGCTGCTTCGTCGCAAAAAAATATGCGTTTGAAAAACTGAAAGACCAGCGATTTCTGCGTGTCGACCGAGCCTATGGAATTTAAAAAATCAATGGATTGAATATATTTTCACCATTTATGTAGATAGATTTCTACTAATTCGATTAATTTTTCTTCTGATATTCCATTATGATAAGCTAACGAGAGAGGATGCTCTGTTGGCTCAATGTCAATATCAGGTCTGTAATTATTGTCTTGCAAGATTAGGTTTGTTTTGAGGTTAACGCAATCATCAAAACCTTCAATTTGTGAGGAAAACCAACCAAACATAGAGCCGTATTTCGAGGCGTCTTCAATATTGAGAGATTCTTGAAATTTGGTGAAATTAAATTCACTTAGTGATACCCAAGGCGTAAAAGATAAAGATTCATCTAATCCTAAAACTGGAATTATTAGAAAACCTTTTGCAAAGAAGTATTCATTATCAATAACACAAGTGTCAGAAGTAAGTTTAGTGCGTGATTCTCTTTCATCACTTGGAATGGAATAATAGTATACGGGAGCTTCTAGATTGAAACTTGGGATTCCTTCATGAATTTTATCACACTTTGAGCATTTGAAAGTAAAAGATGACATAGAAATAAAAATAGTGTGAATAATTTTCCAACGACCGCAAATAAGAAGATTGGGAATTGGATTTTGAGTTAATTAGTTGAATATCAAACTTTTACTTATTTGCTCGTGTTGGACTCGAATCACTTTGCGACTGCTCTAATTTGGTGTCACCTGACACCAAATGTCCCAACCAAACCAACCCCACAAAATATGCTGCTGAAAACTAAATATGCACGCCAGCCACAACCCGCTTATAAACTGTCCCGAACCAAATCTGCATACCAAGTTCTGAAAAAAGAAATTGAAAAGCAAAATAATTTATTTTTCAGAGTGAAATTTAAGCAAATACCACGCATTGGAAATGTCGGACGTGACTTTGCGTTTGAAATTTTGCGTAGAATTAACAGTTAAAAACTTCGCTTTTGTTCAGTCGACCGAGCCTTTGAGCTAAAACTGTCAAACTATTTTAGCAGCATACGACTCAAAAAGCAAAATCAAAGCACTGAATTTATTAAATTAAGAGGATTCAACAGTTGAATATACATTCTCAAAATTATCGATAGCTAAATCATCTTCGTTTACACAAAATGTTAAAAGACCTGCATCATTCCAACACATTTCACATTCATCAATTGAGTCAATTACAAGTAAAACATGCCATTTTTTTAAAAGATTTTGATAGTGACTTCGATTATTAACAAAAATAGGGTAAAAATCAATTAAGTCTTCCATATTTTTGACTATTGATTTTAAATCTTCATTATTGGGGTCATCAGCTAATCTTTCATCCCAGTAAGTCCATCTCTCAAATGTATCTTTACCTTCTAAATGGAAATCATAACCGAAAAGCTGACTTTCCAAAGTGGTAAGATTACCCTTTTCCATTATGGCACTTACTAGAGGGCTTCTACTAATCCATTGAGGGTTTCCGCCAATTCTTCTATCGTCTAAAAACAAGTGCTCCAGCCTTTTGTAACTATCTTTATCAAAAATTTCAGTTCCAAATTCCTCTATAATCAATGTGTGAAGTAAGTTGGTGTCAATTGTTGCAATTAACTCAAAATCTAATTTGAAGGCTGGAAATGGCTCTCCAAATTCATGAAATTCAAATTGGTTTTTAGGCTCGAATTGTCTAAGTTCAGTCAATTTGCCGTTGAAATAAAGAACCTTATAATCATATTCGTCATCTAAAAGTTGAAAAAAGTATAGAACTCCAGTTTTGGGTAAATTTTGTATAACTTCATATTCTAAATCAGCCAAGTTAATTTGAGCAACAAATTGTAATAAGTATCCATTTTTTGAAAGTGGATATTCATAATTAAGAGGTAAATCAGGTAAACCACCAACTCTTGAATTTCCTACATTTGAGTAGTCTTCCTTATTTTTTAAAACTAATCTATATGCTTCTTTATAAGTATCAATAACCCGACTTATCGTGTCTTTATTTATATTTGATTCGATTAAAAGTTGTTCTAATTGCTCTTTCATTAAATTTTTGTTCTCGTTCCAACGACCGCAAATAAGAAGATGGGCATTGGATTTTGAGTTTATTAATTGATTTATCAAACTTTTACTTATTTGCTCGTGTTGGAGACAAACCAACTTTGCGAACCGTTCCGATTTGATGTCCACCAACAACGCTGCGTGCTAAGATGAAAAAAATCGTAGAAACTGCTCTGAGTGTCTGTCGCCAAGCAGGTTGAAGACCCTTTGGATAACTCGCTAATCTCCTGTCCGAAGTGAATTTTCAAATTGAAAGGTCTTTTTTGTTGCACGCCCGCACTCGCCACGTTGCTCGATACTCAAGCTGTTATTTTAAAGAACTATATTTTTTGTAAAACTGCTGAAAATGGAAGAATTATGCAAATAAAAACTTTCAAGTTAATTTTAGTTGCATACAACTTTAATTTACCATTCCAGAAATTCCTGAATAGAAAACTGCATTATTATCATCAATAACAGTAGGCGAAGCCCAAACATCATCTTCAGTTTCAAATTCCCATACTTTCTTTCCAGTTGATGCATTATAACAGTATACTTTATTGTCTTTGCATCCAAAGTAAACAAAGCCATTTGCAACGGCAGGCGACCCATAAATTTGAAGTGTAAGTTGGTCACTCCATTTTAACTTTCCATTATCCGGCTCAAAACAATAGATTTTCCCATCAATACCGGTAAGATATAGCAAATTATTGGATACGATAGGAGAACTTCTTATATCAATTCTTGTTCCATATTTCCATTTTAAATCGCCAGTTTTACTTCCAAGTGCATATAGACTGCCATCATCGCTACCAAAATAAACTGTATTATTATATATAGTTGGTGATGATTGAACGTCATTGTTTGTTTTAAATTTCCATTGAATTTCACCATTTTCAGCGTTTAATGAATATAAATAATCATAACTTCCCCCAAAAAAAATACTGTTTTCAGAAAAGGCAACTGGTGCAAAAAAATTTCCAAAATCTATAATTGACTTTTCCCATTTTTTTTTATCTCTTAATAAATCATAAGCAAACACTGTGGCAAGTGAATTTCCATACAAAACTCCATCATTAATTACAATTGAACCTCTAACTTCAAGTTCCTTTATTTGTTTCACTAATTTACCAGTTTTAATATCCAAACCAATAATTGAGTAATTCCCATTTGTATAAAGTACATTATTATAAATGGTGGGGAAGCTATTGGATTATAAGCTTCAACATAATATTCCCAAACTTTCTTTCCTGTATTTACCTCCAATGCTGTTATATAAGCATCTTGATAAAAATAAACTAAATTATCATATATAGTACACGAATTAGTAAATTTATCTTTTGTTTTATATTTCCATTTTACTTCACCTGTTTTCGCATTTAAAGCATATAAATTATCATCATAACTGCCAATGAATACTAAATGGTTGGCATTTTTAGGTTTTGGGTCAATGATAGAACATGATAAAATTGTTACTGATATTAGAATGTACAACAGTTTATTAAAGTTTCTCATGTTGATTTATTTGAATTTTTCTTTTCAATTCCAACTAATAATTGGACGAAGTGCTTCATTCATTATAAGAACTGATTAACAGCTATTTAACATGAAGCGGTTTGAAATTTGATTAAAAACTCATTCTTTTTAAGAACTTGTTGCAATAGTATTAAATTGTGTTTAAAATTGCAAGTGAAAGTATTAAATAATGAAGCAGAAATACGTTAAAGAAGAGACAATCTTACGAAAGTGGGAGATAGATGGGCATCCAAATTACTTTTTTGGAGAAGACAAGAAATTATATCATGTAGTTTATCGTTACCATTTGAAAGAGTGTAAGCAGATTCTAAAAGGCTATTCATTAGGCTATATACTAGATAGTAAGTTTTATACTTTGAAAAAGTTAAAACCATTGATTAAAAATAATTATTAAGATGGAAGCAGTTACAAAATTGAACTCAATGCAGATGTTTATGTTAAAAATCTTTGACAGACAACTGAATAGTAAGCAAGAGCAAGAAATAAAGCAACTATTAGCAGAATATTTTGCTAAACAAATTGATGAAGAAATGGATGAGATTTGGGAGACAAGAGGCCTAACCCAGAAAGATTTGGATAAAGCACTTAATACACATAAACGAACGAAATACACTCATTGATGAGATTAGTTATTGACACGAACTGTTTGCTTGTAAGTATTCCCAAACTTTCAGAGACAAGATGGCTTTTTGATGGGCTACGCTCAGGTATTTTTGAGTTTGGAATTACAACTGAAATTTTAGAAGAATATGAAGAAGTTATTGGTGATTTCTATTCTCCAAACATAGCTCATAATGTTGTTGAAATGTTACCAAATTTAAAGAACTCCATATTGATAACACCCTATTATTATTGGGATTTGATTACCATAGATAGAGATGATAATAAATTTGTTGATTGTGCAATTGCTTGCCAAGCCGACTATATAATTACTCACGATAAACACTTTAAAGCTCTTCAAAAGATTGCTTTTCCAAAGGTCAGATGTTTAAAAATGAATGACTTGAAAAAGCTATTATTTTAGTTATCATCCCCTCATTCCAACCAAAAGCATTGAGATGGTTGGGTTTTAAAGTTAATATATTGATTTATGATTACTTACCTTTTCTTAATGCGGCTGTTGGGACGCACGAATGATGGCAAGCAACGCAGGGACGCAGTCCCAAGTTGATTTTGAAAACCAACCAAACAGAAACAAATTTAGTAACTATTTGGAGAAAAGCAAGCACTTCTTGAAAAAAGGTAGTAGCTGTCGACCGAGAAGTTGAAGACCCCTTGAAATCGCTCTAATATCTTGTCGGCGTGATGTTTGAAGTTCTTTGAACAGACCAAAAAAAACTTACTATCAAATCAAAGCTCTTCATTTATACTGATTTTGTTAGTATTTGCGTTAAAATGGAAATGTTGAACATTTGTCTCAAACCACCCATGAAATCCAGTAACCCAAAAATTAACATATTGTCTTTTAATTTCATGGGGGTCAGTTTCAAAATTAAAGAGCTGCATCCATAAAATTAGGTCTGTATTTTCGTTTATGTAGGCTAATATTTGTCCATCAAATTTTCTCAAATCTTTATTCCATTTGGGGCAATATTTTAAGAAATACTTATTTTGACGCCTCACTTGTTTCTTGTAAATTCTTAACTCTTTTCGATTCCCTTCTTCTCTAAGTCTTTCAAAAGTCGATTCTTGTGTAAAAGTATGGAATTGTTTAGAGGCATTACAACTCTGTATATAAAGTTCTTCTACTGCTCTTTGTGCAATAATACTATCAACTGTTTTGAATTGTTTGTTTTTGAAATGAGCAAATTCTGAAAATTGTTTTTTACTACTTTTTTCACTAAAAAGGACAAATGTTCTATCCCCAATTTTTAGAAGCTGGTTATCTTGGTTTTGAGAAAAACAAGAGAAAGTTAGGAGGATTAGAAAATATCTCATTTTTAAAAAATTCCAACGGCACGCAAGTGCGATGCTGGGGATTGATTTTTGGTTAACTAATTGATTTTAAGGCGTTTACGCACTTGCCCGTGTTGGACGCAAACTAACTTTGAGTGCCAACGCCTTCAAAGTGTCACCAAGATAGATGCGAGCTATGATATAAAAATCATAGAAACAGCTCTGCCTAAATGTCGCTGACCAAATCTGCATACCAAGTTCTGAAAAAAGAAAATGAAAAGCAAAAGAATTTATTGTTCGGAGTGAAATTTGAGAAAATACCACGCATTAAAAATGTCGCCGAAAACTATGCGTTTGAAATTTTGCGTAGAATTAACGATTAAAAACTTCGCTTTTGTCTTGTTGCAAGTGCCTCTTTTCTACAAATTTATTTCACCAAAACTTCCACCATGGTTTACTTTTGTTTGGTAAATTTACATTACTATTGACATCTCCTCTTAATCTGTTCCATAATTCTTGTTCAGATGGGGAAAAATTAGAATTAATTTGAGTTTGATTTATGTCTTTCTTTTCCTTTTGTTCTAAAAACTCTTTTAACTTGCCTTCGTCATCATATTCTTTAGATAAAAGCAGATATCTATCGGTCATTTTTTCTTGAATATCTTTTTTAGGTTCAAAATCATCCTTCTCACATTCATTCTCATCATCATAATTATACATGAAACCTTCTAAGTCATAATGTAAATAGATATTATCGTCGTTGAGAGTTAAATATCCTTTCCCTGTAACCATGTATTCACCAGCACTGGGTAAGTTTAAGTCAATAAAAATAACTTCTTCTAAGTTAAAATAGAGTTCATTATATTCTGACATTATACCATCTATAAATGGAACAATATGAGCCTCATCATTTCCACAATTGAAATCAAGTGTTATTTCCTTTCCCGCTTTGAGAAGTTGATTTAATTGATTTTTTAACCAGTATTTATTTGCTTTTATCATATTCTTGTAGCCAAATTAGTTCGTTTCTATCAGGAAAAACCTGCCATTTATGATTAAATCTATATTTTTGTAGAATGTTGTTAACGGTCTGTTCAGCGGGTAAGGAGTTTATTAACAATAATGCTTTGTCTAATCCATATATTTTTTCAACCAAATGTACACCAAAATTACTGCAAGTAATTAGCATTGAAGATTTACAGCCAGAACGAAGATAAGGTTTGTATATAAAATCTTTTAAGTCTGTATCTGTAATGTCAGGAATTACAAAGTTATCAGGTAAATCGAAGTTGATAAACCAATCATTCAAAGTTGGTACAAAACCGCTCAAATCTTCTTTACAATGCTCAGCAGCAATATCTCTTACTAAAATTGTCTTTTGGTCAGTATTTATTATGTAATGTCCAAATAGTGAAATACAAATTTCTATTCCGTAAAGATTATGTAATAATATTCGATGCTTAGAATGAAAAATAAATAGCTTACTGCAATCAATGAAATTATGGATGTCAAAATAGTCTTCTGGACTTCCGCCAAATTTTCTTTTTGATATTATGCAGTGTTTCCAAACATCCATTTCATTTTTCTTCATTCCAACCAAAAGCATTGAGATGGTTGGGTTTGTAGTTAATTTATTGATTTTCAATTATTTACCTTTTCTTAATGCGAATGATGTACGCATAAAATCTAAGATACTGATAATCAAACATTTACAAAATTAGGATTTATACCTAAATCATCAGTAGTAATGCCAAATTTAAGTATGTTTTTTTGAATTTTCTTAATTTGACTCTCTTTTAATTTTTCGATACTTGTTTGAGTTTTATTTTCTTCAAACTCTTCTTTTTTAACTATCATATTGTAAGTGATGACCGCCACCTTTCGAGCAGTTGCTGTTACTGCTTTAATTCTCGAAGTACGATAGGCTATTTTATGGAAAAAGTTAGTGAGTGGATTCGGCTTTTTGATGTTCCCAATGGCATTGGCAACCATTCTGAAAGTGATAGGCAGTGAAGATTTATTTTTGAGTGTTTTTTTAGAAAGGATTTTTCCTCCCGAAGACTTGTTGTTTGGAGTAAACCCAAGCCACTTGGCAAATGCTTTAGCTGAATGAAACTTGTGAATCTCCTGCCCTACTTCGGCAATGATATTCAGCAGTGCATCTTTTCCCATGCCTGGAATTTGACCAAGATTAACACCGAAAATTTTGAGGGCATATTTTTCGATGTCAATTTTAGGTGCATTCCTGCTTCTGGAGTCTTTGGGATTGTACTTTTGTTTGCCACTTAGATTTTGGGTAAACTGCATAAAAGATTCATCGAGTTGTTTATCCAGCAGGGCTATTTCTTCTTGAATTTTCATGTAAATTCGGTACGAACTTCTGATTTCGAACCGAACATTCTCATTCCAATTGCCTTTGAGCAGTTGTGCGATTTCTGTTTTGGGCTTTTTGCATGAATAATGGCACAGTTCGGCAAGTTTTTCGGGATTTTCCTCCCCTTGACAAATAGCTTGCACGATGCTCATACCTGATTTTGACTGAGTATCTCCCAAAGCAGCATCCAATCTGACGTTGATATTACGTAGTGATTTTTGGATTCGACGAATGTAAGTGGCAGCATCTTCGATGAGCGACCTTCTCATTCTGACCAGCGAACGAATTTTGGTAGAAAAGGCATCAGTAATGAAAATTGAGGTTCTTATAGTAAATAGCCGAAAAATTAACCTTTCAAACTAATTATTTAGTTGGTTTTAGGATTTCTCAAAGGTCTTAATCCATTATCTTCTAATTTAATTTCAGAATTAAACGTATATTTTCCAAGCCGATTAATATGTTCAAACGGTGCAGGTGAAATGTGTACAAAGTCATCTTCTTTAAGCGGTTGGCCGCCCATTTCAAATCCTTCTTTTTGAAGTTGTTTTAGAACTTCTTGAATATAAACAGTATTCCAAACCGTAACGAAATTTGTAAGCAAATTGAGCATTCTTGCAGTAATTTGTTGCTCATTTTCCTGTTTTTTACGGATAATACCATCCCCCCCGAACCATAAGTAAGACCGTAGATTATGTAATTGCTCACCTTTGTTTAGCTGTGTATTAATTCGATGTCTGAGTGGTAAATGGAGCAGATATTTGAAAATAAAAATAGTCTTACACAGTTGCCCATAAGTTTGTAAAACATACATGAGATTGTTTTGTCGTGGATAGGCTTGCAATTTGCTGATTAGTAAAGATGCCGAAACTGTACCCGTCAATATGGATGCAGCCACTCTCTGCAATTCATCTATATTGCTTTTGAGATAGTCAATACTGACAGTACCAGTAAATTTTAATTCAGGATAGTCCAATTCTACGTTTTGGTTGGCTATTTTGATTTTGTAAAGTCGTTGATTCTTAATATCTCGAATTCTGGGGGCAAAAGTTTTGCCTACCAAATCGAATAAAGCAAAATTCAAGTCAGTATAACCATGTGTGTCTGTGGTATGTTCAAGGATATTGAGGTCTGTTTCATTGGTAAGAATTTCGTCCAAAACATACGTGGCATCACGTTCATTGGTCGGAATCACCTTTGAACCATACTGACTGTATTGGTCAGCAGTATGGGTGTAAAATGTAATACCTTTGCCATAGCCAAAGTATTTGGGAAGGGCTGTTGCATTTCTAATTTTACCACTTGTTGCAAATCTTTGTCCATCCGAAGATGATAGTGTTCCACTACCCCAATAAGCACTCAACCATTGTTTTGAGTGAAAATTAACCAATAAATCGTTTGCTTTTTTGATGTTTTCGTCTGAAAAATTATTATTTGCCACCCACCAAAGCGAACGATAATCAATTTCGGAAGAACGATCGGACCGCCGATGCGGCTAAATCCATCAACGAAAGATTGCAAGCATTCGACAAAAGTGCTGCATAAATCATTGCTTGGCTTTGTGCTGAATTCGTTTCAGCATTCTCTGAAAATTCTTTGGAGTAGTTTACCCAACTATCCACCTCTCTAATCATTTCAACAATGCCTACTTTGGGCAATCGAATTTTGATTTGCTCCTTTAATTCTTTAACAGAATCGTTCAATGTTTCTGCTTCAAGAGGTGGTACAATCAACACACCATCTTCAATTCTGATTTCAACACCACTTTTCAGTAAGTATTTAAGAGGTGGCAATAGTTCTTTAAATTCTGTAACTTTTTCATCAATTCTTTCAATCAAATCTAAACCACCAAATGGTAAACTTATTTGCTTAGAATCTATCAACCAACGCTGTTTAGGGATTAAAAAGCTATTGAAATCGGCATATTTTCTTGATAATTCTATGAAAACATCTCCAGATAAAAGCCTATCCCGGAGTACCAATAGTACACAAAGTTCGTAGGCTTGATTTTGAATGGACTCTCCTTCAAACACCACTTTTTGCCATGTTTGACTAATGAAATTTGTTGGTGCAGATTCAGGTATTTTCCGTTTCATCCCACTTTGCAATTCTTTCACGATAGCAAGACCTTTTTCAAAATTATCTTTGTTAAAAGCCATTTTGAAATCAATCTGTTGGAGTAATTTAGGTGTAAATTGTTTAAAACGACCGTAAGATTTGATTAAAAAATGGAGATAGGATTGCTCCAAAGGCTTATTTATCTTCAAAATCGTATCAATAGCTTCTTTGATTTGCTCTTTGGATAGATTTTCAAATATTTTTTCTCTCAGTAAATTATTCTCTATACTATCATCTAAAAGCATTTCGGATGCTTTTGTAAGGGTACTGACTGCTTGTTTTTGTGTTTTTATTGAGTTTATCTGATAAAGTTCATGGGCTTTTTTTGCTTCTGAAATAGCATGAATCCAAAAGCTTTGATACATAGAAATGACCGTATCAGTCATTTCTAACAAGGTTTCTCGTAAAAAACAAACTAAGGCGGGGTGCCGTTTTGGGCTTGACATTCTTTGTAAATATTGATTGGTGTTATTACGAACCACATTTGCCAATTTCTTTTGACGATTCACAGGTATCATTGTCAAATCCCATTGATGAACAAACATTCCCTTCAAAAAAGCTATTTTTTCAAGTGCCTCATTGATACTTTTTGCTGTACTTGAAACAGGATAATTGCTTAACCAGCGATGTTTGGTTTGTTTGAGAAGTGTATCAAAAACCAACAGGTTGTCTAATGTTTTTTCAAACTCGGTAGTCCAGAAGTTAGATAGGCGGCCATAGGTTTCTTGATGGATTTGTTCCTCAATCCCCAGTACAATCCTTTCTAATGTTCCAATACTTGGACGTATAATCTTATCTTGGAGCAATTTGTTACATAGTTTTTCTAAAAGCCACCTTTGATTGTCATGTTCCATTCCTTGATGAACGAGCCATTTTTCTATCATTGGAGCATCCATAGGTTGCCATTTTCGGAGCTGGTAATGTTTTAGAATTTGTTGTAAATGCTCTGTTCTTATTTTTCCATGTTGCGTATAGTCTTTCAAATTAATAGAGTCAGAACCTTTTGGGTTAATTTGCTTTAAAACAAATTTGACCAAAATAGCAGGAGTTATCATTTCCCAATCGCCGGGTAAGTAGCCAATATAACGAAGTAATCCAATTTGAATAAAAACAGCTACTCTGTTTAGTGTTCCATAAAAAGATTCAACGATAGGTTTATCTTCTCTCCGAATGTAAAAGTATTGTTGCATAATAGAATCATCAATGGGTGGAAAGCCATCAAAAGCTATCCGTTCTTGTTGCGTTAAAAAGGAAGATGCCATAATTATCAGTATAATTAAACGTGCGTTTATTTGGACTTTTGCAAACACCTAAACCAAATCACAAAATAATTCTTTTTATGGTGTTATTTGTATATATTTGTTGTATATCAAACAAAGTATATTTAACGTTTTCAAATATTGAATAACTATATACAATCAGAATGAAAATAGGCTATGCAAGGATTAGTACCAAAGACCAAGTTTTAGATTTACAAATTGATGCTCTCAACAAAGATGGGTGTGAGATGATTTTTGAAGAGACAGCATCGGGTGCAAAAACTGACCGACCCGAATTACAAAATCTTTTGAAGCATATCCGAAAGGGTGATATTGTGGTTGTTTACAAACTTGACCGTTTGGGTCGTTCGCTAAAACATTTACTCGAAGTAGTTTCAGAGCTAAACTCAAAAGAAGTTGGTATCAGAAGTATCAATGATGCGATTGATACGACCACTCCACAGGGAAGATTATTCTTTAATATTTCTGCTTCGTTTGCAGAGTTTGAGAGAGACCTAATTCGTGAACGAACAAAATCAGGATTAGAAGCTGCAAGAGCCAGAGGCAGAAAGGGAGGTCGCAGACAGGGCATGACCAAAGAAGCTGAACAAAAAGCGATTCTTGCTGAGACCTATTATAAAGAAGGGAAAATGGGTGTCAATCAAATTGCCGAAGAGATTGGTGTTTCCAAAATGACTTTGTATAAGTATTTGAGGTATAGGAAAGTTAAAATTGGAAATTACACCAAAACTAACTAAACAATTAGTTTGAAAAGTTAATTTTTCGGCTAATTACTATAAGAACCTCTTTTTAAGTTGTTGTGTAATGCAATTTCCTTCTGCCCAAAAGATATACCCTCTCCCTTGTGCAGAGTAAGCTCCCGTTCCATAGCCACCATCAAATGAATCCCCAGTAACTTGTATTTGAGTTCCGCCATTACAACCCACCAAATTTTTACTTGCTTCTTTATTTAGTGTAACCCTTGATACTTCATCTTCACCACTTGCTTTGTGATATACGATTGAAAGGGTACTTTCACCAATAGAATAAGGAAAATTGATTGCAACTGTTAAGCTGTTATTTCCGTTTGTATAGGTTCGATTAATAAGAGAACCATCTAAATAAAAATCAATGTATTCGTAAGACGATATTTGAGTACCACGGTTTGAGAATGTAAAAGTTGGGCTAAAATAAAAATAATGAGTACCATCATAAAAATCATCAATGCTATTTGCTTGTAGAATTGATGAAATAAATGTTCTTTTTGGCAGATATGGTGATTGAGTTCTACCTGCAACATCAAAAAGTTGACCATTTGAAACTGAAAGTAAATTATTGGCTACCGCATTGGGGTCGAGTGAATGGAAATCATAATCAATCAAACCTATTGGGTGATGATAGTCTTTATCGGGATGAAAATTTGCAATAAGATTTTCTAAATCTGTTGGGTGAATCATATTTGTTCTGTTGTAATTGGAATAAAACAGTTCAGAATATGATTGAAAAAAATGCAAAAGTGTAGTTGTATCAGTTGATGAAGAGGCATTGTAAAGTTCTAAATCAGCCCAAGGAAATACCTCTTCATAAAGAATACCACTTGGAATTTGAGATTTGTCAAGATTTTTCAATTTGTGGTGGGCTTCTTCTGCATAAGGTGTAGGAGCATTACAACTTGGCACTTGGGCAAAAAGGTTCATGCTCACTACAATAAGTAGCAAGGATAGTAAAATTGCTTTCATATGTTTGAATTGTTGTTTTAGTAGTAGAACACGTTATTAAACTGTCCTTTGGAAATTGAAATTATTTTATCAGATTTTGTATCTTTTGCTTTAAATTCAAATGTGCCAGAAACTTCTTTTTTCAAAGTATCAATCTTTGAAAATGTAATAAAACCACTTTTGGCGAAAGATTCGTAAGTTATGGATGAACTAACACCATTAACTGTTTTTTCAGGCGTTGAGTAATGTGCCTTAAATTCTTGGTTAATTTCGTAAGTTTTTTCTTTAAATTCGTTTTGAATATCTTTGAACTTAGCACTTATACCAATCCAACCGTTCCCCTCAGAATAAACATTGAAATAAAATAGATTATTGGGAATACTCTTCTTTACTAATAAGGCTTGTAAAAATATATCCCCTCCATTATCAGGTCTAAATCGTTTCCCATCTACTTTACAGTAAAATGGTTCATTTGGCTTGGGTGGCGGCTCTCCACATGAACTAAGAGTAAATAATAGAAGATATACAGCAAAGTTTTTCATAGGTGTGCGTTTTATTTGGTATGTGAAAGTTAAAGATAAAACGTTGAAACTTCAAAATTATTTTAGGATTATTTTTTGTAACATTGAGGAAAACTTTATTCCAACGACCAGCATTGTGATGGTTTTGGAGTGATTTTAGTGTTAATTAATTAAATATCAAGCCTTTACACAATGCTTTCGAGTTGGACTAAACTGACTTTGCGTTCGCTCTGATAAGACGTCCAAAGGACGGCAGGCACGCCAAGAACCCAAGCCAAGAACTATGCTGCTGAAGGTAAAGTTGCATGGAAAAATGAAAAAAAGCAAATGAGTTGGATAAAATTTTGAGAGTTGAAGAAAAGCTGGCAAAAATACCACGCAGAGGACGTGTCGCTGACCCACTTTGCAAGCAGGAAAAACTAATAAAACTACCAAAGTGCTGCTTCGTCGCAAAAAAATATGCGTTTGAAAAACTGAAAGACCAGCGATTTCTGCGTGTCGACCGAGCCTATGGAATTTAAAAAATCAATGGATTGAATATATTTTCACCATTTATGTAGATAGATTTCTACTAATTCGATTAATTTTTCTTCTGATATTCCATTATGATAAGCTAACGAGAGAGGATGCTCTGTTGGCTCAATGTCAATATCAGGTCTGTAATTATTGTCTTGCAAGATTAGGTTTGTTTTGAGGTTAACGCAATCATCCAAACCTTCAATTTGTGAGGAAAACCAACCAAACATAGAGCCGTATTTCGAGGCGTCTTCAATATTGAGAGATTCTTGAAATTTGGTGAAATTAAATTCACTTAGTGATACCCAAGGCGTAAAAGATAAAGATTCATCTAATCCTAAAACTGGAATTATTAGAAAACCTTTTGCAAAGAAGTATTCATTATCAATAACACAAGTGTCAGAAGTAAGTTTAGTGCGTGATTCTCTTTCATCACTTGGAATGGAATAATAGTATACGGGAGCTTCTAGATTGAAACTTGGGATTCCTTCATGAATTTTATCACACTTTGAGCATTTGAAAGTAAAAGATGACATAGAAATAAAAATAGTGTAAATAATTTTCCAACGACCAGCATTGTGATGGACTTGGAGTAAATTTAGAGTTAATTAATAAAACATCAGGCCTTTACACAATGCTTTCGAGTTGGAGAGAAACCAACTTTGAGTGCCAACGCTGATAAACTGTCGCCCGATATGGTGCGTGCTAAGGACTAAAAAGCGTAGAAACATCTCTGTCTAAATGTCACCGACCAAATTTACATACCAAGTTCTGAAAAAAGAAATTGAAAAGCAAAAGAATTTATTTTTCGGTGTTAAATTTGGGTAAATACCATGCATTAAAAATGTAGACGACAACTATGCGTTTGAAATTTTGCTGAGAATTTACGCTCTGAACATCGCTATAGTCTTGTTGCAAGTGCTTATGAGCGAGAAAATAGTATATAACGAACAAGAATTATAAAGAAGGAGGATTTACTGCCCTTCTCCCAACTTGTATAAAGTTTAATTTTATGAATTATTTTAGTCATACTTTATTGGTTGGCAAGTTAATATTGTCAAGCCTAAAAACTCGTAAATATTCAATTGGGTCAGTTCCGCCAATTAGAATGCCAGTGATTCTACCCTCAGGGTCTGCAACTGGAGAACCACTTGCACCACGGTAATATTCGTGTTCTTGTATTTGTCTTGCAGTTTTAAAATAATTTATATGCTCGTCTTGCTTAACAAGTGTTAATCCCACTTCATAACAACAATATCTTGGCAAGGTTAATGTGTCACCCATTTTTACAAGTTCATAATTATTCCAAACTGCAAATCCATACGCTTCTGTTTTCTTAGCTTTTACAAAAATATCTTGGTAGGTTATTATTTCAACATTTGCAATATTCTCAATGTCACTTTTTATTAATTCAATTGGTAAGTGACTGTAAGCATAGTCAATGTCTTTATGTGAATGAAAAATTGTAAATTCTCCTGCATTAACACATAAGGTTTGTCCATCTTTTATAATTCTCGTTTCAATAAAACAACCTTTTTCTGGTGTCTTATGTCCAGCGGTGATGACAATAGGTTGGTAATTTTTATCAGGTTGATAAAGAAATCCCGAAGCCATTCCTGTAAGATTGTCTGTACTGTCAGCTTTGACTATTCTAACAGTTACTTTGGTCATGTGGTCAATAAATTGGTTGATATTGTTTACTTCTTGCGGTGTCATGTGATTTTAAATATGAGAAAGTTTTGTCGTAATTTTTGTATTGTTGAACTTCATTCCAACCAAAAGGAAAAAGATGACTTTGGTTGGTGATTAATTATTTGATTATCAATTAATTAGCTTTTACTTTTTCCGTATGTTGGACACCAAGAAAAGTTGGCGACCCGCTCTAATCAAGTGTCGGCAGACACTTGAAAACTAAGTGAAACCGCCCCACCAAGCTGGCTGCTGGAAGTAAATTTGCATGGAAAAATACAAAAAAGCAAATGAGTTGGATAAAACTTTGCGAAACTAAGAAAAGTAGGCAAAAATACCATTCAGAGGATTTGTCACCAGCCAACTTTGAGAACAGAAAAACCCAAAATAGAGTTGGAGAGAACAGTCTTGTCACCCGAAAAATATGCGTTTGAAATTTTGCCGAGAACTCACACTTCGAACTTCGCTTTTGTCCAGTCGCATGAGCCTTTGAGCTAAAACTGTCAAACTATTTTAGAAGCATACGTGCTTCAAATTGGAGTAAAACCAAATCCAAAAGTGCAAAATGCCGCCCAATAACATCAAATCAAAAAAACGAATAACCCAAATGTTTAAACTTGAAACATCTTTAAAAACTCATAAGTATCTTCATATTTTTTTAACGGTTTAATAGGTAAAAGTTCTTTGGGTACTAATGGGTTATTTATTCCAACTTCAAATCCTTTTATCCATGCTAATTTTGCATAACCTAATGATGGATAAGATAAAAATTCTTTTTGCAAAGAGTATTGATTTCTTGAACTATGCACTTTTGGTATTAATAATTCTTTAATTGCGTATTCCATTTTTTCGTTATCGCTTTCAAGAAAACCAATGAAGAATTCTTTATCGAACTTTAATGTTTTCATTTGCTTCATTACTTTTTCAAAAATGGGAAGACATTCGATTAATTTATCTTTCTCATTCAATAATGCACATTGCATACAGACTGCAAGGATATTTTCACCCTTTTTTAAATCTTTTTCATAGTTTTTGTATCTCATTTTTGAAAAAGTATCTATCAGTTCTTTGCAATCACTTACTAAAATGAGAGACCAATGAGATGGGTAAGTAAACGTAAACTCAGATTGGAATTCTTTTTTTATATATTCAGTATCTTGATTCTGAACATATGACATTCTTCCTGATAAGTAAAAAGATTCTTTTGCCTTTTCAAGATTCTTTTCATTTAATAAAAAATGTACTCCTTTATTTGCATTATATCCCCATAAACCAATAGCACCAAAACCTAAAGCATATTTATTTTGATTTAAAGCATCTACAATTGCTTTTTCTCCATTAAAAATGCTCGGCATACTTGCTGATAAATCACTTAATGTGTACATTTAGATATGTGAATTTGCTCTCGTTCCAACGACCAGCATTGAGATGGTTTTGGAGTGGTTTTAGAGTTAATTTATTAATTATCAAGCCTTTACATAATGCTTCGTGTTGGAGACAAACAAACTTTGCGACCGCTCTAATTTGGTGTCGCACGACACCAAGTACGCCGACTACCCCAAGCCAGTCAAGCTGATTGCTGGAAGTAAAGTTGCATGGAAAAATACAAAAAAGCAAAGACTTTGAGTGAATTTTTGAGAATCGAAGAAAAGTTGGCAAAAATTCCACGCAGAGAATTTGTCGTCAATCCACTTTGCAAGCAGGAAAATTTACATGGCGAACCCGAGTGCTGCCATGTCGCAAAAAATTAGGCGTTTGAAATTGTTGAAAACATAGCGAATTCGGCTCGTCGGAGGTTAGCTAAAACTGTCAAACTACTTTAGCAGCATACGGCAAGAAATCTAAAATCCATCACTCTCTTTTTTGATAATTCCTTTACTGTTCCTCTCATTGAGTTTAATTATAAAATTTAAAATTGTATCTGGATGTTGTCTAACTTTATCCTCAATACTTGCATATTCATCATAAAGTTCTCTATCAATTTCAAATATCCTAAATGCTATTTTTTCTGTCATTAATTCAATTTTTCCAGATTGATAATCTAAAAGAAAACAATCGCCTTCCGAAAATCTATAATATATTGGAACGATTTTTAAATTTTTTGAGAAAGTTAATCCAAACGAAATAGCATTGAATAACATATTTACCCCTCGTTCAGTCGCTACATCTTTCCATGCTATATATAACCCATCTGTGATAACTTTTTTATATTTTGCTCCACCACTTCTATAATTCCCTGTCGATATATATAAGTTTTCATTATCGTAAATGGCGAATTTATTTTTGATTGGTTTATTAGTTTGCAAATAATAAAAAAAGAACAAATCATATCCTTTATTAACGCTAAAACTATTTGAATCAGATGGAATATTGTTTTTGAAATCAGAAAAAGTATCGTAAATTCCAAATTTGTGTTTGTTAAAATAAAAGGTTGAATCACTAATTTCGTTTTGGCCAACCAAAAAATATGGAATTAGAAAGAATGCAATACATATTAATTTCATTATTCTATATCTTACAATTTGTTTTGAAAAATATCCAACCCAAAGCATTGAGATGGTTGGATTTAAAGTTAATTTATTGATTTGCAATTACTTACCTTTACTTAATGCGGGAGTTGGACTCCAAGAATAGTTAAGCACCAACTCATTTATGTTGTCCCACGGACAACACGCACTCAATGATGGTAAAACTAAGATGTTTATTGCTGAAATCCAAATTTGCACACCTTTTTTTGCTCTGAGTAGATGTCGCAGAAAAGTTTGAAGACCCCTTGAAATCGCTCTAATATCTGGTCGCCAAGATGCTTGAAGTTCTTTGGATAAGTCCAAAAATGGTCGCTGTCCGCCGATAAATTTGCAAGTTTTAAATAAAAAAATACCCAAGTGCTTGCTTGTCGAAAAATAGCTAAAACTTTCAAACTATTTAAAATCATAACTCATTTTTATGTTAGCTTTTCTTATAGGTTTTTACGTTGGAATTTTTGTTATGTTTTTAGATAGAAAAAGAACAAAAAACTAATTATCAATTATTCCAAATTCTGCTATCCATTCTGTTATTTTTCTAAACGAATTTGAGTTTTTTTTAGGCTCTAAACTTGGAGTTTGAATGCTTAGTGTATATACATTATTGGCTGTGTTGATTATAATATATTCAGAATATACATAAAATTTATCTTGTTTTTTGTCATTGATTTCAATGTTATTATATGTAGTTAAAAATTGCGAGTAAATTATATCATTGATTTTTTGAACTGATAATATTTCCTTATTGACAAACTCTGCACTTAAACCGTCAAAATATTTTCCTATTTCCATATATAAAAACCTTCCTAAAAGTTCTGATTTAGGTATTTTATCAAAATTAATTGAATAATAAATACTATCTACATTTTTAGTCGACCTTACTTTCTCGGAATTATTGTTCTTTATCCACTTTTGTAAAATAATAAAAGGCTTAAAAACTTTTTGATTTAAGCTATATACTATTGCTTGTCCTTCTTCATTGTTCTCATCTTTTCCATTTATAAGATTTAAACCGTTTGGATTCATTTGAAATGTACTATCAAAAGGACAATCACATAAATGAGTAATTTTATATTCATCACCACCAGACCAAATATGAATTGGCATATCCATTGGGTTATCAATTACTTCTTTTGGTGCTGGTACTCCATTTTGAATAAAAATTAATTCAATTGGGTTTGTGTACTTATATTTCCAATAGTTATTTGTAGATGCAAAGAAATTATCTTCCGGAAAAAATTTAGAGTTTTCATTTAACTGATTATTCATTGTAATTGAAACCAGTTTTGAAACATCAATAGTTTCATTTCCTCCTAATCTTCTTTCTATTGAGGAAAGGGTATTTTTATATGAATCTAATTCATTTTTATATTTTACTTCATCAAAAAAGGTTACAACTAAATAAGTAATTGTAACAGTAGATATGACTAAACCGAAGATTGTTGTATAAATATGCTGTTCTAAAAAGTCTTTTATTTTGTTTGAACTTTCTTTTTTGGGCATAAAGTTGTATTTTTTAAAATTTCCAACCAAAAGCATTGAGATGGTTGGGTTTTAAAGTTAATTTATTGATTTTCAGTTTCTTACCTTTTCTTAATGCGGCTGTTGGGACACACGAATGATAGCAAGCAACGCTGGGACGAAGTCCCCGATTGATGTTTGAGAGCCAACCAAACAGAAACAAATTTAGTAACTATTTGGAGAAAAACAAGCATACTTTGAAAAAAGGTGGTGGCTGTCCCCAATAAAGTAAAAGACCCCTTGAAATCGCTCTAATATCTTGTCGAAGTGATGTTTGCAGTGCCATTAAATAACTCCAAAAACTATCCTGCCCACCAAAAACTATGCGTTTGAAAAATTGAAAAGCCAGCGAATTTTGCTTGTCGGCGGGAACAATACGATTGAAATTTTGCTGAGAATTTAGGCCTGAAAATGTCAAATTAATTCACTATCGTACCACTTTTGCACAAAGTTTAAAATAAAAATCTCCTTATTTATATCTTTGGAATTTTTAAATATATGATAGAAACTTTGAGAATATACTTTACCATTTACAACTTTGATGCCCATTGGAAATTTTCTAAGGTTTTCTTTATGAATAAGACGGTGAATTTTGTCAGTATCATAAATTGATTTGACCCTGTTTGAATCTAAAACAATTTGAATTATATCTTTATTTAAATTTTGGATAACAAATTTATTTATTTCATTGAAATCCAATTTATTGGTTGAAAAATAGAGACATTTACCTTCAATACTTTTAAGAAATTTTTTATGCTTTAGATTGCTTGTTTCTTCAATAACGAATATACAAGCAATGATAAAAAGTACAATGAGAAATAGTATGAAAAAAATATTTAGGAACATCTGTTTCTAACGGTTCTATTGACTTAGAAAGAGCCATTTCCAACCAAAAGCATTGAGATGGTTGGGCTTTAAAGTTAATTTATTGATTTACAGCTCCTTACCTTTTCTTAATGCGGATGTTGGACTAAAATATAGCTGGCATATTTCGCATTTTTGCCGTCCCCAAGACGGCAAGCAAGCAGTGATATAAAGCTAAGATATTTATTGCTGAAAACCAAATTTGCATACCATTTTTTTGCTCTAATATCCTGTCCCCAATAAAATTTGAAGACCCCTTGAAATCGCTCTAATATCTGGTCGCCTTGGTGCTTGAAATTCTTTGAACAAACCAATTAATTTAATATCGATATGAAGTTATTTTGCCGATTCGGTTTTATTAGATGCTTCAACTATGGTCGATAAGATACTGATTAATCGCTTGTTTTCTTCTTCTAATTTTGTTATTTTATTATTTAATGCTCTAATTGCTTCAACAATCATTGGGTCATAATCTCCGTAAGCAGTCATGAGTAAACCTTGAGAGTCTTCCTTGATTTTTGATGGGAATACTTCTTGAATATTCTGTGCAATAAAACCGAACTGAATACCAATTGGCCTTTTTGTTCTGGTTACGGTATCATTCCATTCATATGTAACACCTTGTAATTTAAGTAACTGCTGTAATACAGTTTCGCTTTCTAATGGTTTAATGTTTTTTTTAAGTCTTCTATCAGAATGACTTGCCCAACTTCCAGCAACATCCTTCGAAGCATCTCCACCGACTTGAAATGTGAAATTTGTGGATGAAATTGCTGTAATATCTCTATTTATTCCAATTCTATCTAATGAAAAATCCCCACCAATCAGCGGTGAAGCACTATTTGAATTTTCTATGTAAAGCTTGTTACTACCAGTTTCATTATACCCTGCATTAGCTCCAACTGCAATATTACTACTTCCATTTATGTTATTAAAAAGTGTTCTTCCTCCAACACCAACATTATTATTTCCAGTTTGATTGTCTTGAAGGCTTAGCACACCTATTGCTGTGTTATCACCTGCTGAAGAAGAAAATACAGGGGTTGTTGTTGTTCTATTCAAAGCGTAGAATCCGACTGCTGTATTTCCATTTGCATTTCTACTACCTGTCAATGCACCATAACCTATGGATGTATTATATGAACCATTAATTTCATTATAACTTGCAGCTCCACCGACGGCAGTATTAAAAGAACCTAATTCATTGTTGGATAATGCTACATAGCCTAATCCAGTATTTCCATTTGCTTGTACACCTGTTGGATTTCCAGTTGCATTTTTAGATAAAGCTGCATATCCAACACCAGTATTGTCTCTTCTTCCTGTTTGCGGTAAACTCAGTGCATTATATCCAAATCCTGTATTTGTAAAACTTGTTCCTTGCTTTTGGGACTCAATAGAGGTTGGCAAAATCAGAACACTTGTAGAATTATTTTGAATTGTATAATTGGTTTGAGAAATACAAAATTGGAATGTAAACAGTAATGCAAAAGTAGTGAGTAGTTTCATTTTAATACGAGTTTTGATTTTTTTCCAACGACTGCAAATGAGAAGATTGGAATTGATTTTAGAGTTAATTAGTTGATTGTCAAACTTTTACTTATTTGCTCGTGTTGGACTCGAATAACTTTGCGACCGCTCTGATTTGCTGTCCACAGGACAGCAGACACGCCAACCAACCCAAACGAGCAAAGTTGATTGCCGAAAGTAAATTTGCATGGAAAAATACAAAAAAGCAAATGAGTTGAATAAAACTTTGTGAATTGAAGAAAAGTTGGCAAAAATACCACTCAGAGGATTTGTCGCAAGCCAAGTTTGCAAGCAGAAAAACCTTAAAATGAGTAGGAGAGAACTGTCCTGTCACCCGAGAAAAATGCGTTTAAAGAATTGAAAATCCAGCGAATTTTGCGTGTCGAATGTGCCTTTGAGCCAAAACTGTCAAACTATTTTAGCAGCATACGAAATCAGAGAATATCAAATTATGCCAGTAAATTTTCAATAAATTTTATTTTCTTCTCATATTTATTTTCGCCTTTCAATCGATTAATATTTTTGTAAGATTTTAGTAAAGAATCCAATGTAAAAACATCTTCTTCGTTTAATTGAGCATCTGATTCGTCATAAAAATACTCTAATTCACATTCAAAATCCAGAATAATTGCATTATATCTTGAAATAGCGTCTTCAATTAGACCTTTTTTTTCTTCGAGGGTTGCAATTTTAATCATATCAGGACCAACTAAGTTTTTGTAATGCCCCATTATGTTCAAAGTGATTATTGTTTTCATTTTTTGGACATAAATTTGATTTTCCA
The DNA here is from genome assembly GCA_965283955.1 of Emticicia sp. Classification (GTDB taxonomy): domain Bacteria; phylum Bacteroidota; class Bacteroidia; order Cytophagales; family Spirosomataceae; genus Emticicia. The sequence continues at coordinate 111,057 of CBDIQW010000002.1, forward strand.
GCATACCTATTTTTTTATAATAGTAAACCAAATAATCAAATGCAACCCTCATACTTGCTCCGCACATCCATACTAAACCATTGATTGGTTTTTGAGGATAACCATCTGCTTTTATTCTTATTTCTTCGGCAATTTCCGAAGTAGAATTAATGAGTTTTTTTCTTACAATGGTTTCTAAATCTTTAAGATTTCCATTTAATGCTATTGCAAAAAGTAGGCGAACTAAGTTTTTAAATAATTCATCACTTTTCTCAACCATAATTTTGAATTCTTGCTTCTCTAAGGTTGAACTTTCACCTATATTAAAAAGTTCACTAATGATATTAATGAATGAATCTTCTAATATTTCAGTTTTAAATAGCGATTGAGTCTTTGAAAGAAATGACCAATTATTGTTTTTGAGAGGAAATTGATGTTTTAACGAAGAAATATCATTGTGGATTATTGAATTCCAAATAGGGCGATGTTGATTATTCAGGAAGTCGTCTATAATTTCATCTTTTTGCATTATTATTTTTTTGTTACGTTTCCAACGACCAGCATTGTGATGGTTTTGGAGTGATTTTAGAGTTAATTTATTAAATATCAAGCCTTTACACAATGCTTTCGAGTTGGACTCAAACAAGCTTTGCGACCGCTCTGATAAGACGTCCGAAGGAGGGCTGACACCCCAACCAACCAAAGCCAGCCAAGTAGATTGTTGAAAGTAAATTTGCATGAAAAAATACAAAAAAGCAAATGAGTTGAGAAAAACTTTGAGAATTGATGAAAAGTTGGCAAATATACCACGCAGAGGATTTGTCGAAAGTTAAGTTTGCAAGCAGAAAAACTACTTAGCGAACCAAAATGCTGTCTGGTCGCAAAAAATTGGCATTTGAAATTGTTGAAAAGCAGCGTATTTGGCTCGTCGAAAGTTAGTTTGAACTTGAAAATGAAGTTGAAAATTTGAAAAAAATGGCGAAACGAAAACATAGAATAGTACAATTTTACGAGCTTTTTCGCCTTAAAAATGTCGCAAAAAAGTGGGAGAGGAGCAAACAAAAAACTATGCGTAGAACTCTTTCCAACGCCCAGCATTGTGATGGTTTTGGAGTGGTTTTAGAGTTAATTCGTTAATTATCAAGCCTTTACATAATGCTTCGTGTTGGACTCAAATAAATTTAGCGACCGCTCTGATATGACGTCCAACGGACGGCAGGCACGCCAAGCAACCCAAGCCAACAAAGCTGAATGCTTGAGGTAAATTTGCATGGAAAAATCTAAAAAAGCAAACGAGTGCAGGGAAATTTTGAGTTTGGGAAAAAAGTGGCGAAACTACCACGCAGATTTCCTGTCGCAAACCTACTTTGAGAGTAGAAAATCCAATAAAACTACCAAAAAGCTGTCCTGTCAGCCGAAAACTATGCGTTTGAAAAATTGAAAAACCAGCGAATTTTGTGTGTCGAACGAGCCTTTGAGTTAGAAACTTTCAAACTATTTTGGCCGCAAACGTTATAGCAAATTTTCCAACTTCATAGTGAAATACCAAATCAAAGCTGCAAAACTAAAAAAAATGAACCAGAAAGATTTTTGGTATTTTTCTAAAAGAGTCATTAGTTTAAGAAACAGAAGTAGTCCCATATTTAAGATGTATTTTGAGTTGATAAAATATACTTACTTACTTTTTTATTGAAATATTTATCCCACGATTTTTGCCGTTCTTTCCATTTGTTCCAACTTTTCCATCAATTGTACCATTACCGCCATTGCCGCCTTTGCCTCCAAAAAATTTGTTAGAACAACCAAAAGTTGACATTAGGATAAAAAGAAAGAGTACTTTTTTCATAGTTATGTAATTGATATTTTTGAAAACTTCCAACGACCAGCATTGTGATGGTTTTGGAGTGGTTTTAGAGTTAATTTATTAAATATCAGACCTTTACATAATGCTTCGTGTTGGGACTGATGAACTTTGAGTCTGCTCTGATAAGACGTCCGAAGGACGGCTTGCACGCCAAGAACCCAAGCCAAGAACTATGCTGCTGAAGGTAAATTTGCATGGAAAAATACAAAAAAGCAAATGAGTTGGGTAAAACTTTGGAAATCGAAGAAAAGTTGGCAAAAATACCACTCAGAGGACTTGTCGCCAACCCACTTTGAGAGCAGAAAATCCTACTTGGCGAACCAAAGTGCTACTTCGTCGCAAAAAAATATGTGTTTGAAAAACAGAAAAACCAGCGAATTTTGCTTGTCGGACGTGCATTTGAGCTAAAACTGTCAAGATATTTTAGCAGCATACGCTTTTTTATGTGTCAAGACCATAAAGCATTAAGTGCATAAATTCAGGTTGAAGATTTGTAGGGATTTTTGTTGCCGTCTCTTTTACCTCAACACTTGAAATATCATAGGCTGGTAATGGCACTATTTCAGTAGAAGCATATGGAATCTGATTTGTAGCATCATAGAATTCAATATTTTTGTCTTTTAGTAATTTGAAAAAGAGATTATCGTCAAGTAAATTAGGATTTGCAGGATTTAACCAGCCTTTTTTTACTCCTTCATATGCAAGTAACCAATTTTCTGAAAATAAAATATCATCTTTTAAATCAACTTCTAAATCATTGATTGATGGTGTTCCAATAACAAGAGCTGTATTATTGATAAGGTCTAATAATATTAAGTTAGAAATACTGTCTTTTGTTCGAATAATATTATTTGCTGATATTTCATCAATTGTAATTTCAAAAGTTTTGGCTAACCATAAAGCCCAAGAAACTTCAAAATTATGGTTTACAGGACTGTGTTCATTTATTATTTTGTTTATTACATTTTTCAATTTTTCTTTTGAGCTCAAATCTAAGTACGATTTATACGTCAAAAAAACTCTTGTAACAATGTCTAAAATTGATGGTTCAATCAATGCAGTTTTGAAAAGTAAATCTTCAAATATTTTCCATGCGTTTTTCGGTATTTTAGTTGAGCAATACTCAAATGTTCGCAATGAATATTTGAAAATAGTGTCAGCTTTTTTAGGATTTTTTTCTGCAAAACTCCATACTAAACTGAAATAGTGTTTAAGGCTGTTACCAAAGTTTGTATCTTTGAATGTGAAGGAAAACAACTGTAATGCAAATTCATCTTCAATGGCAAATGGAAATTCCTTAATTCGTATTTTGCTTTCGTTCATTTCAAGTTGAAAGTCAGCAAGAATTAATTGAATCCCTTTTAATACTTTATCTGCTTCGTCTTTTGATGATACATATAAATAGAAATCATCATAATATCTACACGCTTTGAGTCCAATACTTGAAAACTTTGAATTTATAATACTATCTATTCTGCAAGCAACTGTTTCAGCTATTATATGAGAAGTGTCTGGTCCAATTGGAATACCTATGGATTGTCTTTCTTGGCAACTACGAACAGCCATATCCACACTTTCTGCAAATTTATATAAAGAAGCATCTAAATCACCGCCCGCAATTAATGCTGCAATATTATCTTTTTGTTTGAAATAATACTTTGCTTTCTCTTTTCCTAATAATGCCCAAGCAATAGAATGAGTGTAAATTGTTGGATAAAATTTAGAAATATCTACTCTAATTTCAATTATCTTATCAAAAGATGTGTTTAGAAGCTCATTTCTAAAATCTGAAACACTCTTGCTAAAAGTTGAAACAGAACGCTTAGTCGTCAAAGTTTCAGGAATTGGGAAACTTTTTGAATAGTTTGAAAGAGCAAATACAGTTGCAAATGCTGTCCAATTAGTTGCAATTTTTTCACACAATAATAAAAAGTGTTTTGGATTTGGGATTTGTAAAAATCGTCTTGATAATTTACCCTTTGAAATTGAAAATATAGCCCCTTTTGATGAATTGTATTTTGAAATAAATGAATTAGCAAATTCTTTTTTTCGTTCCTTAAAAACGGTATTACTTTCCGAACCTTTAACTAGTCCTAAGTCAGAGTTTTTATGGTCTGTATTTGATACAAAAATAGCATTCCATTCTAAAAGTATTTGAGATGATTGTGTTGCAAAGGCCTTGGTATTGTATGGTGGTGGAAGTTCTTTTGGAAAATATCCACGTTCTAAAAGGTCAAATAATGTCATTGCTATGTAAATCTTTAAGTTTTAGATATATAAAAGTTTTGGAGTTAGTTTTAAATATTAAAGCCATTCCAACGACCGCAAATAAGAAGATGGGGATTGGATTTTGAGTTAATTAATTGATTTATCAAACTTTTACTTATTTGCTCGTGTTGGAGACAAGCCAACTTTGCGAACCGTTCCGATTTGATGTCCACCAACAAAGCTGCGTGCCAAGATGGTAAAAAGCGTAGAAACTGCTCTGCTTAATTGTCCCCAAACCAAACCTGCATACCAAGTTCTGAAAAAAGAAAATGAAAAGCAAAAGAATTTATTTTTTGGAGTAAAATTTGAGTAAATACCACGCATTGGAAATGTCGGACATGCCTATGCGTTTGACATTTTTGAAAACCTAATGATTATAATTTGTCGAAAATTAAGTGAATGGGTAAACTATTTGTTGATAACTATATTTTCTATTTTAAGAAAAAACTACCCACATAGCCAATATAACCATTTACATGTACTTTATAGTAAAATTTGTCATTTTCGAGAACATAAACTATTGAGTTTGCGGGACAGCGATATATTTCTTTACCAATCCCTTCGGGAATATCTCGCATTGGAATATCCATATTTGGATTAATAAATTTTGTTTTGAATTTATAAATACCTGAATAATTATTATTTATACTTGAGTTAAGTATAACACTTTTTTTAGAATTATCAACACTATTAGGATTATTGTTATCAATATTTAAGAAAAAGCTACCTACGTAACCAATATAGCCGTTTACATATACTTTATAGTAAAATTTGTCATTTTCGAGAACATAGACTATTGAGTTTGAAGGGCAGCGATATATTTCTTTACCAATCCCTTCGGGAATATCTCGCATTGGAATATCCATATTTGGATTGGTAAATTTTGTTTTGAATTTATAAACACCTGTATAATTGCTGTTTTTCAAATTAGGATTTACATTTTTTTTAAGATTATCAATACTATTACTACTGTTGATAGAAGTAGTATTGATTTGTCTGATTATAGCCTCTAACTTTTTTATAGACTGCGAGCCAAGTTTTCCATCAGGCATTAAATTATTATCATTTTGAAATTTTTTTATTCCAATTATAGTACTTTCATCAAAAAAACCATCAATATCACCTACAGAATAACCCAATTTCGTTAGCACTTTTTCAAATAATAATTTATTTTCCCAAGTGTAACTATCATGATAAGAAATTATATCTTGATTTTCGTATATTTTATAGAATAAATTTTCTTTATATGTGATATTATTATTGTTTTTACTTCTATTTCCGCTCATTTCATTGTCGGAGGAAAATGTAGGAGTATTAGATTTTGTCAGAATATCATAAGTTGTGGATTGATTGAAGTTTTGTGAATAGGTAGAAGGAAGATTGTTATAACTTGGAATTGAATACCTTTGAGCTTTTAAATCATCATTGTAGTAGTTTTTGAGATATGTATCGGGATTACCAACCGCCGTTTTACCAGTGTAGGGGTTAGTATTCCCTGGGAAGCTCCAATTATTATATGGATTTCCATCAGGATTTGACCTGTAGTGCGGACTCACGTAAGTGCCATCTTTTCTGTAATATCCACTCACCTTTACTTGTGCAATAGTGTTTATTAGAGATATTAGTAAAAAAGAAAATATTAAAAAAGATAATATAATGTTTTTTTGTTTACATTCCAACGATTCGCAAATATGATGATTTTGCAGAAAAAGTGGCGATTTTGGTTTAAAAATTAAGAACTTTTACATATTTGCCCGTGTTGGACTTGCTAAACTTTGAGTGCCAACGCTTTCAAAGTGTCACCGAGATAGATGCGTGCTAAGATATAAAAATCATAGAAACAGCTCTGTCTAATTGTCCCCAAACCAAATCTGCACACCAAGTTCTGAAAAAAGAAATTGAAAAGCAAAAGAATTTATTTTTCGGAGTTAAATTTGAGTAAATACCACGCTAATCGAATGTTGCCCGAGCCTTTAAACTGGGACTTTTTACGGAGAATTAACGCTTTGAGTTTCGTTTTTGTCCCGTCGCAATAGCCAAAAAATGCTGAAAATTTATAGTGAATTAGCAGTTTCTATAATTCTCCATAATAGCAATATTGATGCAACAACAATTCCGATATAAAATATTCTTTTACCATTTTTTCTATCTTCATCATTGTACGAAAATATTTTTTCACCGTTTGGAAGTGTTTTTTGAGAAGCCATAATACTCCAACCAATTCCAATTCCAAGCAAACCACCACAAAATGCAGAAACATAGCCAATTATAATCCAAGTTGATTGAGATGCTTCTGGTTTTGCTAATTGTTCAATTCGACGCTTTTTTAACGAATTTAAAAAATCATCATCAATTGTTCTGCCTCTTTCTTTTAAAATTCGTTTTGAGAGTTGGTAGTCAAAAGCTGACCATTCATCAGGTTTAGCAACAATGTCAAATAATTCTTCGTCTGAGAAATCGAAAAGGTAATGAGATTTATCTACATTTTCAATATCATTGGCAGCAATTGCATTGAGTAAGTCATTTACTTTTGAGTAATCATTTCTGTCAATTTTTACATTAAATTCTTTGTCAATAGGTCGCAAACTTACCGCATCAATACCAGAATTGAAAATTTCAGTTTCATATCTTATAGAATTATTGTCAAGAATTTGGATAAATTCTAAAAAATCTCCCTCATTATTAAATTGCTTTACAGTTATTAGATTGCTCATGTAGAATGTTTTGTTGTTCACGTTTCCAACCAAAAGCATTGAGATGGCTGGGTTTTAAAGTTAATTTATTGATTTACAATTACTTACCTTTTCTTAATGCGGGTGTTGGACTCCAAGAATAGTTAAGCTCCAATTCATTTATGTTGTCCCACGGACAACATGCACTCGATGATGGTAAAACTAAGATGTTTATTGCTGAAAACCAAATTTGCGTACCAATTTTTGCTCTAATATCCTGTCCCCGATAAAATTTGAAGACCCCTTGAAAACGCTCTAATATCTTGTCGGCGTGGTGCTTGAAGTTCTTTGGATAAGCCAAAAGAAGTCGCTGTCCGCTGATAAATAAGCAAGTTTATAGCAAAAATACCCGAGTACTTGCTTGTCGCATTAGCCTAAACTTTTAAATTAGTACCATATTTTTGATTTCTCATCAAATTTGTATTTAAAACTATGATTTAAGAAAAAATTTAAAGGTATTTTTTTGCTTGCAAAAACCAAGTTTATGATAGATTTTTTGTACGAAGTTACAAACTCATAGTCCATAGATTTTGAAAATTTTATAAATTGAATTGATTCACAATTATTTAGTTTGGCTATTGTTAAATCGTAACCATTATATTTTGGAATTTTGATTAGAAGTTTTTCATCTTCAATTTCAAAAAATAAACTTGAAATTATGCTTTTTAAATTAGAAGTGTCAGAATTTTCAAATTGCTTACTTTCAAAACTTAATAAAATACAATCATCAAACCTTTGAAATTTTCTATTTTCTGAAATTTCAAATTCATGTGGAATAGAGTTCCTTAATGCAGCTAATTTACCGCCTCGGGCTTTCTTAGTCCATGATATTTCTACGTTTTGTAAGGTAATCATTTGTATAAATGATTCAAGACTAAATCGAATTATTAATTTGTGAGAACCACACTTCCAACCCAAAGCATTGAGATGGTTGGATTCTAAAGTTAATTTATTGATTTACAATTACTTACCTTTTCTTAATGCGGCTGTTGGGACACACGAAAGATGGCAAGCAACGCTGGGACGAAGTCCCCGATTGATTTTTGAAAACCAACCAAACAGAAACAAATTTAGTAACTATTTGGATAAAAACAAGCACTCAATCAAAAAAGGTAGTAGTTGTCGACCGAGAAGTTGAAGACCCCTTGAAATCGCTTTAATATCTGGTCGCCGTGATGTTTGAAGTTCTTTAAACAAGTCCAAAGGAGGTAGCTGTACAGGATACAGTTGAAAGTTTTGATAAAAAGTACCCAAGTTTTGTATGCCCAAAAATAGCTAAATCTAACGAAGTATTTCAGTAGCATAAAATTAATAAAAAGTTAAGCCAATTTGACAAGTGGGTGATTTAATCCATTTACTTCATTCTTAATAACTTCATATTTATCTAAACTTTCAAAAAGTTGTGTTAAAGTTTTAAATCCATAGGTTCTTGAATCAAAACTTGGAGATATTTTTCTTAATGAAGCTCCAACTGAAGAAATATATGCTTTTTCTTCATATGCTGAAATTTCGAAAGCTTTATCAATAATTTCCAAATCTATATCAGGAAACACTTTTTTAATCTCATTTTTGTCAGCCTTTTTGTCGCTTTTTTTACTTGACTTAATATTGATTTCTGCTGTTAACTCTTTTTCTTGCTTAAGTTGTAGTGGCGGAGTTAATTCAATAAGCAAGTTTTCATTAAACGTAAAAACCTCACATGAGTTAACAAATGCAATAGGTGTAGTGTTATTTCCTATGCCCATGACAAAAAGCCCATCTTCTCTAATTCTTTTTGCAAGTCCTGTATAATCACTATCACTTGATACAATACAAAAGCCATCGACATTTTTACTATGTAATATATCCATAGCATCAATTATCATTGCACTATCTGTTGAGTTTTTTCCAGTAGTATATGCAAACTTTTGAATTGGATTAATAGAATACTGGTTTAGCACCTCTTTCCAAGAATTCATTTGGGTAGTAGTCCAATCTCCATAAATTCTTCTTATGGTTGCTTTACCATATTTTGATACCTCTGTAAGAATTTCCTTTATTAATTTTGCCTGTGCGTTATCACCATCTATTAAAACGGCAATATTAAATTTGTTTTCGTTCATATTTTTTTTCCAACTAGTAATTAGACGCAAGTGTTTAACTACAAGTTATTGATTATTAATTAGTTATGTATTAAATTTTTCACTTTAAATTTTCTGAATAAATTCTAAAAAAATAACTATTTACAAGCAATTGTAAACGTTTATAGTCGCTTGTAAACGACTACAACATATTTAATTAGTAATCATTTTTTGTTTAACTTGCTTGACAAAATCCACAGTAACACCGGCAATATCTGCAATTTGCTCAAATGTTAAAGACATTTTAGCAAGTAGATTTGTAACAAATCTTTCTTCTGCTTTTAATTCACCTTTGTCAAGACCAACTAAAAAAGCAACATCTCTCTCTTCATCTATATATTTTGCAATGCTATCCATAACGATATCTTTTAAATTTTGTTCTAATTTACGCAGTTGAGCCAAGATACGCAACTGTTTGAAATACTTTTTTAACGATAAATCACTTTGAGTAGTTTCTTCAAGTCGAGAAATAATTTGTTTGAGAACAGATTCAGTTGAAATACTGTTAAAATCAGCCAAAATACTCAGAATTATTTCTTCGGGTTTATTAGAATTTAGAAACAGGCTATAATCAACGTTTGCTAAAGAAATGAGAGGGAACTCAAATTTTAGCAGAGGAAATTCAATTTTAGTAGCCATTTTGGGTTTGGCATTTCCTATAAAAATAACAAACTGCCGAATTGGCAGCTTAAATTTACGAGCGAGCATGAAGTAGTATTCCCCCATTCTGTAAATCATTTCAGATTCATTGGCAACTTGAAACTCAATATGCAGTACAAATGTCGAACCATCTTGGTCAGTTATTTTCTTCAAAACATCGGGCTTACGCTCTTTTGTATGTTGAATATCATTTGGTAAATCTTCCACTACAACTGCATTGATGCTCAAGACATTTTGCATAAGGCTTGGAATGACTGCCTCAATGTTTTCTTTGAAGATTTTATCGTATTGATTAGCTTGTTTTTTCATTCTGCAAAATTAGCAAAATGTCGGGAGAAGTGTCAAAATGTTGTGAAAGAAAAGAATTTTTCCAACGACCAGCATTGTGATGGTTTTGGAGTGATTTTAGAGTTAATTTGTTAAATATCAGACCTTTACATAATGCTTTACGTTGGAGCTTTTGAATTTTGCGACCGCTCTGATTTGGTGTCGACAGACACCAAGCACGCTAAGAAACCAAGCCAAGAATTATGCTGCTGGAAGTAAATTTGCATGGAAAAATACAAAAAAGCAAATGAGTTGAATAAAACTTTTTGAATCGAAGAAAAGTTGGTAAAAATACCACTCAGAGGATTTGTCGCTGACCCAATTTGAGAGCAGAAAATCCTATTTGGTGAACTAAAATGCTGCCTTGTCGCAAAAATTTATGCGTCTGAAAAATTGAAAACCCAGCGAATTTTGAGTATCGAAAATGACTGTTAGCTTAATATTTGGACGTTTTTTTATTTCATTTGTAAAATTAACCAGAAAATGAAAATTACAATCGCAAATATGGAAAATATCCATAATGTAATATTATTTTCGGCTTTTGAATAAACTGTTTTAGAATCATTTTTTGAGTTCAATTCTAAATTTACATCTCTTTTAAAATTTCTTTTTTTGAAGAAATCTATCATTTCATAATAATTTTGATGGTATTCTCTATCAATTATGAAATATTTATTCTCAGTTTTGATAATGAGATTAAAGTATTCACTGTCACCCACATATTTTTCGAAGTGATTCCAAGCCAAAATGTCATCAGTTAGAATCTCATCTACGTATTCATTTTTATTATCAGTCATAATTATTTTTCTTTCGCTGAAATAGAATTTATTTCGGAGACTACTCGAATAACTAAGAACAGCAACACAAGGTAAAATTGCAGAAGTTATTGCTATAAACCAACTTTTTTGAATTATGGCATTGTAATATAAAACGACAAAAAATGTTAAGAAAATAGTTGAAATAACGACTCTTGTACTTCGAGAATCTCCTTTAGTCGATGTTGAAACTAAAACAATTTCATCTTCAGCCATTATTTTACTTTTTTGTAATTCCAACGACCAGCATTATGATGGTTTTTAGAGTGATTTTAGAGTTAATTTATTAAATATCAAGCCTTTACATAATGCTTCGTGTTGGAGCTTATGAACTTTGAGCCTGCTCTGATAAGACGTCCGAAGGACGGCAGGCACGCCAAGAACCCAAGCCAAGAATTATACTGCTAGAGGTAAATTTGCATGGAAAAATACAAAAAAGCAAATGAGTTTGGTAAAACTTTGCAAATCGGGAAAAAGTTAGCAGAAATACCACTCAGAGGACTTGTCGCAGACCCACTTTGCAAGCTGAAAAACTAAAAACGGAGTAGGAGAGAACTGTCCTGTCCGCCATGAAATATGCGTTTGAAAAATTGAAAAACCAGTGAATTTTGCGTGTCGACCGAGCTTTTGAGCTAAAACCATCAAACTATTTCAGCAGAATGCAAGGTAATAAAATTTATTAAATCCTCCTTTATCATTTTTAAGATTGTGACTTTATTAGAAATATTGTCTAAAGCCTCAATTTTTTCATAAGCCTCATAGATTTCATATATTTTTATATCTTGATTAGAAAAATCAGACTTATTTAATAGAGACTTGCTCGTAATAAATTTGCAATCAAAACAAAAAAAATATGATTGCCTGATATGTAGTACATTGCTCTCGTCCAAATGCATTATAAAAACGTATCTACTTTTATTATGAAACCAATTATTTATTAATTCATCACTTTTTTCATTTATTATTTTCAATTTATTGATGTTATTATCTAATATTATAATATTTCTTTCAATTTTTTCTTTTCTAAATATTACCTCTCTAAAAACAAATAAGCTATCACTAAAAATGCCATTTGTTCTAAATCTATGATTTAAGGAGAAATCATTATAATCATCAAATTCTGCGAGGTTTTTATAGTAAGGCTCGTATTCTATCGTAACATCGGTATTGATTCTTTTAGGTATTTTCACAATTGTATTTCCTTTTTTATCAATAAGTTCCCAGTCATTAGCATTTAATACCCATGCACGGTTATTTAAAAAGTTTATTGCAAAATCATATTGAGTTTTAAAAACTGGATATAAAGCTTTATCTCTATATTCAAACTTTTTGACAGTTTTTTCAGATTTTGAATCCTTTATTGTACATTCAATAATCTTTAAATCTTCAAAGTAATTTATTTCATTTTCAGAAATAGCATTTAATTGCAAATCAAATATTTCCGAATATGTCTTAATATAACCTCTTGAGATATTTCTTAATTTATCAATATGTCCATACCCTATTTCTTTATAATTTTTGTTGTACAGATGGTAAGTATAGCCATTATTTCGGATTATAAAATTATCATATAATAAAATTTTATCTGAAGAACAATTTAAAAAATTTCCTTTAGAATCAATCATGTAATCATAATCACAATAGTGGTCATATTTTCTTTCATAATGAATACTAAAAATTATGTAATTATATAATAATCCAAAGCAAAACCAATATTCTGAATAGCTTCCTTTATTAACTAAAGTATTCTTAACATGAAAAGTATTATGAAAACTGTCATGTGTAATAATTATTTGTGCATCTTTATTAAAGATGAAAATTTTATCTTTGATATTATTGTCTATCCCTAAAAAATAAGGGACATTTTCTGTTTTTATTTCACGAAAATCTGAAATATTTGAATTAGAATATATATTTTTTATTTGTTCAAATTTATATGAGTTGGTTAATCCTAATTTTGTAGCTTTAGAAATAAAATAATCGAAATCTGCTTCTTCTGAAATATTTTTGCTTCCCATATTATTTTAAGGGGTAAAAGTTACTTAGAAAACTTGATTAAAAATTTACGTTATTTTTTTACGCTTCCAACCAAAAGCATTGAGATGGTTGGGTTTTAAAGTTAATATATTGATTTATGATTACTTACCTTTTCTTAATGCGGCTGTTGGGACGCACGAATGATGGCAAGCAACGCAGGGACAACGTCCCAAGTTGATTTTGAAAACCAACCAAACAGAAACAAATTTAGTAACTATTTGGATTAAAGCAAGCACTCCTTGAAAAAAGGTGGTGGCTGTCCCCCAACAAAGTAAAAGACCCCTTGAAATCGCTCTAATATCTGGTCGCAAGTGAGTTTGAAGTTCTTTGAACAAGTCTAAAAGAGTTTGCTGTCAGACGATATAGTTGCAAGTTGTAAATAAATTACCCAAGTGCTTACTTATCGGGATATTGAGAATTTAGTTTTTAATTTGTTGTACTAAATTTAAGAGCGTTAATGGTAAATCATATGAAATAGAACCATCTTCATTCCAAGTCAAAATGCACAATTCAAATTTGTTTTCATAAAACCAGTAAAGATTACGAGTAATTTGGCCTGGGTCTTCATCATAAAATTTATTTACTTTTTGTACTAATTCATTAAAAATTGGGGCTATTTCATTTGGTTTATTTAAAATGCCAATGAACGCACTTCCTCGGTTTGGAATACCCACAAGCGTTCCCAGTGTACCAATACAGTTACTACAACTCTCTTTGAAGTTACTTACATATGCTGCTGAAAAATCACTATCAAAAACAGTTATAATTCTTGAATTGTTGATTTCATATTCTCCAATACTTAAGTTTTCATTTAAGTCTATTAAGTTTAACTCTGCTATTTTAAATAATTCATCAATGCTTTTTCCCCATTTTGAGATGTGTTCATTTTTTAAAATATGGAATCGTAGTTCTAAATCTAACGCAAGGACAGTATAAATTTCAGGGAAATCAACTCGATGTGGTAAATCTTCAATACGATTATCAATTTTTTCAGAACCATAATCAATTTGTAAACCATACATATCTTCTGGGTGAAGACGAAGTGTTAATTTATTCTCTGCTAAAAAGAATGAATTAAGATATTTTTCTAATTCATTTTCATCTGGAATTATCCGACTTATATATTTTTCTACTTCATCTTCCCAAAGCTCTTTTTCAAAAATAATTATGTGGCGAACTAACGATTCAAAATTTACATGATGTGAAGTATCATTAGATTTAATTGTAAATGAGAAAGTACCATCCTTTAATTCAACAGAACTCGAAATCGGATAGATTTGATTAAGTGAGTATTCAATTAGAAGATTGTAATCTTCGTAGTTAATTAAATGTTTCAAATTATCCGTAATGTCTCTTTCTATTTTTAGCATTAAATTGTTGTGTTTTAATTCCAACCAAAAGCATTGAGATGGTTGGGTTTAAAGTTAATTTATTGATTTACAATTACTTACCTTTTCTTAATGCGGCTGTTGGACTAAAATATAGCTGGCATACCTCGCATTTTTGCCGTCCAACAGACGGCTAGCAAGCAGTGATATAAAGCTAAGATATGTATTGCTGAAAACCAAATTTGCATGCCAAAATTCGCTCTAATATCCAGTCGCAGGAAAGTTTGAAGACCCCTTGAAATCGCTCTAATATCTTGTCGCAGTAATTTCAGAATTTTGATTAGGTCTAAATAAAGTGATTATTGATAAAAATGAACAATCAAAAATACTGTCGAAATTTGTCATAAAGTAAATGAATTATTCAAGTTACGCTTCAGTTGTAAAAATGTTTTTAAGGAATTACCCTCATAATATTGCATAAGTAAATTAATAGTTCTTGTATGGTTTGCAATAATGCTTTCAATGTCCCATGTTGAGTTTGAGATGAAAATATAATTTGTATTTGCTCTCGTTTCAATTGCTCCTTGATATTTTGTTCTTTTTTCAGAAAATAGTTTATTACTCAATGAAGCATTTTTGTTTTTATCAATCAATACTAAGTTGCCTAATCTATGAACCCATTCTTTGTGCTTACTAATTTCGATATTCCATTCTGTTTCTTCAATCTTTTGAGGCATAAGGTGTTCAATTGAGGATGAATCTTTATTATATTGCAAAACAGTTGCAGGATTGCTCATAAGTAAATCCATTTTTAAGAGTAAATATCGTGTTTTATTTACTCTTGTACCAGAAAAACTACCCCATTTTTCACTATTCAAGTACTCTCTAAAATCTTCAATATCAATTGGTTTCTCAGATGAAATTTCCTCATCGTAAAAGTCGTATCTTAAACAGTCATCGTTTAGGAAGTCATCAACAGCTTCTTGAATTGTTATTTCTTTTTTCTTGGCTAATTCAGAATAACTGTCAATTCTTCTCAAAATTATAAACGTTCGGGTTAATGACTGTCTTCTTCCTAATAACCAACCCATTGAAAATAGATTATCGAGCTTAATCATAAATTCAATAATTTGCACATCTCCAAATGATTCTCGGAAGTGCATTAATGGCGTTAGATATTGACTACCAAATACACTTGTCAGGATAATATTCAAGTTACTAAAGAGATTTATACTCTCTCTATTAGTGATACTACCGTTTGTAATTGCTTCATAATGCTTAATATATTTACCAACATAGTCCAAAGTTTCCGTTCCTTTATTTAGCATGTTGCGTTTGAACATGAATTCAAAAGCCTTTGTAAGGCTTTTATTCTCATCGCTTCGATATTTCATCTTAATGAATACTAACGACCAGAGAAAATCATCAAAACCTCTATAAGGTGCAGCAATTGAATTTTCGAAATCAGACCATTTTGTGGCATATAATTTTCTTAATTCAGGATTTTCGATAACTCTTAAATTTTGAGCTCTTAAAATATCACTAACTTGTAGTTGCAAACCCCTACTATTTAAAACAGTAAATAAGTTGTAAGCATCATCAAGATTGTTTGGAGTAGCAAGATAGAGAGCTAAAACCTTTGTAGAAAGATACCTATAAAAATCCGACAAATATTTTTCTTCTTGTCCTACATTTTCATTAAATCTCTCCTTCCACCATTTTTTCATTATTAATATGCCTTTAGCCATATTAATAATAGATGAACCAGATTTGGAGTTATCAATAATTTCTTCAAGTTTTTTTACTTCATTTGTACCGTTTTCAGCAATTATAAAACTATCTAAAAATTCTTTATCATCTCTAATTTCAAATTCAATTCTATTTCTTGATGGAATATTATTGAAATCATCTGCCTCTTGTACTAATCTTTTTTGAACGTTCTCTCTGAGTTTTTCTTGAGTTGAAATATCACGAATTACGCTATGTAATAGATACAATGTTATAAACCTTTGTTGACCATCTAAAATATCTTGGTAAGTATACTCAATGTTTTTTGTACTTCGCTCAACTCTGGTATTCCAAATCATGCAACCTAAAAAATACTCTTTATTAATATCATTGTCCATTGCTTTACTAACATCTTCTAACAATGCAATTATTTGTTCTTCACCCCAAACATATGGACGTTGATATTCTGGAATATTGTAAAACTGTTCTGGACTAAAGATGTCTTTAATGTATTTTTTACCTGTTACAAGTGTATTATTATCCATTATTATTGAATCAGTAGTTATGTAATTGATATTTTTGAAAACTTCCAACCAAAAGCATTGAGATGGTTGGGTTTTAAAGTTAATTTATTGATTTACAGTTACTTACCTTTTCTTAATGCGGCTGTTGGGACACCAAGAAAAGTGAAATTACAGCTCATTTTTGTTGTCGCCAGACAACAACGCAAGCAGTGATATAAAGCTAAGATATTTATTGCTGAAAACCAAATTTGCATACCAATTTTTGCTCTGGCTGAATGTCGCAGGAGAGTTTGAAGACCCCTTGAAATCGCTCTAATATCTTGTCGGCGTGATGTTTGAAGTTCTTTTAAAAATCCAAAAATGGTCGATGTCCAACGAAAATTTGCAAGTTTTAACAAAAAATACCCAAGTGCTTGCTTGTCGAAAAATAGATAAAACTATCAAACTATTTTTCAACAGCTTACACATTCAATTTATTACAACAGTCAATAATGTTCTAAACTCATCTTCTAACTTTTCTAAGACTTTTGGAATTTCATTTCTGACCACTTCACTTGCTCTTTTAGTATTTTCATAATCGGTCTGGTGGTCTCCCCATTTTTGAGAATAATCATAAAAACTATTTCTCCAAGTGTCCCTTAATTTATCGAGTAAAGTGGCAGTATCTTTTGAAAAGAAAACTTTATTTTCCATATAAAATTGAGTGTATTCATTGAAGGCTTTTCCTGCTTCATTAATTCGCTCTCTTTCTTCAACCTCAATATCTTTTAATACAGGTTTAAGCATTGCCGTCATTGTAGTAAATTCAAAATGAGTTTTTACCAACTTTTTATACAATTCAGCAATAACCGAAAGCTGTTTTTCATGGAGTTTAATATTCTTCGAATTAAGTAGGTTGAGTTCACCTTTAAACGATTCTAAAATTTTACTCATTTCAACCTTTTGTATCTCAGTTTTAATATTCAATTCTTGTTTGTATTGTTCCAAGTCTTTTCCCAATTGTACTTTCTTTAACTCTAAATATTGGTTGAGTAAGGTTTGCATGAGTGCTTTCCCAAATACTGACAAAATGATTGTAATTATTATACTACTTGCAGTTGTTATACCAATAAGAGAAAGTATATCTTTAACACCATTCATAGTTTTATTATTTCCTTATTCCAACCAAAAGCATTGAGATGGCTGGGTTTAAAAGTTAATTAATTGATTTACAGTTACTTGCCTTTTCTTAATGCGGCTGTTGGGACGCACGAATGATGGCAAGCAACGCAGGGACGCAGTCCCAAGTTGATTTTGAAAACCAACCAAACAGAAACAAATTTAGTGACTATTTGGAGAAAAACAAGCATACTCTGAAAAAAGGTAGTAGCTGTCGACCGAGAAGTTGAAGACCCCTTGAAACCGCTCTAATATCTGGTCGCAGGAGAGTTTGAAGACCCCTTGAAATCGCTCTAATATCGGTAGCTGTTAGCCGAGAAATTTGCAAGTTTTAAATCAAAGAATAACCAAGTACTTGCTTGTCGGAAGTTAATTTAAGCTGTCAAATTATTTTAATTTCACAAACTTATCAATAAAATGAAAAGTAGAGTACAAAAAATTAAAATCTCTTTTATAATGCTTCAACATAGATACAATTGCGAAAACAGTCAATTTTAAAAAGAAATCGATAGTTTTGTATGTAAAAAGTGTAATAGTTTTATAATTTTTAATTCCACTTAGATATACTATGTTATCTACTATTTTTGATATATTTGGTAAATATGAGCCTACATCATTTAAAAAGAATATTTTTAAATCAATTGAAATTGGGTTATACGAAACCAATATCAAGTAAACAAGTCCACCAATTACCCTTTCAAATGTAGAATACCCTTCTAATTCAAGTTTCCACAATAAATAAATCAATATAAATATTTCTAAAATAATTAAAAATATACCTAAAAATTTGAGATACAGCATATTTATACTGCTATCACTAAGCGAATCGTTTAAAAAAGTAACTAACAATAATAGCAATACTGAGAATATAACAGTTAATAAAGCTGCATAGAATATTAATTTCGTCGCTTTCATATGAAATTGTTTAAATACATTTTTCCAACTTATGGATTTACTAAAAGCTTTGCGTAGAACTCTTTCCAACGCCCAGCATTGTGATGGTTTTGGAGTGGTTTTAGAGTTAATTCGTTAATTATCAAGCCTTTACATAATGCTTCGTGTTGGACTCAAATAAATTTAGCGACCGCTCTGATATGACGTCCAACGGACGGCAGGCACGCCAAGCAACCCAAGCCAACAAAGCTGAATGCTTGAGGTAAATTTGCATGGAAAAATCTAAAAAAGCAAACGAGTGCAGGGAAATTTTGAGTTTGGGAAAAAAGTGGCGAAACTACCACGCAGATTTCCTGTCGCAAACCTACTTTGAGAGTAGAAAATCCAATAAAACTACCAAAAAGCTGTCCTGTCAGCCGAAAACTATGCGTTTGAAAAATTGAAAAACCAGCGAATTTTGTGTGTCGAACGAGCCTTTGAGTTAGAAACTTTCAAACTATTTTGGCCGCAAACGTTATAGCAAATTTTCCAACTTCATAGTGAAATACCAAATCAAAGCTGCAAAACTAAAAAAAATGAACCAGAAAGATTTTTGGTATTTTTCTAAAAGAGTCATTAGTTTAAGAAACAGAAGTAGTCCCATATTTAAGATGTATTTTGAGTTGATAAAATATACTTACTTACTTTTTTATTGAAATATTTATCCCACGATTTTTGCCGTTCTTTCCATTTGTTCCAACTTTTCCATCAATTGTACCATTACCGCCATTGCCGCCTTTGCCTCCAAAAAATTTGTTAGAACAACCAAAAGTTGACATTAGGATAAAAAGAAAGAGTACTTTTTTCATAGTTATGTAATTGATATTTTTGAAAACTTCCAACCAAAAGCATTGAGATGGTTAGATTTAAAGTTAATTAATTGATTTACAATTACTTACCTTTTCTTAATGCGAATGTTGGGATACCCGCCAAATTTGAGTGCCAACGCCTTAACTTGGTCGCCCGAAAAAGTGAAATACTAACCAAACCATTACAAAAATAGTAATCTTTTGGAGAAAAGCAAGCAAACCAACAAAAAAACGGTCGCTGTCGCCCGAGAAGTTGAAGACCCCTTGAAACCGCTCTGACTGACTGTCGCAGATTAAGATGGAAGACTTTTTTACTCATGATTAATTTGAATATTTCATAATCTTTAATAAAGAAAAATGCAGTGTGTAGTTATTTTGCATATTATAAAGAGTATTTTTGTAAAAAAATGTATTACATAATATGGAAATTAAGGAAAACATAAGTATTGAGAATTTTGATGGTAAAAACTACAAAATTAGACTTATTGAGGCGAATGAAAATAGCAAAGCTATTGTAACACATTATTTGCATAATATTCGAAATGGTGTTTCAAAATACTTTAAAACGGATGCTGAAAACTATATAAATGAGTATTTGAAGGAATTTTATAAAGAAGATGAAATTTCCAAAGTATCAGAATCGGCTATCCAAAAATTACTTTTTGAGGTTGAAAATGTGCCTTTTCCAACACCAAAAGATTATAAGTTCAAATTTATTGACCTTTTTGCTGGAATAGGTGGTTTTAGAATCGCACTTCAAAATTTAGGAGGAAAGTGTGTTTTTACAAGTGAATGGGACAAAGAAGCACAAAAAACATATCGTGCAAATTTTGGGGAAGTACCTTTCGGCGATATTACGAAAGATGAAGTAAAAAAATATATACCCGAAGACTTTGATGTTCTTTGTGCAGGTTTTCCATGTCAAGCCTTCTCCATTGCAGGTAGAAGAGGTGGTTTTGAAGATACGAGAGGAACGTTATTTTTTGATGTTGCTGAAATTATAAAAAGACACCAACCCAAAGCATTTTTTTTGGAGAATGTCAAAGGGTTGAAAAGCCATGACAAAGGAAAAACCCTCGAAACAATTCTTAATGTTTTGCGTGAAGATTTAGGATACTTTGTACCTGACCCACAAATAATCAATGCAAAAGATTTTGGCGTGCCTCAAAACCGAGCGAATCTTTATCGTCGGCTTTAGGCCAGATATGAATATTGATGAATTTGTTTATCCAGAGCCTTATGGAAAAAAAATATCGTTTTTAGATGTAAAAGAAGAAAATAAAGTGCCGACTCGATATTATTTATCAACACAATATCTTCAAACTTTGGTTAATCACAAAGCACGTCATGAAGGAAAAGGTAATGGCTTTGGATACCAAGTGATTGATGATGCAAGTATTGCAAATGCAATTGTAGTTGGAGGGATGGGTAGAGAGCGAAATTTAGTCTATGATGACCGTATAACAGATTTTACACCCGAGACAAAGATAAAAGGAGAGGTAAATAGAGAAGGGATTAGAAAAATGACACCAAGGGAATGGGCAAGACTTCAAGGATTTCCAGATAGTTTCAAAATTGTTGTTGCAGATGCTTCGGCATATAAACAATTTGGTAATTCAGTAGCCGTACCAGCAATACAAGCAACAGCAAAGAAAATTTTAGAAAAAATCATACAATGAATCAATTAAATCAACTTGGAATAACAATTGGTCAAAATAACAAAGCTGAAATAGTTTTCGATGAACTTTTTGATAGCTTTCTTAATGTGAAATATTCTAAACCATCAGATTATGTAAGCCAGTATTGGGAAAAATACACTAAACATGGAGAAAACAACAACAATTTGAATGGTAAAATTTTTGAATATGTTTTGGCAACATTGTTTGTTAGAGAAGGTATTTTGCCAATTTACATGAGTGCAAAGGTTGCATTTGTACCGAATGTGATTTACGATTTAATGTTTTACACGGCAGAGAGAGGTCCAATTTGTATAAGTGCAAAAACAAGTTTAAGAGAACGATACAAACAAGCTGACTTAGAAGCAATTGCATTGAAATATGTTCATAGGAAAGCATTAAGTTACTTGGTAACCCTTGAAGAGCGTGAAGCTAAAAGTGTAAAACAGAAAATTAAAACTGGCGATGTAATTGGGCTTGATAATGTGGTTGTAGCTACAAATCCAGAGTTTGATGAACTAATTAATGAGTTGAAAGAATTTCAATTTTCAGAACCTCCAATTGTCAAAGTTATTGAATCTAATCAGATAATTACTGCTGAAAAAGTTGCATTATTGAAATAAAGATTTGCTTGTCATTTTTTCCAACCCAAAGCATTGAGATGGTTGGGTTTTAAAGTTAATTTATTGATTTATAATTACTTGCCTTTTCTTAATGCGGGAGTTGGAACACCAAGAAAAGTGAAATTTCTGCTCATTTTTGCCGTCCCCAGACGGCAGGCAAGCGATGATATAAAACTAAGGTATTTATTGCTGAAAACCAAATTTGCATACTTAAATTTCGCTCTGAGTAAATGTCGCAGAAGAGTTTGAAGACCCCTTGAAACCACTCTAATATCTTGTCGGCGTGGTGTTTGAAGTTCTTTTGAACAAGGCCAAAAAGTCTGCTGTCCACCAAGAAATTTGCAAGTTTTGATGAAAAGTACCCAAGTGTTTGCTTGTCGAAAGTTAGTGTCAATGGGCTAAAAACTGTCAAACTATTTCGGTTGTACATGCTGAAAATATAAAGCAAAAATAAGGGATAAGAGTAATACAATAAACCAAAAAATAATACTTGGAATAGACATTATCATTAATTTTAGCCAACCCTTTTTTCTTACCTTACTATTGAGATGTGTTTCCCAACCCTCTTTATTTTCATTATCCCGATTCTTTAATAAATTCTTCTCTACAGTTTCAATATATTCACTGATTTCTTGTATAAAAAAGCCTATCATCATAAAGCGAAATGCTAACAAAAAGTTAAAAATGAATGGAAACCATATAAGCCATTGTTCATATTCTTTTTTAATTGTAACTGGTTGCCCATTATTATTTTTATAAAATATAATTGAAAAGATAGCTCCCATAAAAATAATAGAATAACGCATCAATGTGTTCAGCTCGTCTGAGAACCCCCGAATTTCAGATTTTAGGGATTCATATTCTTTAATTAGGAATTCCTGTCTTGTTGTCATTTAATTTTTGTTATTAAATTTTTTCCAACCAAAAGCATTGAGATGGTTTTAGAGTGGTTTTAGAGTTAATTAATTAAATATCACGCTTTTACATAATGCTTCGTGTTGGAGCTGATGAACTTTGCGACCGCTCTGATTTGCTGTCCACAGGACAGCAGCACGCCAACGAACCCAACCCACAAACTAAGTTGCTGAAAGTAAATTTGCAAGGAAAAATCTAAAAAAGCAATTGTGTACTAAAATATTTTGAGTTTCGGAGAAAATGTTACGAAACTACCACGCATTGAAAATGTCGAAGACCCACTTTGAGAGCAGAAAACCCCAAATTGAGTAGGAGAGAACTGTCTTGTCCGCCGAAAAATATGCGTTTGAAAAACTGTAAAGCCAGCGAATTTTGAGTGTCGAAGGTGTCTCTGAGCTAAAATTATCAAACTAATTTAGCAGGATAAGGATTAGTATTATTCAGGCATTTCATCTTCAAAAGACTCTGTTAATATTTCCGCTTCAATCCAATGTAATGTTAAATCAATTAATTTCTTTAAATCACTAAGTGTCTTACCTTCCCATTTTTTTACATAATGTGTTTCGTCGTTGCCTAACCAAACTGCTCTTTTAGCAACTGATTTTATTTTATCATCATTAACATAATCTCCTATGCACTGTGCTAACATTTTCTTTTCTATTCTTTCTTGCTCTGCTGGAAATAGTTTAATTGAATAATCTTTTATTAAAAACTCCAAAGCTTTTCTATATCCCACACCACATATTTCAAGGAGTCCTTGTTGTTCAGCAGAATATGATTGATTATAAATTTTAGTAAAAGAAGTGGAAAGAGTTGTAATTGTATCACTAAATTTCCTACCGATTAATGTACCTTGAGAAACTTTATTTGTAAAGTTATAATGGTCATAGCTACTATGGTAATAGTATCCAATGAATGCAGAAGAACAATGATTATCTGGGCATACCATAAATACTTGTAAGTTTTTTTTATCATTTAACCTATACCCATAGAATACTTGGGGTCTTATAGATTTATGACAAAATGGACATTTTGATGGGAGTTCAGAGAAGATAGCTTGTCCGTTATTAGTTTGAATTGTTATATCCATTTTTTATTTTTCCAACCAAAAGCATTGAGATGGTTGGGTTTTAAAGTTAATTTATTGATTTACAATTACTTACCTTTACTTAATGCGGCTGTTGGGACACACGGACAATGGCAAACAACGCAGGGACGCAGTCCCAAGTTGATTTTGAAAACCAACCAAACAGAAACAAATTTAGTAACTATTTGGAGAAAAGCAAGCACTTCTTGAAAAAAGGTAGTAGCTGTCGACCGAGAATTTGAAGACCCCTTGAATCGCTCTGATATCTGGTCGCCAAGATGCTTGAAGTTCTTTGAAAAGTCCAAAAGTGATTGCTGTCCGCCGATAAATTTGCAAGTTTTGAATAAAAAAAATACCAAAGTGTGTGTTTGTCGAAAATTAGCTAAAATTGTTAAACTATTAAAGAAGATTACAAATTAATAACCTCTAATTTTAAAAAATTCTTCCATAGTTTTTGGGCCACAATTTCTAAGTCTTGAAAAATGTTTTGGTTTTAAGTCCTCCATATAAATTTCCTGTTCATCAAAATTGTCAATTAATATGGTAGCCAACCTACCTTTGATATTGTTATTCTTTATAAATTCTTCTGCGGTTGATTTCGGACCTGTAATTTGACTTGTTTTGTTCTTATTTATTTCTACTTTGAATGTTACTTTTGATATGTCATCAACCATTTTTTGAATTATTGGTTTACACATTTCTTTATCAAATTTAATAGAGAATAAACTCAATAATTTAGTAAAAAAATCTTCTGTTGAACTTAATTCGTCAAGTTGATAACATTGATAAAGCCCCAACGGTGGTAATATGTCGTGTTTTTTAATTTTAAAACAAATTGGAATAACCTCACAATCTGGTAATGCTTGTCCCATACCACTTTCAAAATAGACCCAAGGTCTGTTAATGCTATTAGGAGTTAATAGTGCTATAACAGCTTAGCTTTCGGATATTTTTGACAATATTTGATTAAACCAAATTCCAGGCATTAATCCATTATTTGCAGATTCAGTTGAATACCAAGGTGAAATTTGGTCTAATGTAATTCGTTTCAAAGCTTCGGAAAATATATCTGCAATTTCTTTGTCTTGGCTATAATGGCTAATAAAAAACCGGTGTTTCATTTTTTAAATATTTTGACGACTTACAATTTAGAAGCAATTTAATTCAAAAGTTACCTAATTATACATCAAGTTTTGAGGCATTTAAAAGAATTTCATGTAAGATTATTAACTTTTCTTTGTCCAAGGTTATTGCTTTTTATTTTTCCAACGACCGCAAATGAGAAGATTAGAAGAGATTTTAGAGTTAATTATTTGATTATCAAACTTTTACTTATTTGCTCGTGTTGGAGCTTATGAACTTTGCGATCGCTCTGATTTAGCGTCGCCAGACGCTACGCACGCCAACTAACCCAAGCCAGTAAAGCTGCTTGCTGAAGGTAAATTTGCATGGAAAAATACAAAGAAGCAAATGAGTTTGAATAAAACTTTGCGAGTCGGGAAAAAACTGGCAAAAATACCAAACAGAGTACCTGTCGCAAACCCACTTTGAGAGCAGAAAATCCAATAAAACTACCCAAAAGCTGTCCTGTCCACAGAAAACTATGCGTTTGAAAAAATGAAAACCCAGCGAATTTTGCTCGTCGAATGTGCCTATGAGCTAAAAACTGTCAAACTATTTTAGCAGCATACGCAAAAGTACCTACTAAATAAACCTTTAGGAGGATGCTCTGACATTTATTCGGAAAACAAATATTTACAATCTTAACTCAACAAGTATATCGCTTGAATTAGATAATTTTCCATAATTAATTGCAAAAGTGATATACTTGTTTGATATGTTTGGTTTTATTTTTTGGTTAATGTTCTTGCCAACCTCTTTTCTTATTAACACTACTGTTAATTTATTGAAAAGTTTAATATTGGGGAAAATTAAAATGTCTTTTTTATTTGTGTATTTGGTTTTAGCAAATGGTTTAATACCTATATGTCCAACACCTCTTTCAACTAAATTTGACAAATAATTTTCAACAAATGAAATAGTTTTATATTTCGTAATTTCACCTTTCTTTATCACCTTATCAAATAATATAAAATAACTCAATGAGCCATTTTCTTCCTCATTTATTATATGCCTAAGTTTTAACCCAGTTTCCATATCTATGGCTTCGATAATATTAGAAGTACCTTTTTTATCAGGAATATACTTTGTAAAGCCATGAGTTACATCATTTTGACACAATTGATTTCTTTCTCGTTCAATTGTGCAATGTCCATTTTTATCAATTTTATACGTTTCTATCTCATCATTGAGAATTTCAAAATCTTGAGCGGATGTTAATAAGAACTGCCTAATTACTTGAATTTGATATTCAGCATGCTGTTTTCGAACCCAACCTTGAATTATTGTTTTATCAGAATCTAATTTGTGAATAGATTTTGATAGGGCTATACCAATCTTTTTACAAAGTTCATCTGTATTTTTCCACCATTCAACGGTTAATCCTATGTTTTTTACTTCTTCTATAAACTTATTTAGTTTCTCTTTTTTGGTTTGGTCGCTTTCAATTTTATTGACTAATGTTAGAGTATTTTGCTCCTTTATAAAACAAAGTATTTCAAGCTTGCCTTCATTGCGTCTTTTTAAAGCATAATTAAATTCTTTTTGAGTAAAACTAATTTTCTCTTTTCTCGTTAATGAGCCATATCTATGTGCAAGAATTAAAATATAAATATCACTTGTATCTATAGTAGATTGAATAACATTCCACTGAGAATCATTATCAGCACTAAACATTTCCATTCCAATTGGAAAATGATACATTTTAAGAATTGTCTCTACAACATTACTTCTTTCTTCTTTTAAATCTTCATATGTTGAACTTAGGAAAATTTGATATTTTGTTGTTTGACTTTTCATTGAATTTTAATTTTTGAAAACATATTATAATATTTCTCATTCCAACGACCAGCATTATGATGGTTTTGGAGTGATTTTAGAGTTAATTTATTAAATATCAGACCTTTACATAATGCTTCACGTTGGGAGCTTATGAACTTTGCGACCGCTCTGATAAGACGTCCGAAGGACGGCAGGCACGCCAAGAACCCAAGCCAAGAACTATGCTGCTGGAAGTAAATTTGCATGGAAAAATACAAAAAAGCAAATGAGTTGGGTAAAACTTTGCGAATCGGAGAAAAGTTGGCGAAAATACCACGTCAGAGAATTTGTCGCCAGCCCACTTTGCAAGCAGGAAAATCCTACATTGGTGAACCAAAATGCTGCCACGTCGCAAAAACTTAGGCGTTTGAAACTCTTGAAAATTTAGCGAATTCGGCTTGTCGAAGTAGCTTGAAAAATGCAAAAAGCTCAGAGAATCAAATTGTTATATCAATACTATGGAGTGCGATTAGGTTAAAACCATCGTTAAGTTCCAAATGAAATGTATTAAAAAAACCATTAAAAATGGCAATGCTTTTCGTTCTTTATAAATAATGTATGTGAAAGCATAAAAAACACCAAATGGTATTTCGTAAATAATATAAAATATATTTTGATAGTGCGATAAAGCAAATACTAACCCAGAAATAACTACTATCCAATTTTTTTTTATCTTCATCTTTGTTAAGATTTCTATTATCAAAAATTGACATAAAAATGTTTCAAAAAATGCAGGTAGAAGTACCTTTCTATATATTAAGTTGTATGTTAGTTTGTAATCTGAAAAATCTATGCTGTTTCCCAATAACATTAAGATTAATACTATGCCAATGTAGATAAGTAATTTTAGGAAATAAAGTACTAAGAAGAGTTTTTTGTTGCTTAAACTATCTAAGAATATTTCAATCTTTCTGAACATATTTGGGTTTAAAAACTTCCAACTAGTAATTGGACGAAGTGATTAATTAATAGTAAAACTTATAAAGAGTTAATTATCAGATATTTAAGATTAATCAAAACGTAAATGCTTAATTAACTAATTTTTAACAAAACAATTTTAGTAAGAATCTTTTAGAAAACAAAATTAAGATTGAAAGTTTCTTAGAAAGTTAGAAAAATGAACCACTTTGGCATTGTCGCAGTAGCCTACAAAAAGCTAACAAAATAAAAAAGCGAGAACAAGATTCCAACGACTGCAAATGAGAAGATTGGAAGTGAGTTTAGAGTTAATTAGTTGATTGTCAAACTTTTACTTATTTGCTCGTGTTGGACTAAACTGACTTTGCGTCCGCTCTGATAAGACGTCCTTCGGACGTCTTGCACCCAAGAACCCAAGCCAAGAACTATGCTACTGAAAGTAAAGTTGCACGGAAAAATACAAAAAACCAAAGACGTTGAGTAAATTTTTGAGAATCGAAGAAAAGTTGGCAAACATACCACGCAGAGAATTTGTCGCCAACCCACTTTGCAAGCAGGAAACCCTAAATTGAGTAGGAGAGAACTATCCTGTCCACCATGAAATATGCGTTTGAAAAACCAGCGAATTTTGCGTGTCGGATGGGACTATGAAATATGAAACTTATGAACAAGTAGAATTTATTAATCAATTATTTTTGCGTAACTTTTATTTTTGAAGATAAATCTCATTTTTTCAAATAGTTCATTTCGTTTTTCAATATCTATTTCAAAGTCAATTTTAATTTCATTGCAATAAATTTCGTTTGCACCTTTATTGGTAAAAACTATATGTAACTGTTTACTGTTCAAAGTCAAGTTTTCTATTTCATCCCAACAACACTGGTTTTGGTCATTTCTTTCAAAGTAAATTTTTTGTTTATCATCTTCTGTCGTTGAATATTGAATCATAAACACTTCATTGTTATCAGTAAATGCAATTATTAATGGTTCATATTCTTCTAAAATATCGACAGTTGATGATGAAAAGTTTATATCCATTTTGAAAAACTTCCAACGACCGCAAATGAGAAGATTGGGAATTGGATTTTGAGTTAATTAATTGAATATCAAACTTTTACTTATTTGCTCGTGTTGGAGGCAAACCAACTTTGCGAGCTGTTCTGATTTGATGTCCACCAACAAAGCAGCGTGCAAAGATGGTAAAAATCGTAGAATCTGCTCTGCCTCAATGTCGCCAAACCAAACCTGCATACCAAGTTCTGAAAAAAGAAATTGAAAAGCAAAAGGATTTATTATTCGCAGTGAAAATTGAGAAAATACCACGCATTTTGAGTGTCGCAAATGACTTTGCGTTTGACATTTTTGAAAACTTAGCGATATTTGCGTGTCGGAGATAACGATTAGTCATAATGAAATCGACATTTTAAAATATGGATTTCCTCATTTTCATATCTGTAAATTAAGCGATGTTCATCATCAATTCTTCTTGACCAAAATCCAGAATATTTATGTTTTAATGGTTCGGGTTTACCAATGCCGTCAAAAGGATTTCTTGAAATATCTTTCAATAGCTCATTAATTCTTTTTACCTTCTTTTTATCTGTATTTTGCCAATAAATATAATCTTCCCAAGATTCATCTACAAAAATATACTTCATATTTTATAACTCAATTAAGTCTTTTGTAAATGATTTACCATTTTTAAACTTTTCGATGGCAGAATCTAATCTACTTTCATTTTTTCGAGAAGATAACTCATGATTAGTAGCCATCAGCGAGTTGTATTCTTCTAAAGACATAACTACGATTCCCTCATCTTTGCCACGATTGATAATTAAAGTTTCAAAATTTTGGACAACCTTATCAAGGTAAGATTTAATATCTTTTCTAAAGTCAGAAATATTTGCTGTTATCATTCTTGTACGATTATTTGTACAAATATAAGTACAAAAGAGTTAAGGTAAAAGTAATTTTGAAGAAATTTGACTTTATTGAAGAAAACCGTTCCAACCAAAAGCATTGAGATGGTCGGGTATTAAAGTTAATTTATTGATTATAAGTATCTTACCTTTTCTTAATGCGGGTGTTGGACTCCAAGAATAGTGAAATGCCAACTCATTTATGTTGTCCCACGGACAACACGCACTCGATGATGGTAAAACTAAGGAGTTTATTGCTGAAAACCAAATTTGCATACCACTTTTTGCTCTGGGTCGCTGTCCCCGATGAAAGTTGAAGACCTCTTGAAACCGCTCTAATATCTTGTCGCCGAGATGCTTGAAGTTCTTTTGATATAGTTCAAAAGTGGTGGCTGTCCGTTGAAAAATTTGCAAGTTTTGAATTTTAAAATATCTCTGTTTTTCTTATAAACTAATACAAACTGCTTCGTTTTTAATAACCCAATTTGCACTAATCAATGATTTGTTCCTTAGTTTCTGCTTGTCTTGTTTAAAAAATAGTTTTTTGAGAGATTTAATAATTTGAAAAATATTCAATAATGCTTTTTTAGGGTATTTAAACCACTTTTTAGTGTATTTATTTCCAATTATTGAAGCATTTACAAATGTTATATTTTTCTGATTTATTAGACCATAACTTTCATGTATATGCCCAAATACGTGAATTTTGGGTTTAATTTTTTTATTTAGTACATCTAAAAGTTCTTCACAACCACAATTTTCATCAAATTCATTTTTATCCAAAACTCCAAAAGGTGGACAATGTGTTATTAGGACATCAACATCATTTGGGATTAAATTCCAATGTTTTCTAATTTCCTTGCCTCTTTTACGATTGAACGCCCAGTCGTGAAAAGCAGGCGAAATAGGTGAACCCCAAAATTTTATTCCTTCTATTGTAATTTCTTCATCACATAAATAAATAGCGTTGCTCAATAGGTGTTTAGAATAATTAGGGTTATCTTCTAAATAAAAATCGTGATTTCCAGCGATGACAATTTTATATTTGTGTGTTAAAGTTCCAAGCCAATTGTTAAAAGAAATAATATCTTCTTTTTCACCGATTGCAGTTATATCTCCTGCAAAGATTAAAACGTCCCCATTTGGAACATTTAAATTGCTATGTAAATTATGGGTGTCTGAAATACAAATTATTTGCATTTTTTAGAAAATTCCAACCAAAAGCATTGAGATGGTTTGGCTTATAATTAATTTATTGATTTACAATTGCTTACCTTTACTTAATGCGGGAGTTGGACTCCAAGAAAAGTGAAATGCCAATTCATTTATGTTGTCCCACGGACAACACGCACTCGATGATGGTAAAACTACGATGTTTATTGCTGAAAACCAAATATGCACACCAATTTTTGCTCTGAGTGGCTGTCGCAAACCAAATTTGAAGACCCCTTGAAATCGCTCTAATATCTTGTCGCTGTGATGCTTGAAGTTCTTTGAAAAAGTCATTGCTCTAATTCTGATTTTAGTTTTTTTGTCCAAGACTCTAACTGAACTGTATTTTTTCCAAAATTAGTTTCTTGCTCAAATTTTTTCTGTTCTTCAATGTTCATTTTATCATATTCTTGAAAAATTTTAGTCATCTTAGTCTTATTCGCTCCATTAATTTTTTTTGAGTTTACCTCTTTACTAAGTCTTCGTGCATAAACTTCACAAATATTCATAATGCCTTGAAAATATGCCAATAAATCATCATTTTTTGAACTTTCTGCAACCCAAGATTCCGCTGGGTAAAATACACTCCAAGTTTTGAATGTTGTAACACCAGTCCAAACATTGACTTTTTCAGTTTTCATTTGGATTGTGCAGGATAGATTTCCATTTATTGAATTTATTGGAGGATTTGCTTTAAAATCTGACCAAGATATGTTAGATTTATAAAGTACCGAATCTTTTTTTTGACCATAAGATATTTGTGTGTAGAAAAAAACTACAAATCCAATAAGAAATTTCATTTGATTTTGTTTTTACGTTCCAACCAAAAGCATTGAGATGGCTGGGCTTTAGTGTTAATTTGTTGATTTACAATTACTTACCTTTTCTTAATGCGGCTGTTGGGACACACTAATGATGGCAAGCAACGCTGGGACGAAGTCCCCGATTGATTTTTGAGAACACACCAAATAGAAAAAAATTTAGTAACTATTTGGAGAAAAGCAAGCACTTCTTGAAAAAAGGTAGTAGCTGTCGACCGAGAAGTTGAAGACCCCTTGAATCCGCTCTAATATCGGGTCGCAGTGATGCTTGAAGTTCTTTTAAAAAGTCCAAAAATGTTAGCTGTCAGCCGAGTAATATGCGTTTAAAAAATGAAAAAACAGTGAATTTTGCTCGTCGAACGAGACTTTGAGCTAAAAACTGCCAAACTATTTTAACAGCATACGAAATTCAAATATACTTGTTTTATTTACCAATATTTCATTCTGTTAATATTGTAATCTAAAAGACGTTTAGCTCGTCTATATCTATTACTTCCAATCTTATACTCTTCAAAACTTCTGCTTTTCTCTGAATCTTTAAAGGAAACATTGACTACATCGTTTTTAATAGTGTATTTGTGACTTTGCCCTCGTTCTTTAATAATTAATTCTTCGATATCATCTTTGAACTTAGCCGTGAAAACATCTCCGTGTTTTGAAAAAACCTTTTCGTCACCTTTTTGCTTTAAAAAATCTGATTGAGTTATTAATCTGACGGAATCTAAAGAAATTAAATCAGTTTCATAATTTAAACAATACTTTGATAAAACATCTTCATTATTATCAATAGCTTTTACTAAAACTTCAAATTCAATATTATCATATGGACCTAAAAATCTATCAATCAATATGTCATCAAGTTCGTTTTGGTATGGAAGAGGAATTGACGTATCATTTCTTTCTAAATATATAGTCCCACCCCAGCCAAAGATTTTTCCCATGAATTCACCACTTGTTACGAACGAATAATCATCAATAATTGCAATTGGGGATGTGACATTACTTTTTACATACATTGTACCATGATTGTATGAACCCACAAACATATTTTTTACTATTAAATTCCCTTTAATATAAATGTCTTGTCCACCAACTGCAATATAGTCTGTAATCAAATTTCCCAAAACAATTAGATGAATTCCATAATCAGTCTCATAATTTAAGATTTTAGATGTAATTAAATCACCGTTGATTATGTATCCAACAAATTGAGGGTCTTCATAATTATCAGCTTCTAAATCAAGTTTGTCTAATGTTACGTTATTGTCGAACCAAAGAAAGTATGAGTCAGAATATTCACTTTGCCAATATTCTGAAAAAACTCTAA
Source organism: Emticicia sp. (assembly GCA_965283955.1). Taxonomy (GTDB): domain Bacteria; phylum Bacteroidota; class Bacteroidia; order Cytophagales; family Spirosomataceae; genus Emticicia. The sequence goes on from CBDIQW010000002.1 coordinate 143,777, forward strand.
AGTGCTGCTTTATAATTGAGTCTATACGATTTACTGCGTCTGAAAATAATATCTTTTGAGGTTGTAGCATAGATTTTTTGAAACATTCCAACGACCAGCATTGTGATGGTTTTGGAGTGAATTTAGAGTTAATTTATTAATTATCAAGCCTTTACACAATGCTTTCGAGTTGGGATTTCGGAACTTTGCGACCGCTCTAATTTGGTGTCGAAAGACACCAAGCACGCCAACGAACCCACCCCATCAACTTGATTGCTGAAAGTAAATTTGCATGGAAAAATCTAAAAAAGCAAATGAGTGGAGAAATAATTTGAATGTCGGAAAAAAAGTGGCGAGACTACCAAACAGAGTTCCTGTCGCCAGCCAACTTTGCAAGCAGAAAACCTTAAAGTGAGTAGGAGAGAACTGTCCTGTCACCCGAAAAATATGAGTTTGAAAAACTGAAAACCCAGCGAATTTTGCTTGTCGAAGTTTATAGATAATAAATTAGTGCACCCAAATCATACCTTTGAGATTGATTTTCCAGTGATATTTTTGTGCATCACCAAATGTTTGAAAATCCATTTTTTCTCCTAAAATGATTTCTTTATATGCAGTAAACATCTGTTTGGCACAAATATCAAAGTCCATTCTACCTACACCAGTACACAGGCCAGAAACCGACATACTACTAATATCAGGATGGATTTTTGCTTGTATCAAAGCTGCTTTCATTGCTAAATAAGCATTGATTGAGGTAGAAATATTAAAGTTTGTTGGGATTCTCATTGTAGGTGCAGAAATCAGAAAAGGGATTTCTGCATCATTGGTTTCTAAAATCAATGCTTTGCCAACTAATAATTCACCTTCAGGCAGTTCTTTAATCATTTTTTGCAGCATTGTTTGCAAATGCCATCCTAATCGGTCTGAAATAGCATAATCTAATCCTCCATCCATAAACCCAAATGAGTTTGCAGGACTAACTATTGCATCACACTTAATTTTAGTAATATCACCTTGAATTATTTCGACATCATCAAAATCCGAAAATAGATTCCGCCATGCTTCAATCATTTCTTCTTTCTTATCGGCAAGTATTATTTTCATTTTTTGTTTACGTTTCCAACGACCAGCATTATGATGGTTTTTAGAGTGATTTTAGAGTTAATTTATTAAATATCAAGCCTTTACATAATGCTTCGTGTTGGAGCTTATGAACTTTGAGCCTGCTCTGATAAGACGTCCGAAGGACGGCAGGCACGCCAAGAACCCAAGCCAAGAATTATACTGCTAGAGGTAAATTTGCATGGAAAAATACAAAAAAGCAAATGAGTTTGGTAAAACTTTGCAAATCGGGAAAAAGTTAGCAGAAATACCACTCAGAGGACTTGTCGCAGACCCACTTTGCAAGCTGAAAAACTAAAAACGGAGTAGGAGAGAACTGTCCTGTCCGCCATGAAATATGCGTTTGAAAAATTGAAAAACCAGTGAATTTTGCGTGTCGACCGAGCTTTTGAGCTAAAACCATCAAACTATTTCAGCAGAATGCAAGGTAATAAAATTTATTAAATCCTCCTTTATCATTTTTAAGATTGTGACTTTATTAGAAATATTGTCTAAAGCCTCAATTTTTTCATAAGCCTCATAGATTTCATATATTTTTATATCTTGATTAGAAAAATCAGACTTATTTAATAGAGACTTGCTCGTAATAAATTTGCAATCAAAACAAAAAAAATATGATTGCCTGATATGTAGTACATTGCTCTCGTCCAAATGCATTATAAAAACGTATCTACTTTTATTATGAAACCAATTATTTATTAATTCATCACTTTTTTCATTTATTATTTTCAATTTATTGATGTTATTATCTAATATTATAATATTTCTTTCAATTTTTTCTTTTCTAAATATTACCTCTCTAAAAACAAATAAGCTATCACTAAAAATGCCATTTGTTCTAAATCTATGATTTAAGGAGAAATCATTATAATCATCAAATTCTGCGAGGTTTTTATAGTAAGGCTCGTATTCTATCGTAACATCGGTATTGATTCTTTTAGGTATTTTCACAATTGTATTTCCTTTTTTATCAATAAGTTCCCAGTCATTAGCATTTAATACCCATGCACGGTTATTTAAAAAGTTTATTGCAAAATCATATTGAGTTTTAAAAACTGGATATAAAGCTTTATCTCTATATTCAAACTTTTTGACAGTTTTTTCAGATTTTGAATCCTTTATTGTACATTCAATAATCTTTAAATCTTCAAAGTAATTTATTTCATTTTCAGAAATAGCATTTAATTGCAAATCAAATATTTCCGAATATGTCTTAATATAACCTCTTGAGATATTTCTTAATTTATCAATATGTCCATACCCTATTTCTTTATAATTTTTGTTGTACAGATGGTAAGTATAGCCATTATTTCGGATTATAAAATTATCATATAATAAAATTTTATCTGAAGAACAATTTAAAAAATTTCCTTTAGAATCAATCATGTAATCATAATCACAATAGTGGTCATATTTTCTTTCATAATGAATACTAAAAATTATGTAATTATATAATAATCCAAAGCAAAACCAATATTCTGAATAGCTTCCTTTATTAACTAAAGTATTCTTAACATGAAAAGTATTATGAAAACTGTCATGTGTAATAATTATTTGTGCATCTTTATTAAAGATGAAAATTTTATCTTTGATATTATTGTCTATCCCTAAAAAATAAGGGACATTTTCTGTTTTTATTTCACGAAAATCTGAAATATTTGAATTAGAATATATATTTTTTATTTGTTCAAATTTATATGAGTTGGTTAATCCTAATTTTGTAGCTTTAGAAATAAAATAATCGAAATCTGCTTCTTCTGAAATATTTTTGCTTCCCATATTATTTTAAGGGGTAAAAGTTACTTAGAAAACTTGATTAAAAATTTACGTTATTTTTTTACGCTTCCAACGACCGCAAATGAGAAGATTTGGGATTGGATTTTGAGTTTATTTTTGATTTATCAAACTTTTACTTATTTGCTCGTGTTGGACTCGAATAACTTTGCGACCGCTCTGATTTGCTGTCCACCAACAAGGCTGCGTGCTAAGATAAAAAAATCGTAGAAACTGCTCTAATCGAAAGTCGCTGACCAAATCTGCGTACCAAGTTCTGAAAAAAGAAATACAAATGCAAGTAAATTTATTTGTCGGAACGAAGTTGAGTGAATACCACGCATTTAGAGTGTCGGATGAGCCTATGCGTTTGCTATTTTGCTGAGAATTAACACTCAAATGCTTCGCTAATTTGATGTTGACCAAGCCTAAAAAGCGTATAAAATGCACTGTTTTAAGTGAAATTTATGCACATTGAACCTTTAATAAGCAAAGAAATCGTATATTTCGGCGAATTTTATAAATTACGATGAGCAAGAAATATTCTGAAATAAAAGCAAAGCTTCAAATTGAGGTAAACAAGGCGGCCGATAATGGCTTGGCACATTTAACTCACTATTTTCAAAACCATAAAAATGGTGTTTCTCAATATTTTAAACCGTCAGCTACTACCTATTTAGCGAGTTTGCACGAGAAACTAAATATTTTAGAAGACCCTGACTTTCAATATTATTTGCCAATAAAATGGGATATCCCTTTTCCACCACCCGAAAATCCGAAATTTAAGTTTATAGATTTATTTGCTGGAATTGGAGGAATAAGGCTTGCTTTTCAAAATCTTGAAGGAAAGTGCGTTTTTACAAGTGAATGGGATACTTATTCAAAGAAAACATACGATGCTAATTTTGGGGAAGTTCCATTTGGAGATATTACTAAAATCCCAGAGAATGAAATTCCAGACCATGATATTTTACTTGGGGGATTCCCTTGCCAGCCTTTTTCGATTGCGGGTGTTTCTAAAAAGAATGCTTTGGGTAGGGCTCACGGTTTTTTAGACGAAACACAAGGAACTTTGTTTTTTGATATTGCAAGAATAATTGACTATAAAAAACCGAAAGCTTTTTTACTGGAAAATGTAAAAAATCTTGTATCACATGACAAAAAGAAAACCTTCAAAGTAGTAACTGAAACATTAAAAGAATTGGGCTATTCAATTCATTTTAAAGTTTTAGATGGAAAACATTTTGTCCCTCAACATCGAGAAAGGATAATTATTGTAGGTTTTAGAAATGAAGTTTTTAACCATGAAGAAACCTTTGAGTTTCCTATTATGAGTGAAGCGAAATTTGCTATTAAAGATATTTTAGAACCCGAAGTTGATAAAAAATACACACTTTCTGATAAATTGTGGGATTATTTACAAGGTTATGCAAAGAAGCATAAAGCAAAAGGAAATGGCTTTGGTTTTGGACTTACTGATTTGAATGGAATTTCGAGAACAATGAGTGCAAGATATTATAAAGATGGTGCTGAAATTCTTATTCCACAAGATGGGAAAAATCCAAGACGATTGACACCAAGAGAATGTGCAAGATTACAAGGGTTTCCTGATAGTTTTATAATTCCAGTTTCAGATAATCAAGCCTATAAACAGTTTGGAAATTCCGTTGTAACTCCTTTAATTCAGGCGGTTGGAGTGAATATTGTAAAAGAAATATTAAAAGTTAATGAATCTAAAAAAGCTCAAATCGCTGTTTGTTGATAACGGATGTAACAAAATTTATATCAAAAAACTATCGCCAAATGATAATTCAAAAAATCAGGTCTATTTTGGAGGTAGTTTTGATATTTTAAATATTTTGCCCATTTCAGAAATCAAAACTGAGGAAGCGGGAGATTGGAATAAAGAACGATTTAAGGCTTCAATCAAGTTTTCTTGGATAAGTGAAGATGAAAATTTGTACCCTGCACCAAATGCACAACTTATTCTTTATCCCAAATATCCAGAAGTAAGATTTTCGGGTTTTCTTGCAAAATGCGAGAAGCCACCATCTGAATTAATGACACAAAGGTTAGCTGATAGACTTTTGTTTTTTGGTGTTGCAAAGGATGGAACTGTTTTAGGATTTGTAACAGCACCAAATTCTGAACTTGCAGGAGAATTTGCAAATATTGAGTTAGTTTCTTCTCACGGTGTTTTCAAAGTAATTGAACTCCCACAGTTGGCTAACAATAGAGAAAAATTACTGAATGAATTGCTTCGTATTCATCAGTTAGGTTGGATAAAATCAAAAAGACTTGACAGAGATGGTAATTTATTACCTTGTGAAGCACCCAACTGTGGAGGTTATACTTTAGAAGCTGAATTAGGAATTACGCCTAATGGCTATTCTGAACCCGATTTTTTAGGTTGGGAGGTAAAACAATTTGGCGTAGATAATTTTCTAAAAATAAACACAGCTATCATCACATTAATGACACCCGAACCAACCGATGGGATTTACAAAACAGAAGGAACAGAGGCATTTTTGAGAAAATATGGTTATGCTGATAAGACAGGTAGGGAAGATAGAATAAATTTTGGTGGCGTACATAAAGCAGGAATTGTACACCCATCAACAAATTTAGAAATGCAGCTTATTGGTTTTGATGTTGAAAGCGGTAAAATTAGAAATTCAAATGGAAGAATTTCATTAGTTGATTTAGAAGGCAACGAAACTGCATCTTGGAGTTTTGCTTCAATGCTTTTGCATTGGAATAGAAAACATAATCAAGCGTGTTATGTTCCTTCACTTTCAGAAACAGAGGAAAAACGACAGTACAAATATGGAAATAATATCATTTTAGGAACGGGTACTGATTTTCAACTTTTCCTTGTTCAAATGGCAAACGGTAATATTTACTACGACCCTGGAATTAAAATGGAAAGTGCTTCAACAAAACCGAAAATCAAAAAAAGAAGCCAATTTCGTATCAAATCTCAACATCTGCCAAACCTCTACAAGCAGAATGAAATAGTTGATATAACAAAATAGAAAAGTGTTAGCGTGAACCTCGTTCCAACGACCGCAAATGAGAAGATTGGAATTGATTTTTGAGTTAATTAGTTGATTGTCAAACTTTTACTTATTTGCTCGTGTTGGACTCGAATAATTTTGCGACCGCTCTGATATGCCGTCCAACGGACGGCAGGCACGCCAAGAACCCAACCCCAAAACTATACTGTTGAAAGTAAATTTGCATGGAAAAATCTAAAAAAGCAACTGCATACCAAAAAATTTTGAGTTATGGGAAAAAGTTGCGAAACTACCACGCAGAAAAATTGTCGAAGACCCACTTTGAGAGCAGAAAAATTAAAAAAACTGCCAAAAAGCTGTCCTGTCCACAGAGAACTATGCGTTTGAAAAATTGAAAACCCAGCGAATTTTACTCGTCGAATGTGCCTATGAATAAAATGCTGTCAAATTATTTTATCAGCATACCCTGTTAAAGTAGTGAAATTTAGATTATAAATTTCACTACTTTAAATCAAACGAAGGTTAAAATTATGCTACCTTTCCAATACTTTCCAGAGTAGGTCGAATTGAAAAATTACTTGTAAAAGGTCCTGATTCACATTTTGAAGTTGTGCAAGAAGCACCTGAACTTCCACAATCATTCGCACCACCACTTGAACCATCACATTTAGAAGAATTCTTAAAGTTCTTTGATTTAAAAATCCCACTTAATTCTGTTAATGATTCTCCAAATTCTTTTTTATACAGTTGTGTTGTTGCTTCAAAGGAGTTTTCTAAATTTAAAGCGTCTTCTGCTCCACGCATTCCGAAATAAGGGAAGTGATGAAGAAAATACCCAAAAGTATTTTGGCAATCCTCCGCATATTTTTGAGTATCAAGAATGTGATAATGCCAAAAATCATCTATTGCACCATTAGGAACAATTGACTGTTTTGGGTACTTTAGACATAAAATTAAGAACCTTTTATACCACTTCTCCACTTTCAGAGTTTGGGTAAGAGTCCATCCTTTTCCATCTTTTTTATCCATAAGTTTGACCATAATAGGTTCAAGATTGATTTTGTTAATTTTTTCAATCTTTTCTTCTACTGAAATATTAGTTGTAAACATGGTATAATTTGCCCACTCATAATGCTTCGTTTGGCAGTGATTGCACCTACTTTAACTTTACATGGGAGGCAGTAGGGTTAAACCCATGATTTCTTTTAAGAGTATTCGCTTCCAACTCAAAGCATTATGATGATTGGAATTGATTTTAATTTAAGCAAAAATAGTAAAAACTTTTACATAATGCGTAAGTTGGAGGCAAAAATACTTGCAAACTCCGCTAAAAAAGTGTCGCCAGACACTTGCACACTTAGTGAAACCAAGCCCAAAAACTTGATTGCTGAAAGTCAACTTTGCTCTCCTTGAAAACTCGCTAATCGACTGTCCGAGTGATATAAAAAGACCCCAACAGATTAAAAAAAGACTTCCATGTCGCCAAAAAATATGGAATCCCCTGAATAAAAGCACTTCAAATATATAGTCGCAAACTATTAGTTGCTATCATGGCGTAAACTTTTATATTATTGATTTGAATTTTCTTAATTTTTCAATAAATTTTTCAGAAAGCCCTTTACTTGTTGAAATAAACATAACGTAATCAGTGTTTGTTATTTTTTTATTTTCGATTTCTGTTTCGATAATACACTTATTACATTGTAATGATACTCCATACATATTCGGAGCTAATGTCCCAAAACTAATATTATTAATATCAAGTAAATTAAATGTGAACTTACTTGGAGAACCTGCGGATTTTGTTACAAAAACGATACTCCCATATTTATCTATTGATAAGAAATTTTTTTTATCTTCGATTTGCATTGAATTATAAATCTCAACAATTTCATTTCGCAAGGTTTCTTTCTCACTAATTTGAGAATAGGTTTTAGAAGTTGTTAAAAAAATGAAAAAAACAAAATGTAGTAAATCAAATTAAATCTACTGGGCAAAATATTTAAAATCATATTGATAATTTTTAAGAGTAAAAATTTTACTTTGAAGTCTTACACTCTTGTAATATTCTTTTTAATGTGAATAATTCAATGTATAATTCAGCTTTGGTTGTTTTTAAAAGTTCATTTTCTGCTTTAATTTTTGCTAATTTTGATGTAGCAACTTTTAATTCTGTTTCACTTTTGTAATACTTCCAACTGACCACTGATAAAATTAGGGTTATTAAAAGCAATATCATTACGATGGATTTGAGAATTATGGAATTTTGCATCATTTTATTTTGGTCTTCGTGTAATTACTAAAAGATTAGAATATCCTGTTTTTCTAATTTGAAAGGAATACTTAAATTCTGAATATCCTAAAACATAGATTCTTACACCATCTTGATTTGTTTCTCTATAAAAAGGTTCTAATTGTTTTTCTAAATCATAAAAAATCTTGTAACTTCCCATATGATAATACGTTAGTTGTCCATAGCTGGGAAAATCTATCTCTACATATGTTCCATCTAACTGGTCTCCACTAATAAATTTATCACTTTTAGATATAAATCGGTTGTTAAGTAAGATTTTCTTTGTTTCGCTCAAATCTATATTCATAAGCCGTATTAAATTTTCTACAATTGGATTTATGTAGTTAAAATTTACATTATTATCTAATCTTGTTGTCTTAAAATCTAAGTCTGAATTATTAGTAGTATTGTTCTGTGATTTACTATCAAATACAATAAAGAGAAAAAAGAAGATTGAAATTAAAAGTAATGACCTCATATTTTTTTGTTTTTTTCCAACCAAAAGCATTGAGATGGTTGGTTTTTAATGTTAATTTATTGATTTACAGTTACTTACCTTTACTTAATGCGGCAGTTGGGACACACGAATGATGGCAAGCAACGCTGGGACGAAGTCCCCGATTGATATTTAGAAACCAACCAAGCAGAAACAAATTTAGTAACTTTTGGGAATAAAGCAAGCACACTTTGAAAAAAGGAGGTGGCTGTCCCCCGATAAAGTTGAAGAACCCTTGAAACCGCTCTAATATCTGGTCGCCAAGATGCTTGAAGTGCTTTTTATAAGTCCAGAGGTGGTCGCTGTCCACCAAGAAATTTACAAGTTTTGATAAAAAATACCCAAGTCTTTACTTGTCGAAAACTTAGCTAAAATTATTAACGATAATAGATGCATACAATGTCATAATGAGGTTGCTGTTTCAATTTCATCAACTTCATTTAGTTTCTTCTTAACTTTTTTCAAAGGTTCTCTTAGTGCCTTCTCAAATTTAATCATGTTTGGAATTGCAAAATCAATCATTTTATCCCAATCACCTTTTTCCATAATGCTTACATCAGGATAAGAGTATGCTACCCTACACATTTTTTTATTATCTAATCGTTCCCAACTCAACATATCTCCAAAATCATTTGTTATCTCAGTTTCATATTTTTTTAATTCATCAAAAATCCGTTTGTTTGCCATTGTATCCCCTTTAGAAATTCCTAATTCTATAGAAATATGGGTTTTAGTTACAATAAAACTGTAGGAAATTCCCGAAATTCCAGTTCCACCAGAACTAATCCAGTGGTCTTTTGAAGGGCTTGTGTTCTGAAAAAACTGTGTTTTACCTTTAATTTTACTCAATAATTTTGCCCAGAATTCAAGTCTATAATGATGACGTGCTTTCAATTCTTCTTGTGTTGATATATCTTCTTGAACTTTATCTGCCATGCTTATTGTATATTCTTCTGCATCTTTTGTTGGTATAATTTGTTCAAGAGTTAAAAAAAGTTGTTCTGCTAATGCAAATGGTGTGGCTTTGAAGCATTGTAGTTTTATTTTATGATTTAGTAGCCATAAAACTGTAGAAGTAACTTCTTTTCTGAAATTTCCAGCTACCAATATGATTCTTTGAGATTGACTATGATTCAAATTTAAATCTTCATATTCAGTATTGTTATAAAATTCGCTGAGTTTACTTGTAGCTTCCTCTCCGAGTCCTTTTTTATCCAAGTATTGTTGAAATATATTTCTTATATGTTCTTTCGTTAATGTTGAGCAATAAGAAGCATATTTTAGAGCTTGCCACGTTACATCTTTTCCTGTATCATCAAGTTTATTTTCTATAATTACTAAATTGCCTTTCTTATCTAATGCTAATAAGTCAAGACGCTCGTTTGTCTCGTAAAACCCATTAAATTCTTTTTGAATTATCATTAAATCTTCCCCTAAGGCTGCTGGGTTTCCATCCAACCATTCTTGTAAATGTCCTCTTTCTGAAAAACCAAGTTCAGAAAATTTCATTTGCTTAATCTTTTCAATTCGGTTTTTCTCTTTGTCAATTAAATACATATTGCGGTTGTATAAAATCAATTCCAACTTTAAGCTGGGCGATGATGGAGTTTTTGAAAACTTCAAAATGCCCACTTTTACGCATAGCGACAGTTGGAAGATGCAGGACTTTCTAATCCGCTCTAATCCAATGTCGCTGAGTAATAAATAGTAATTATTTTTAACCCCTCAAAATAATGTAACTATGCTAAAAACAACAGGCACAATATTAGATGAAGAAGGAGAGCGTTGGACAGTAGATTGTCCGAAATGCGGAAAAGAGCATAAGTATAAAGGATATTTTGATTCATCGGATAAAAACGAATGTGAATGCGGTTGCACATTTTTGACGACCAAAATATTTTTTGACAACGGAGATTATTTTTTAGAAAACTTCCAACCAAAAGCATTGAGATGGTTGGGTTTTAAAGTTAATTTATTGATTTACAGTATTTTACCTTTTCTTAATGCGGGAGTTGGACTTCAAGTAAGTTAGCACTCCAACGCCTTAACTTGGTCGCCCGAAAAAGTGAAATGTTAACCAAGCCAGTACAAAAATAGTAATCTTTTGGAGAAAAGCAAGCAAACCAACAAAAAGGCGGTTGCTGTCGCCAGAAAAGTTGAAGGTCTTTGGACTTTTTAAAACTACCAGCCCTGTGTCAATGTCGCAGTGGCTTACGCAAGCAAATATTAAAGATAAACACAGGTTCAATTCCTGTTCGCTGACCGAGTTTGGTAAGACGGTTGGGTTCGATTCCCAATGAAAAACTGGGGTATGGGTCATGGCTGGGCAATTCTTTGTTCAGCCATTTTATCATATACTTGGTTTTTTATTAAATTTAACTCATATTCTAAATTTATAGTTGTATGATTGGCTGAAATAAAATCGCCAAATTTAAAATCTCTTGACGCATCAAACTCATTTTTAAATTTACCTGCTGTTAGGGCAAGTTTCAAGTCTAACAGTTTAGTTATCAATTTAAATTCATTCAGAGTATTAGGGATATTGAATTTAAAAGGTGTGTCTGAATCAAAAATAGATTTTCCTTTATGTTTATAATTATGTGCAACAAGAATATTTCTAAAATCTTTTAAATCTGACCATTTGTTTATCCGTTGGCTTATTGGCTTTGTTGTATATTTCAATTCTAAAATTTCTTTACTAAATTTTGTTAATTTGTTGGGATTTAGTTCTGTATTCCATTCATCCATGAATGATGTTAAATGCAATATGAATTGCTCAATTATTATCTGTAATGATAACTCGTGAAAGTTGGTTTTATGTTCGTGAAAATCAACTTTAACAGCTTGAAAATAGGTTTTGTGGTTTGACAATAATTCAAGAACAGCATAGGTTCTATTAATTTGTAAGGAAAGTAAAGTTAGTGTTTGTATTGAACTATGCAGATTCATTTTTTTAATTTCCAACGCCCAGCATTGTGATGGTTTTGGAGTGGTTTTAGAGTTAATTCGTTAATTATCAAGCCTTTACATAATGCTTCGTGTTGGACTCAAATAAATTTAGCGACCGCTCTGATATGACGTCCAACGGACGGCAGGCACGCCAAGCAACCCAAGCCAACAAAGCTGAATGCTTGAGGTAAATTTGCATGGAAAAATCTAAAAAAGCAAACGAGTGCAGGGAAATTTTGAGTTTGGGAAAAAAGTGGCGAAACTACCACGCAGATTTCCTGTCGCAAACCTACTTTGAGAGTAGAAAATCCAATAAAACTACCAAAAAGCTGTCCTGTCAGCCGAAAACTATGCGTTTGAAAAATTGAAAAACCAGCGAATTTTGTGTGTCGAACGAGCCTTTGAGTTAGAAACTTTCAAACTATTTTGGCCGCAAACGTTATAGCAAATTTTCCAACTTCATAGTGAAATACCAAATCAAAGCTGCAAAACTAAAAAAAATGAACCAGAAAGATTTTTGGTATTTTTCTAAAAGAGTCATTAGTTTAAGAAACAGAAGTAGTCCCATATTTAAGATGTATTTTGAGTTGATAAAATATACTTACTTACTTTTTTATTGAAATATTTATCCCACGATTTTTGCCGTTCTTTCCATTTGTTCCAACTTTTCCATCAATTGTACCATTACCGCCATTGCCGCCTTTGCCTCCAAAAAATTTGTTAGAACAACCAAAAGTTGACATTAGGATAAAAAGAAAGAGTACTTTTTTCATAGTTATGTAATTGATATTTTTGAAAACTTCCAACCCAAAGAAAACCGATGGCTTTCCAAAGATTGATGATATTGGTTTAAAAATTAATTGCCTTTACGGATTTCGTATGTTGGAGCAGTTGGATTTTATGCACCCGATAGAGTTCCCGTCACCCGAAAAAAGAAAGCAAACAAACATACAAAAAAGGCAGCGAATTTGCAAACGCAAAACGAAATTGTCGCCCGAGAATTTAAAAGTCTTAGTAAACTAAAAAACTAATGACTTGACTGTCGCCAGAGAATTTAAAATGTTTAACTAACGAAATATTGAAGATAAAACGCAGTTCAATTCTGCTCGTTGGTCGAGGTTTGGATACGACTCACAGGTTCCGAATCCTGTCATAGATTTGGTAGTATGACCACCCTTAGCCTTTACATGGCTAAGGGTTTTTTGTAATATTATGTTAATTGATTGGTCAAAACTTTCTAATATTTTTACAAAGTGGATAGTTTTAGATAGAAGCTCATTTGTATTTATATTTAAAATACATTCAATGGCAGGAAAAACACCGTTTGTCTTATGAGCAATAGAAAGATTTCTGATTGTACGATAAATTTGTCTGTTTTCGGTATTGAATTTACTCAAAGACGAAAAAGTGGAATCTATTGTTTTTAGGTCATCATATAAGTTTAATAATAACATTTCATTTCTGAAATTTTTATTTAAAAGGTTTTTACTTTCGTCTAAAAAAGTAATACAAATAATAGAAATGACTCTACAATGAAATTTTACCCTAAATTCTTCTGATTCATATTTTATTTGTTCTAATGCTAAAATTAAATCAAGTTTAGTTATATAAATGCAGGAAATAAATTCTAAAATATTTAATAAGTCTTGTGCATTTTTATTCTTTGATAAGCTATGTATTAGCTGTAAAGATTGATAAATCTCGCTCATTTTTTTAATTCCAACTTTGGCAAGTGAGATGCCGAAGTTATGAGCAAAGCGAAATATGCGTAGCGTTTACTTACTTGCGGTGTTGGAAACCGCAGGTATTTGAATAGCGAAGCGACCGCAATGTCGCCCGATATTTAGCACTTTTATTAAATTTAATTAAATCGTAAATTGTATTAAATATGGAAGCAATAGAGAAATTAAGCAAGTATGGTACTGTTAAAACTTGCAAGGTAGTAAAAGAGAAAGTAGTTACGATAGTTTTAACTGATGGTTTTAACGAAAAAGCAACAAGTACGTTTGAGTTTATTGGAGAATGTACAAAGTTATTTCCTGAATACCCAATTTTAGAAACTTGCATTACGGAAAATAATTTTGCAATGATTGTTTTATCGTCGAATTAGCCACTTTCCAACCAAAAGCATTGAGATGGTTGGGTTTTAGGTTAATTTATTGATTTACAACTACTTACCTTTTCTTAATGCGGCTGTTGGGACACACGAAAAATGGCAAGCACTGCTGGGACGCAGTCCCAAGTTGATTTTGAAAACCAACCAAACAGAAACAAATTTAGTAACTCTTTGGAGAAAAGCAAGCACACCTTGAAAAAAGGTTGTAGCTGTCGACCGAGAGGTTGAAGACCCCTTGAAATCGCTCTAATATCTTGTCGGCGTGATGCTTGAAGTCCTTTTAAAAGTCCAAAAATGGTCGATGTCCACCGAAAATTTGCAAGTTTTGAACTAAAATACCCAAGTGTTTGCATGTCGAAAAACAGCTAAACCTGTCAAACTATTTAAGCAGTATACGATTTTCAAGTTAATACTTTTAAGGTCTATATATAGATATGTAGCCGAATTTTGTGAATGTACCATAAATATCAAAACCAAAAACGTCTCCAGATGTTGATACATAATAATGTTCAAAACCACCATTTTGAACTGCACGTCTGAACGCCCAAGCCCATCTTAAATTCCCCCAAGGTGCAATATTGGGGATTTCTTTTTGAGAAAAAATAAAATAATTTTTTGTTTGTTTATTAAAACATAAAAGTTTTCCCGATGATGAAATAAAGAAATCCTCTATTTGATTGTTGTAAAAAATAATCTTTTCTTGTGGAACATTACCTACTTCATCTGTAAATACACTTTTATATTCAATATTTGGATAATTATTTTCAAAATTTGGGTAATAGATTTTATCTTTTTGATAATTATTATCCTCTCTTCCATATCCATAATCACCATTTACAGGAACAAAATTATTGTTTGATTTATAACTTGAATTATTTGTGGGTTTATAAACTGATTCAATTTCTTCTTCTTGTTTATCTTGGTCTGCCTCAATATTTACAAGTAAGGTATTATGAATCCAACCCTGAATCCAGTTACTATTATCATCACTTAACCAAACGTACTTCCAATTACCTTGTTCTTTTTCCATCAGAACAATTCTACCATCTTCAAGTGTTGTATATATGTTATAATCGTTAATTCCAGGTGAAGTTCTTAGACGAACTCGATTCCCTTTTACTGCATAAATACGTGATGGTGATATTGTAATTTTCTCATTATTTATTAAAATTCCATCCTTTAAGATTCTTCCCACGCCAATTTCTCTACCACTATTTCGTATGTAGAAGTTGTTATTTCTTAATCTTAAACGACGTAGAGTAGATGCTAATTTTGCTCCATCAGAAATAGCTAATCTTCCACTTGCACTCTCTAAACCAATTGCTTCAAGTGAGCCAATTTCAGTTGCAAGTGGTCTCAGTGCAGCTCTTGTTACTTGTGAAGTGATAGCTCTTGAAACTACGGCACGCTCAACATTTCCAATTATCATTGCTTCTTCCAGAAATGCTGGAATTGCACACGAATTTAACAAAATTGCTAAACTAATTAAGGTAAAAAATCGTCTCATATGATTATATAATTAAACTTAAAGATATTTTGGAAATCTTGAAAATATATTCTTTTAAACTATAAATTTTATACCAAATTACTATCTAAATTTAAGATTGTAATACTTTACAAGTATTTCTTTTCGTTCCCTTTTAAAAATATAAACCCCATAAAAGTTTGTTGTTAAGATTAGATATATCTTGTTTTAAATACGTGACCCTTTCCATGACAAATTTTACAAGTTACAAATCCCGAACCTGAAACAGTTAGAAGAATCGTATTAACTCCGCCACATTTTGAACAAGCTCTTTTACCTTTATATCCCTTGCCATAACAATCGGGGCATACTACTCTTTTCATACCTTGACATTTTTCACATTTGAATTGTTCTTGTATTGGTTTTTTATTTGTAGTTGATTTATGAACTTTTTGGTTAAAGTTTGACCCCTTGTTTTTTTTATTAGAGTTCATGTCTATAATGAGTTTATTAGTGTAGTTATATTTTTTTCCAACGACTGCAAATGAGAAGATTGGAATTGATTTTAGAGTTAATTAGTTGATTGTCAAACTTTTACTTATTTGCTCGTGTTGGACTCGAATAACTTTGCGACCGCTCTGATTTGCTGTCCACAGGACAGCAGACACGCCAACCAACCCAAACGAGCAAAGTTGATTGCCGAAAGTAAATTTGCATGGAAAAATACAAAAAAGCAAATGAGTTGAATAAAACTTTGTGAATTGAAGAAAAGTTGGCAAAAATACCACTCAGAGGATTTGTCGCAAGCCAAGTTTGCAAGCAGAAAAACCTTAAAATGAGTAGGAGAGAACTGTCCTGTCACCCGAGAAAAATGCGTTTAAAGAATTGAAAATCCAGCGAATTTTGCGTGTCGAATGTGCCTTTGAGCCAAAACTGTCAAACTATTTTAGCAGCATACGAAATCAGAGAATATCAAATTATGCCAGTAAATTTTCAATAAATTTTATTTTCTTCTCATATTTATTTTCGCCTTTCAATCGATTAATATTTTTGTAAGATTTTAGTAAAGAATCCAATGTAAAAACATCTTCTTCGTTTAATTGAGCATCTGATTCGTCATAAAAATACTCTAATTCACATTCAAAATCCAGAATAATTGCATTATATCTTGAAATAGCGTCTTCAATTAGACCTTTTTTTTCTTCGAGGGTTGCAATTTTAATCATATCAGGACCAACTAAGTTTTTGTAATGCCCCATTATGTTCAAAGTGATTATTGTTTTCATTTTTTGGACATAAATTTGATTTTCCAGCATACCTATTTTTTTATAATAGTAAACCAAATAATCAAATGCAACCCTCA
>CBDIQW010000003.1:0-84879 GCA_965283955.1 Emticicia sp.
ATTCGTTGGCACTTGATTTAGCCGAAATTTTTAAGCCTATTTTAGTTGACCGCACCATATTTAGTTTACTCAATAAAAAACAGATTCAAGCCTCAGATTTCCGACAAGAACTCAATCGTTGTGTGATGAAAGATTCAGCAAGAAAGACATTTGCACAAGCCTTTGAAGACAAACTAAAAGAAACCTTTAAACACCGAAGTTTAGGACGAAACGTAAGCTATAAGCATTTGGTAAAGTTGGAATGTTATAAACTGAGTAAACATTTACTTGGGATCGAAGAGTATAAACCATTTAAGATGAATTGGTAGTTTCGACAGCTTCGGCTGTCCGATACGCTCACCTACCGAATGTTGAATAGTTGGTTAGTGAATTTCAAATAAATTATTTGCTCAATGTATATAATTCTTGTTTACGATATAGCGTCGGCCAATGGTGGAGAAAAAAGAGTAGGCAAGATGCTGAAACATTGCCGAAAATACTTAAATTGGATTCAGAATTCAGTTTTTGAAGGCGAAATTTCTGATGTGAAATTGAAGGAGATGCTGTATGTGGCTCGAAAGATAATGAATGAGGAAACGGATAGTATTATTCTTTTTAAAAGCCGTGATGAACGATGGCTCGACAAAGAAGTGATAGGCATAGAACGGATGATGACGGATAATTTTTTGTAAGTATTGTCGTCGAACTCCGAGATTTCAAAAAATAATGTTCTTTGACATCATGAAAAATAATAAAATACGATATAAGTCATTGATAATCAATAGTCGTCGAATTCCCAATAAAAAACTATTATTGGCGTTCGACGATTTTTGCTACTTGTTTTTGAGTCGCAAAAACCGCTACTTTTTGCATCACCAAGGCCGTTTTTCAAACGGACTCCAATCGCACCTTTATGGAATTGAAACATAATCGTTGCAATAGATTGGAGTGATTTAGGAGTACTCCAATCGCACCTTTATGGAATTGAAACCTTTTTAATGAAAGATTAAAACTACCTTCTTTAATTACTCCAATCGCACCTTTATGGAATTGAAACTTTACAACAATTTCTCTAACTTCACCACAACCTTCCGACTCCAATCGCACCTTTATGGAATTGAAACAATAATACAGCAAGTATCGTAATAAACGGCATGCTTACTCCAATCGCACCTTTATGGAATTGAAACGCAAATGAGAGAACCAAGAAAAATAAAACTTTACTCCAATCGCACCTTTATGGAATTGAAACAGTAAAGGCTATTTCAAAAGCAAAGATAGATTACTCCAATCGCACCTTTATGGAATTGAAACTGCGTAAGCAGGTGACAAATAAAGAGAAGGAAGAGGACTCCAATCGCACCTTTATGGAATTGAAACATCACTGCATTTGATGAGTTTCTATACACCGCCAAAACTCCAATCGCACCTTTATGGAATTGAAACGTTATCAGAGTAATTGCAAGTATTTTCCATATTCTTACTCCAATCGCACCTTTATGGAATTGAAACGCCTAATGAAGATTTCTAAATCAGTAAATAAACATAACTCCAATCGCACCTTTATGGAATTGAAACAGATTTAAAGCCGATTATTGAAGCTGCTCCGAGTGACTCCAATCGCACCTTTATGGAATTGAAACTTGAGGGGCTTTTTATTTTAAAAAGATAGATTACTCCAATCGCACCTTTATGGAATTGAAACGCCTAATGAAGATTTCGAATCCGAAGCGTTTTCCACTCCAATCGCACCTTTATGGAATTGAAACTTGCTAATGACCCTGCCACCAGGTAACATTTCCGTACTCCAATCGCACCTTTATGGAATTGAAACGTTCAACTAAAATCTGTTGGATTAAATGAAGTGATACTCCAATCGCACCTTTATGGAATTGAAACTTTACAACAATTTCTAACGTAACGACAGGTACACTCCAATCGCACCTTTATGGAATTGAAACCTTTTTCACAATGAGTTGATAAAAGCTTCAGCAACTCCAATCGCACCTTTATGGAATTGAAACGCAGGAACAACGAGTATTGCAATCAATGGCATGACTACTCCAATCGCACCTTTATGGAATTGAAACGTTATCAGAGTAATTGCAAGTATTTTCCATATTCTTACTCCAATCGCACCTTTATGGAATTGAAACTCGGCCATTCCGCCAGAACTACCTTCTTTAATTACTCCAATCGCACCTTTATGGAATTGAAACAATATTGCATTTTAGAGCGAAAAAGTCTCTACTCCAATCGCACCTTTATGGAATTGAAACTATCGAAAATTACATTACGGTAAATATGAACTCCAATCGCACCTTTATGGAATTGAAACATGGATTAATTCTTTGGTTTCTTGCGTGACGTTAACTCCAATCGCACCTTTATGGAATTGAAACACGATTCAAGTCCAACGTTGCCGATAACTTCAGCAAACTCCAATCGCACCTTTATGGAATTGAAACTAAACTGCTAATTTGGCCTACTTAGAAACATCCTCAACTCCAATCGCACCTTTATGGAATTGAAACAATAATCCTGAGAAAACATTGGCTTATGCTTCGTATACTCCAATCGCACCTTTATGGAATTGAAACGGTTACGCCCCAAGTTGATGGCAGTTCGAGCGTGCCTACTCCAATCGCACCTTTATGGAATTGAAACTATTAATCTAAAACTTGGGACTCGGTGTTGCGGTTACTCCAATCGCACCTTTATGGAATTGAAACAGAGGTATCTACTGCCGATTCCTTTGAAGCTGCTCCGTAGTGACTCCAATCGCACCTTTATGGAATTGAAACTCTATGGTCGAAAAATTTGCAAACCTTTTACTGTCTACTCCAATCGCACCTTTATGGAATTGAAACAAAGGATAATTCGAGCAAATACCCAACCGTACACAAAAAACTCCAATCGCACCTTTATGGAATTGAAACTGTGTTTACGAACTTAAAATTGTGGAGTCGGAAGAAACTCCAATCGCACCTTTATGGAATTGAAACACTCTCTGCAAATAAGCAAAAGCGAGCAAATTTTTTGACTCCAATCGCACCTTTATGGAATTGAAACAAAGGATAATTCGGAACTCCCGAAACTTTAATTTTGACTCCAATCGCACCTTTATGGAATTGAAACGCGGTGATTTGAAGTCTTTTGCAACTGATTCGGTAGCTATTACTCCAATCGCACCTTTATGGAATTGAAACTCACACCGTACTGCTTTGCCTTGCCTCGCTGAGCAAACTCCAATCGCACCTTTATGGAATTGAAACAAAAGCCAATGCGGTCAGCCATACCTTTCTTAATAGACTCCAATCGCACCTTTATGGAATTGAAACCTTTTTCAACAACTCCTGTAAGCCCATGCTTTGAGTTACTCCAATCGCACCTTTATGGAATTGAAACCTTTTTCAACGAACGCCTATAACTACCTTCTTTAATGACTCCAATCGCACCTTTATGGAATTGAAACGCGATTGATTACCTTCTACAAAGTGCTGAAATATGAACTCCAATCGCACCTTTATGGAATTGAAACGTTGAAAGAATAATGGAAGTCGACGATAACTTCTTACTCCAATCGCACCTTTATGGAATTGAAACAACAAAACGCACATTGTTGTGCTGTCTACGGCATAGCTTACTCCAATCGCACCTTTATGGAATTGAAACACTCCAAAATTCAATGAGTTGATAAAAGCTTCAGCAACTCCAATCGCACCTTTATGGAATTGAAACAGTTCTATGAAATCATTAGGACTCGGTGTTGCGGTTACTCCAATCGCACCTTTATGGAATTGAAACGTAGCCGAGAGCATTGTAGAGGGGTCAGAAGAGCGTTTACTCCAATCGCACCTTTATGGAATTGAAACATTGCTGGCCGTGCTGCTACTATACGTAAATTTTTCACTCCAATCGCACCTTTATGGAATTGAAACAGTAACGAAACTTACGCCTCACAATTAGCCCGTTCGACTCCAATCGCACCTTTATGGAATTGAAACTCAACAAATACCGAAATGCCGAAATCAGAAAGGTTAACTCCAATCGCACCTTTATGGAATTGAAACTTATTTTTTTGTTGCGTTCGAGTGCAAGCAAAACCTACTCCAATCGCACCTTTATGGAATTGAAACGTTCAACTAAAATAAAACTGAAGAAGAAAAACAACTCCAATCGCACCTTTATGGAATTGAAACTTATCCAAGCTGCCTCGTTAGCTGCTTCGGTAATAAACTCCAATCGCACCTTTATGGAATTGAAACAATATATTGGCTAATCAAACTCATGGCAAATACTAAACTCCAATCGCACCTTTATGGAATTGAAACACGGTGATTTAAAGACATTAACAACGATTGAATATTACTCCAATCGCACCTTTATGGAATTGAAACGTCGGATCTGCATCGAGCGTTGTGAGCAGAATACCAACTCCAATCGCACCTTTATGGAATTGAAACCTTGTTCAACTAAAACCTCCCGATCACCCTGATTTTGACTCCAATCGCACCTTTATGGAATTGAAACGCAAGAGGAAATAGAACTTAACGGGAAGCGGACAGCTCGAAACTCCAATCGCACCTTTATGGAATTGAAACCTAAGTTCCGGCGGAAGCGCGTCCCAACCGTACGAAAAAACTCCAATCGCACCTGTATGGAATTGAAACGTTGAATAGAGCAAGTATCGTAATACACGGCATGCTTACTCCAATCGCACCTTTATGGAATTGAAACATGAAACCGCTCGACAGAGGCCGTTTTTCAAACGGACTCCAATCGCACCTTTATGGAATTGAAACGTTATCAGAGCATTTGCATAGTATTTTCGGCATGCTTACTCCAATCGCACCTTTTGTATGGAATTGAAACTTTTCTAAGGTTTAAAAATCAGAGGTTTTCTAAATCCACTCCAATCGCACCTTTATGGAATTGAAACACGGTGATTTAAAGACATTAGACAACGATCGCATCATTACTCCAATCGCACCTTTATGGAATTGAAACGCAGGAACTGCGAGTATTGGCCTAGGCGTTAGAAACGGTCCTCAACTCCAATCGCACCTTTATGGAATTGAAACGTTATCAGAGTGATTGCAAGGGAAGCGGACAGCTCGAAACTCCAATCGCACCTTTATGGAATTGAAACAAAGAGGAAATGAAAGACTCGGTGAATGGCAGATAGACTCCAATCGCACCTTTATGGAATTGAAACCAAAGTATTGAATTACTTACTTTCTACGCCCCCCACTCCAATCGCACCTTTATGGAATTGAAACGTCGCTCTGATAATTTCCGTTGCTGTATCCCTGATTTGACTCCAATCGCACCTTTATGGAATTGAAACGCCTAATGAAGATTTCCGAAATCAGTAAATGAGTGTAACTCCAATCGCACCTTTATGGAATTGAAACGGTTACGAACCCCACGCCGTCGCATTTAGGCCGTTCGACTCCAATCGCACCTTTATGGAATTGAAACTGTTTCGAGATATGGTACAGTTCTGCTTGTTTTTGCACTCCAATCGCACCTTTATGGAATTGAAACCAACAAAAAAAGCGTGTTTTTTTGTCCTTTAAAACCACTCCAATCGCACCTTTATGGAATTGAAACGTTCATCTAGAGTAATCTGCTGGAGTAAATGACCGCCGATACTCCAATCGCACCTTTATGGAATTGAAACGTCAGGATCTCGCTTCGCCCTTGATTAAAGCTCTCGGCAACTCCAATCGCACCTTTATGGAATTGAAACAAGCAGCACAGTTGAAAAGTAAAGTATAGCTCAAGACTCCAATCGCACCTTTATGGAATTGAAACAAGGATTTTTCAAGCATTTCAAAGGTTGTCGTTAAACTCCAATCGCACCTTTATGGAATTGAAACTAGTAATAAAAAAGCCCCAAGGTCGCAGCTAAGACTCCAATCGCACCTTTATGGAATTGAAACCTTTTTGAATAACATAAATCTATACTTGCCTCGTGACTCCAATCGCACCTTTATGGAATTGAAACATCATCAACTCACATTCTCCTATTGATTTTAGGTAACTCCAATCGCACCTTTATGGAATTGAAACAATATTGCATTTGCTGAAGTCATCACCCTGTTTGACTCCAATCGCACCTTTATGGAATTGAAACAACAAAACGCACATTGTTGTACTTTCTACGCCCCCCACTCCAATCGCACCTTTATGGAATTGAAACAACACCAGATATTAGCTTTGAAAATATCAAAGATTTACTCCAATCGCACCTTTATGGAATTGAAACTTGCCATCTTTCCCGACAACTGAACCTTCAGGGATAACTCCAATCGCACCTTTATGGAATTGAAACTTTCAGGAAAAATAATCACTGAAAATTACTTTAACACTCCAATCGCACCTTTATGGAATTGAAACTGTTGATTTCTGTACGAGTGAGGCGAAGAGCGTTTACTCCAATCGCACCTTTATGGAATTGAAACAAAAAACCTCACCAACTCTCGCAATTTCAGATAGGACTCCAATCGCACCTTTATGGAATTGAAACTAGTTTAGATTGAGTCGGTTGAGGGTTTGGAACTGCACTCCAATCGCACCTTTATGGAATTGAAACAACATAACTGTACTTTATAGCTGGAAACATACGGGGACTCCAATCGCACCTTTATGGAATTGAAACGGTATACGACCGATGAAATTTGAAAGTCAGTACATAACTCCAATCGCACCTTTATGGAATTGAAACTACTACAACAAAAAGTTGGCGGACTGGGAGCGACGCACTCCAATCGCACCTTTATGGAATTGAAACTCTATGGTCGAAAAATCAAACTTTAAGTTTGGTAGACTCCAATCGCACCTTTATGGAATTGAAACTTGGTTGATTCTAATTTGGTTTGGTATCGAATTTATACTCCAATCGCACCTTTATGGAATTGAAACGAAATTGTTCCGCCCATAACTTTTTGAATCTGAGTAACTCCAATCGCACCTTTATGGAATTGAAACAATTTTACCGATGAACAAATTGCCAAAGAGTTTGCTCTCCAATCGCACCTTTATGGAATTGAAACAGCACTACTTGCAAAGGTAAATGCTATCGAATCAGACTCCAATCGCACCTTTATGGAATTGAAACTTTACAACAATTTCTCTGAATACCTTGTATTCCACTCCAATCGCACCTTTATGGAATTGAAACGTACAGGCATTTTTACTAAGGAATCAGTAACGAAAGACTCCAATCGCACCTTTATGGAATTGAAACAGTAACGGCCGATGCTGTTTGCGATGCTGAACCACCAACTCCAATCGCACAGCTTCATGGAATTGAAACGTATTTATCACGGTTTGCATTAGGTGAAGCCCACGAACTCCAATCGCACCTTTATGGAATTGAAACCAAAGTATTGAATTACTTCAACGTAACGACAGGTACACTCCAATCGCACCTTTATGGAATTGAAACATTTTGCAAACTACTTGATGCGGTTAGGTTTATGTTTACTCCAATCGCACCTTTATGGAATTGAAACTCGGCCATTCCGCCAGGGCTATCAACTACTTCGACAACTCCAATCGCACCTTTATGGAATTGAAACCATAGGACAAAAAAACGTACATTTGAAAAACAAAAACTCCAATCGCACCTTTATGGAATTGAAACTTTACAGAAGGGAGCAAAAGAATAAAAAGTATTTTTACTCCAATCGCACCTTTATGGAATTGAAACCTTCGGTGGGGCTGGATTAATGGAGGTCTCATGGGTACTCCAATCGCACCTTTATGGAATTGAAACTGTATTTCCAGAAAAATTTGTTTTCTTCGAATTTTCACTCCAATCGAGGTTCTTATAGTAAATAGCCGAAAAATTAACCTTTCAAACTAATTATTTAGTTGGTTTTAGGATTTCTCAAAGGTCTTAATCCATTATCTTCTAATTTAATTTCAGAATTAAACGTATATTTTCCAAGCCGATTAATATGTTCAAACGGTGCAGGTGAAATGTGTACAAAGTCATCTTCTTTAAGCGGTTGGCCGCCCATTTCAAATCCTTCTTTTTGAAGTTGTTTTAGAACTTCTTGAATATAAACAGTATTCCAAACCGTAACGAAATTTGTAAGCAAATTGAGCATTCTTGCAGTAATTTGTTGCTCATTTTCCTGTTTTTTACGGATAATACCATCCCCCCCGAACCATAAGTAAGACCGTAGATTATGTAATTGCTCACCTTTGTTTAGCTGTGTATTAATTCGATGTCTGAGTGGTAAATGGAGCAGATATTTGAAAATAAAAATAGTCTTACACAGTTGCCCATAAGTTTGTAAAACATACATGAGATTGTTTTGTCGTGGATAGGCTTGCAATTTGCTGATTAGTAAAGATGCCGAAACTGTACCCGTCAATATGGATGCAGCCACTCTCTGCAATTCATCTATATTGCTTTTGAGATAGTCAATACTGACAGTACCAGTAAATTTTAATTCAGGATAGTCCAATTCTACGTTTTGGTTGGCTATTTTGATTTTGTAAAGTCGTTGATTCTTAATATCTCGAATTCTGGGGGCAAAAGTTTTGCCTACCAAATCGAATAAAGCAAAATTCAAGTCAGTATAACCATGTGTGTCTGTGGTATGTTCAAGGATATTGAGGTCTGTTTCATTGGTAAGAATTTCGTCCAAAACATACGTGGCATCACGTTCATTGGTCGGAATCACCTTTGAACCATACTGACTGTATTGGTCAGCAGTATGGGTGTAAAATGTAATACCTTTGCCATAGCCAAAGTATTTGGGAAGGGCTGTTGCATTTCTAATTTTACCACTTGTTGCAAATCTTTGTCCATCCGAAGATGATAGTGTTCCACTACCCCAATAAGCACTCAACCATTGTTTTGAGTGAAAATTAACCAATAAATCGTTTGCTTTTTTGATGTTTTCGTCTGAAAAATTATTATTTGCCACCCACCAAAGCGAACGATAATCAATTTCGGAAGAACGATCGGACCGCCGATGCGGCTAAATCCATCAACGAAAGATTGCAAGCATTCGACAAAAGTGCTGCATAAATCATTGCTTGGCTTTGTGCTGAATTCGTTTCAGCATTCTCTGAAAATTCTTTGGAGTAGTTTACCCAACTATCCACCTCTCTAATCATTTCAACAATGCCTACTTTGGGCAATCGAATTTTGATTTGCTCCTTTAATTCTTTAACAGAATCGTTCAATGTTTCTGCTTCAAGAGGTGGTACAATCAACACACCATCTTCAATTCTGATTTCAACACCACTTTTCAGTAAGTATTTAAGAGGTGGCAATAGTTCTTTAAATTCTGTAACTTTTTCATCAATTCTTTCAATCAAATCTAAACCACCAAATGGTAAACTTATTTGCTTAGAATCTATCAACCAACGCTGTTTAGGGATTAAAAAGCTATTGAAATCGGCATATTTTCTTGATAATTCTATGAAAACATCTCCAGATAAAAGCCTATCCCGGAGTACCAATAGTACACAAAGTTCGTAGGCTTGATTTTGAATGGACTCTCCTTCAAACACCACTTTTTGCCATGTTTGACTAATGAAATTTGTTGGTGCAGATTCAGGTATTTTCCGTTTCATCCCACTTTGCAATTCTTTCACGATAGCAAGACCTTTTTCAAAATTATCTTTGTTAAAAGCCATTTTGAAATCAATCTGTTGGAGTAATTTAGGTGTAAATTGTTTAAAACGACCGTAAGATTTGATTAAAAAATGGAGATAGGATTGCTCCAAAGGCTTATTTATCTTCAAAATCGTATCAATAGCTTCTTTGATTTGCTCTTTGGATAGATTTTCAAATATTTTTTCTCTCAGTAAATTATTCTCTATACTATCATCTAAAAGCATTTCGGATGCTTTTGTAAGGGTACTGACTGCTTGTTTTTGTGTTTTTATTGAGTTTATCTGATAAAGTTCATGGGCTTTTTTTGCTTCTGAAATAGCATGAATCCAAAAGCTTTGATACATAGAAATGACCGTATCAGTCATTTCTAACAAGGTTTCTCGTAAAAAACAAACTAAGGCGGGGTGCCGTTTTGGGCTTGACATTCTTTGTAAATATTGATTGGTGTTATTACGAACCACATTTGCCAATTTCTTTTGACGATTCACAGGTATCATTGTCAAATCCCATTGATGAACAAACATTCCCTTCAAAAAAGCTATTTTTTCAAGTGCCTCATTGATACTTTTTGCTGTACTTGAAACAGGATAATTGCTTAACCAGCGATGTTTGGTTTGTTTGAGAAGTGTATCAAAAACCAACAGGTTGTCTAATGTTTTTTCAAACTCGGTAGTCCAGAAGTTAGATAGGCGGCCATAGGTTTCTTGATGGATTTGTTCCTCAATCCCCAGTACAATCCTTTCTAATGTTCCAATACTTGGACGTATAATCTTATCTTGGAGCAATTTGTTACATAGTTTTTCTAAAAGCCACCTTTGATTGTCATGTTCCATTCCTTGATGAACGAGCCATTTTTCTATCATTGGAGCATCCATAGGTTGCCATTTTCGGAGCTGGTAATGTTTTAGAATTTGTTGTAAATGCTCTGTTCTTATTTTTCCATGTTGCGTATAGTCTTTCAAATTAATAGAGTCAGAACCTTTTGGGTTAATTTGCTTTAAAACAAATTTGACCAAAATAGCAGGAGTTATCATTTCCCAATCGCCGGGTAAGTAGCCAATATAACGAAGTAATCCAATTTGAATAAAAACAGCTACTCTGTTTAGTGTTCCATAAAAAGATTCAACGATAGGTTTATCTTCTCTCCGAATGTAAAAGTATTGTTGCATAATAGAATCATCAATGGGTGGAAAGCCATCAAAAGCTATCCGTTCTTGTTGCGTTAAAAAGGAAGATGCCATAATTATCAGTATAATTAAACGTGCGTTTATTTGGACTTTTGCAAACACCTAAACCAAATCACAAAATAATTCTTTTTATGGTGTTATTTGTATATATTTGTTGTATATCAAACAAAGTATATTTAACGTTTTCAAATATTGAATAACTATATACAATCAGAATGAAAATAGGCTATGCAAGGATTAGTACCAAAGACCAAGTTTTAGATTTACAAATTGATGCTCTCAACAAAGATGGGTGTGAGATGATTTTTGAAGAGACAGCATCGGGTGCAAAAACTGACCGACCCGAATTACAAAATCTTTTGAAGCATATCCGAAAGGGTGATATTGTGGTTGTTTACAAACTTGACCGTTTGGGTCGTTCGCTAAAACATTTACTCGAAGTAGTTTCAGAGCTAAACTCAAAAGAAGTTGGTATCAGAAGTATCAATGATGCGATTGATACGACCACTCCACAGGGAAGATTATTCTTTAATATTTCTGCTTCGTTTGCAGAGTTTGAGAGAGACCTAATTCGTGAACGAACAAAATCAGGATTAGAAGCTGCAAGAGCCAGAGGCAGAAAGGGAGGTCGCAGACAGGGCATGACCAAAGAAGCTGAACAAAAAGCGATTCTTGCTGAGACCTATTATAAAGAAGGGAAAATGGGTGTCAATCAAATTGCCGAAGAGATTGGTGTTTCCAAAATGACTTTGTATAAGTATTTGAGGTATAGGAAAGTTAAAATTGGAAATTACACCAAAACTAACTAAACAATTAGTTTGAAAAGTTAATTTTTCGGCTAATTACTATAAGAACCTCTTAAAGAAAGAGCCTGAGGCTCTTGAAGCTGCCGAAAAAGTAAAAGTCGAAACGGAACGTTTAGAACGTTTACGAATTGAGAGATAAGAAGCCAGTAAGCCAAAGATGTTTGTGGGGAAAATCAAAAAAGGCGATGTAATTGATGCAGAAGTAACAAAAGTAGAAGGAGGAAAAACTGCAACCTTAAAGTTTTACGCAGCAGGACAAGAATCAAATAATACTCGAAAAATAAACTATAATGGTATTCAAGTCGTGCAAATTATTCAAGTTCAGATAAACAATATTGCGGGAAATGGTTTTATTGTGGCTGTTGAGTTTAATAAATTCAAGTAGAGTAGTTATTAATTTGCATTTATTCATGTAAATTGCATTTTTAAAATTCAAATTGCATGAATAATGATAAAGCGAACACTGGACTCAACCGTTTTACAATCTTTAGATTTCTTCCCTGTAGTAGGCATTTTGGGGCCAAGACAGGTAGGAAAAACTACTTTGGTAAAATCGTTGATGAGTCAATTGAATAGAGCTTCTGTTTATTTCGATTTGGAAATTGCGGAAGATTATGAAACTCTCGTCAATAATACAACTTGGGTTATTGATAATAATCAAGATAAAACCATTGTTATCGATGAGATTCAGAGGTATTTACCCTTACTGCCACAGCTCAGAGGTTTAATTGACCGTAATCGAAAAGCTGGTAGATTTATATTATTGGGTTCAGCATCACCTGTTTTTTTGCAGAAAAGCTCAGAATCATTGGCTGGTAGAGTTGCTTATCACGAACTTTCACCTATTGGATATTCTGAAATGCAACAAGTGAATATCACAGAAAATACGCATTGGTTAAGAGGTGGTTTTCCAGATGCTTTGCTGGCTCCTGCCGATGCCTTTTGGGGACAATGGCAACAAAATTTCATTAAAACCTATGTAGAGCAAGATTTATCGAACCTCGGAATGTCGAATCAGGCATCTATCACAAATAATTTTCTGAGAATGATTTCGCACATACATGGTTCATTGCTCAATATATCATGTTTGCATAATTCGCTTGGGCTAACCCATACTACGGTGCAGCGTTATGTTGATATATTGGAGCAAGCATTTTTGATTAGAAGACTTGAGCCATGGTTTGTGAATATGAGCAAACGTATTGTAAAAAGCCCTAAAATATATATTCGAGATAGCGGCAATTTACATTATTTGCACAACGTAAGGTCATTCTCTGATTTAACTCAAAATCCGATTGCTGGAGCGTCTTGGGAAGGTTATGTAATAGAGCAAATTATTCAACGACTTAACGATAGTGTTCAACCCTATTTTTATAGAACCTCCAATGGTGCAGAAATGGACTTAGTGTTGGTAAAAGGACTGAAACCTGTGGTAGCGATTGAAATAAAGTTATCGTTAACACCCGCCCTTAAACGTGGCTCAACAGAATCGGTCAATGATTTAAGGACCGAACATAATTTTGTGGTAACGCCGGCAGGAGGAAATATGCCACTTAAACCCAGTTGGACACATTGCAATTTGAAAGAAGTTTTAGGACAATTGGCAAATTTAGACCTTATATAGATTAAAAATTACTTAGTTATTACGCTTGGAATTCGAGAAGTTCAAAATCCAGTGAAACGAGTGGAGAAATCTGATTTTGAAATTAGTGAAGAAAAAGGAGGGTTTGGAAAAGAAAAAATCTTCGTCAGCCCTACTTTTGATTTTCACAACTTATCTACTTCTCAAGCTGTTTTAATCTTTTAATCATATTATCATATTCAGTAAAGGCTTCAGGAAAAGCTTGGTGAATAAGCCCTTTCATGGCCCCTCCTACCATGGGGTCTTTAAGGTTTTGTTCAAACGTAAGGTTTTGATTATAAAACTTTGCGAACAAACCATTCTGCATATTGATGAGTATTTGATTCTTGAGTGTTTTATTTTGAGTCAGTAAATCATCGCAGATTTGATTAAAAACGGTATCGCTGATAGACTTCAATTTAGTAATTTCATCTAATGTTTCTTCGTTTTCAACTCTAATAAAAGGCGTTGTGGTTGAACTGGTTTTACTCTCAATCGTCAGGTTAATTTCGGTACGCACCATTTTTTGAAGATATTTCACGATGTCGTTCACTTTTCCACGCTTGTGTTGCGAAAGTGCATACCCCACCCCTACCTCAATTTGTTCATACGGAATTTCCTTAAACCAATTCTCTACGATATCTGCCGAAACATAATCCTTCACCTTTATAAAAATCTTATTAAACTTCAGAATGTTGCATTCGCTACTGCTTGTTTTTGGCTTTGGCTCTTTTTTTGAATTTTTAGTATTCCGATAAATCAGAAAAATTATTGATACAATCTTCCGGCTCGATTTTTCTTCCTCAATTTCAAATCTAATATCTGTCTCAGATTCTAAATCTTTTTGGGCTTTCAAAATTATCTTATTTTTAAAATGACCGTAGAGCTGGTATTCTCCTTCCTCAATTCCCAATACTTTTTTCAATTCATCAATACTAAACTTACGCTTTGCATAACCCTGTTTGGCTTCATCAATCATTCCTTCATACTGTTTAAGTAATTCGTAAATTCTGATAGAATAAACACTCGTAAGTTTCAAGATATTTCGTACATCATAAGTTAAATACTTTTCCTTTAAATCAAGTAAGTGTCGTCTGAGTTCAGGGTCGAATTTTAGAATAATATCTGTTCCGTCATTTTCATCAACAAAGCTTTCTGTAGAGCTAATTAGGTTGGCTTTTATACGCTTTTTTCTTCCTTCTTCATCAATTCTTTCAATCTCAACTTGCTTGGTCAGAAGCTTCTCCGCTCCTTCTTTTATAGATTTATAAATTGAGCCATTATCATATAAACCAAAATCATGAATAATCTCAGTTGAGTTAATCCGATATTGTGCAAAATCTTGGTCTTCTGGGCGAATCAAGGTGAGCATTTTTACAAAAACCCTCATCTCCCAAATATCAAATTTATAGCGAGCTTCTACCAACTTATTTGATTTTCGAATAAGTTTTATTTGATTTGATACATTTTCTGAGAGTTTTGTTTTTCGCATAGGTGGCTTTGTTAGCATGTGTGTTACAAAGTTAATAAATATCACTTAAAAAAACATAAGTGATATAATAAAAGTATTCTTATTTTAATGTCCGATATTTTGGTGATAGTTAACGATATATTAGTGATAGTTTGAATAATTTATGGTTGATTTTTTATCAAAAAAGGCAAGTTTTTAGAGCAAAAATCAGATAAAATATCTAATAAATCTAAAACGACGTTTTGGTGATAGTTAACGATATATTAGTGATAGTTAGAAACGTTTTTTTGACGTTCACCGATGCAAACGATATTATGGTGATACTTGACGACATATTAGTGATAGTTAAGACGACATATTAGTGATAGTTAACGACATATTAGTGATAGTTAACGACATATTGGTGATAGTTAAGTGTATAAGTTCCTGATTAATAGCATATTACGCCAGTCGAAAATACATAAAATACAATTAAAGTAAAATACAAACAAGTATTATGTTTAAGAACTAAAATGATTAGTAATCAAATCTTAGAATTAACAATTATTTCTAAACCCAAATAATATTTGGATTTAGCTTAACTAATTCATAATCGTAGGTCTTATAAAAACAGGGTTTTTGTAGAAAGAATTTAGCGTTCTAGTCATAAGTGCAAAATTTGCACTTATGACTTTTTTCTTTACTTTCTAAAAATAAATTGAAGTGCAATTACTTTCTTACCTTGCTTTTTTTCTTTAAAGTCAAAACTGGTGTCGTGAATTGCAAATTCCTTTTGTGCTTGCTGAATGATATAACGTTTGAAGTCATAATAACGCTCATATTCGGTCTCTCCTACCCTCAGTATTTTTCTGAGTTGTTCCACCGAAAGCGTCAGTGTACCGTTGGATTTTGGCATTTTTCTAAATAACTCATAAAGACATTGCGAATAATAACTCTTAAACAAAATAAGTTTCTCTAAGCTGTAAATGCTAAACTGACATTTGAGTTTTAATAAATATTGGTGCAAATTTGAATCTATTTGAAGTTTAATTTGCCCTTTGCCTTTCAAGTATTTGGCACTACTTAACAATGAAACCTGTAAAAGCCCATCAGCTTCTGTAATTTTGCAAACATGCTTTATCAGGTTGATGGTAGCTTTTTGCAATTCATGGAAAGCTGACTCTCCTTTGAGCCGCTGGTAGCTATTATTTGGCGGGCATCCAATAGTATTTCGGGGATGACCTTCATGCTTCCTACTTCAAGCAAGTCATCACTGATTTGTTCGATAATAGCAATGAAAATTCGTCGCTCAAATAATGACATATCATACTGAGCCATGATTAAATCATTTAACTGCTCAATTATATCTGCCGAAATTTCATTACTTGGGACAGCAACTACTGGTTGAACAAATAATTGTTGTTGATCCCCTTGATTTATAGCAAAGTTTGTCATAAAATTTTCTTGTTTTCTATACACCAAATTTCTCGTTTTTAGATTTAATAAGCAATGATAATTTACAATGTTTTAGATAATATGGACTGATACAGAATGAGAAATATATAATTCGTTCTCGTTGTTTATTTTTGGTTTTTTTACTGCGAGAACGAACTTTGTGTTTCGTATTCTTTTAGGTTTTGAACTTTAATATTTGCAGGATATTTTTTTATCTAAAAATTGTTTTAAAAGATAAATATTTATATTTTTGGAGAAAATTTTATCGAAAACATTATGATTTCATCCGAACTGGTTATTAAGTTTTTAAACATGAAGCCTGCTCTTAATCGTACTCAAATTGAGAAAGAAGCGGGAATCCCCTCAAGAATTCTCTACAAAGTTGTTGATGGACTGGCTAAACTTAACGAGACACATTTGAGTAAGTTAGAACCAGTTTTACGGCAGTATGGTTACTCAGACGAATTATTTTCAAAAGCCAAAGTTATTTCGATTGTCAATCACAAAGGTGGGGTAGGGAAGACTACATCAACGATAAATCTTGGAAAGGCTCTCAATTTATTGGGAAACCGTGTATTGATGATTGATATGGACTCACAGGGAAATCTTTCGCAATGCTTCGGAATTCATTCCCCTGAAATGCAGGTCATTGATTCGTTATTGAGCAAAGAGCCACTGCCTTTGGTTCAGATTGAAGAAAACCTAATGATTTCACCGTCAGATATCAGAATGGCCTATCGAGAATTAGAGCTGGTTAACTCAATAGGAGCGGAGAAACGTCTGCATAATAAAATAAGCCCGATTTTAAGCGATTTTGATTATGTATTGATTGATTGTCCACCGTCACTAAATATTCTCACTACTGCCGCTTTAGTGGCTTCTCACGAGTGCATTGTACCTATGCAGCCCGAGGCATCGGCGTACTATGGGGTAGAGAACCTTTTCAACCGTATCATGGAGATTCGTGAACACAGTAATTTTTCGCTTACAATCAAGGGCATTTTGTTTACGATGATTCATAAAAACCAGAGTGTGCACCGTGGTATGATTGAACACATCAAAGAAACATACGGCCATTTTAATATTTTCAATACCCAAATTGAAAATTCAACAGTTATCAAACAATCACAAGTAGCCAAACAAGATTTGTTTAGCTATTCCCCAAAATCACTTTCAGCTGAACAATACATGAATGTAGCTAAAGAAGTAATGACTTTAGCTTAAAATAACCTTAATTATGGCAAAGAATTTTATGGCAGGAATGAAAAAGACTTTGGTTGATTTACAACCTTCGACTTTTTCTGAAACCGAAAAAATAAAAAAACAGATTATAGTTCTTGAATCGCTCAGACAGTTTATTCCACCACCTACGGCCGAAGAATACAAGCAGCTTGAAAATAACATCATAAAACACGGTTGTAAAGACCCGCTCACGGTATGGGAAACAACGGAGAAAACTGCTGGAATAGGAGAGAGTGAGAGCCTTGTTTATATTTTGATTGATGGGCATAATCGACACAAAATTTGTACGCAATTTGGTATTGATTTTAAGATAGGTTTGCTTGATTTTGAAGATTTGGATGCGGTAAAAGACTACATGATTGATTTTCAATTAGGTAGAAGAAACTTGAACCCAGAGCAAATTTCATATTTTAGAGGGCTGAGATATAACCGAGAAAAAACAGGCAAAGGCAAATATGATAGGGAAGGAGGGGAGAAAAGCGATATTGCAGAAAAACTGGCTGCGGAGCATTCGGTGAGTCCACGTACGATTAAAAATGATGGTGATTTTGCCAAAGGAGTAGAGAAACTTCCAACCAATTTGAAAAGTGATTTATTGGCAGGTAAAATAGGCTTGAGTAAAGAAGAAGTACAGCGTTTAGGAAAAATTGAAGTAAATATTGAGGAATTAAACTCAGTGGATGATGTAAAAAATGCGATCAGCAGGGGAGGGGATAATGCCCCAGCTAAGAACAATCAGAAAGTGATAAAAGCCCTCAAAAAAGATGTAATTGTTTTTGCAAAATCAATTTCTACTAAGAAAGATTGTGAACAATTAATGAGTAAAATTTCAAGCCTTAAAAAGCTTTTAGAATCATAAGTGCAAAATTTGCACTTATGATTTTTTTGATGATTATTTTCTTTCAAAGTTGCTCGGTAAGGAGATTAGGTTTTGTCATATTAGGGGAAGTTTATTCGTTTTTGACAAAGCCAATCCCAATAATTATAAAAATGACCATGTAGTGACAGGGGAGAAAAATCAGATAGTTGATAAGATTATATTGAGAGAAAACAGCCTGCGTTAAGATATATATGTCAAATATAAAACCATTTCGGAAAGCATCTCTTTATGCTACAAGATATGCTAAACTTGAATTCATCTTAAAAAAGTGATTAGGGTGTAATAAGAAGGTTTAAGAAGGAATAAGACAAGTATAAAGAGGTTTAAGGAGTATTAGGGAGGTTTAGAGAGGAATAAGAAGGATTAAGATTTTGTCCTATAAATTTTGTTGGCGTAGAGTGTGGAGCAAGGGGGAGTTTTGGTATACCAAAACTATCGTGCAAGCACTAAATAGCTAATGAAATTTGATTGGGGAAAATATGTGAACCAAATTTCATTAGTCTATGACTGATATAATAGCAAGAAAATCTCATTGGAGAATGGCTGTTTATGTTACGTTAAATATAAAAATATTTAACATAATAAAAGTTATATAACACACATCATATGCTACTAAATTAACTTGACATATATAATATAAATATATGATAATCAAGGACTTACAAAGAAATAAAAAAAATCGTAACTTCATACCCTACTTACGAAAAGTAGTAGAAAGTTACCGTGCTGGACTGGTCTCTTCTACTGAATTGAAGACTGGTTTACAGATGGATTTTAAGCGTGTTCGACATCTTAACGCGGAATGCCGCCCATTCGGTATTTTAAGCATCGAATTTTACCCCTTCTTAAACCTAAAAAAACTAAGAAAATGAAATCAGACAACGCCCGAATCAAAGAACTTAAAGCAAGAATTAAGTTACTTGAAAAAGAAGTGGCATGAGTTTCATCATCCTAAATCAAAAGATGAATAGGTTAAATTTTTAAAAAACATTCCATTTTACTGTTGGCGAAATTGTGAATGAGTTTCTTATAATCTACTATTGGAATAACCTTAGTAAAATAAGTTCATTTAAATTATAATTGAGCTACCGTATATTCCAACACAACAAAAGTAGATTTGAATACAACTATTTTTTATTTAATGCAGAATTTTGCAAAAGATAAAAAATAATAAGAATGAATATATTAATCACAGGTTCGTTGGGGCATATTGGGTTGCCACTTGCCACAATTTTAATACAAAAAGGACATTCACTTACAATCATAAGCAGTAAGTCTGAAAAACAAAAAGAAATAGAGGAATTAGGAGCCAAAGCCGCCATTGGCTCATTGGAAGATGTATCATTCTTGACACAAACCTTCGGAGGTACTGATGCCGTATTTTGTATGGTACCTCCTGCCGATTATAGCGAACCAGACCGAAGGGTTTATTATGGGCGAATAGCAAATAATTATTATAGGGCAATACAAGATACAAAAGTTGCTCGTGTCATACATTTAAGTACATTTGGTGCAGACTTGGATACAGGAACGGGCATATTATTAGGGGCTTATGATGCAGAAAAAATACTCAATCAATTAGAAGATGTCAATCTCACGCATATCAGACCCACATATTTTTATTATAATCTCAACAACTTTATTAATATGATAAAGTACCAAGGAGTAATAAAAGCAAATTATGGTGGCGACCGCAAATTTCCAATGGTTGCACCTACTGATATTTCCGAAGTGGTTGC
Source organism: Emticicia sp. (assembly GCA_965283955.1). GTDB lineage: Bacteria > Bacteroidota > Bacteroidia > Cytophagales > Spirosomataceae > Emticicia. The sequence continues at coordinate 20,009 of CBDIQW010000003.1, forward strand.
CGAAGAAATTCAAAATCTGCATTCTGCAAATAAAGTGCGATATGTGGCAAGTGACGAACGAAACGGCCATGAAATTGCATCGGTTTTAGGAAAAGCCATTGGCAAACCAGACTTGAAATGGGTGGTTATCAGCAACGAGGAAGTTCAAAAAAGTATGGAAGATTTTGGTATGCCTACAATGCTTGCCCAAGGCTTTGTGGACATGTTCGATAGTATGTATAAAGGAGATTTAGCTAAGGACTTTTATTTGCACAAACCTACGCTTGGAAAAATAAAATTAGAGGATTTTGTGAATGATTTTGTTGCCGCATACAACGCAAAACAAAAAATGAATAATAATATACAGCATAAAAGAGCTTTTTTGATTTGGCTTGCTATCTATCCGTTAATCACCATAATATTTTTTCTTTTTGGCGAGTTTTTAATGACAATACCCTTGCTCTTGCGTACATTTTTGCTCACAGGGTGCTTAGTTCCACTAATGGTTTATGTGGTATTACCATTTTATAATAAGATATTTGCAAAGTGGTTATCTAAATAAAACAAGGTTGAGCGATGACTTCTACTAACATTCAAAGAATAAAATCTATTACTGATTACCATAGAGTAAAGGGGCTGCCAAAACCAGCACATCCGCTCATTAGTGTCATAAAATATGAAGATTTAAAGCAATCGCCAGAAAATAATTCTATTTCGTGGATTTATGATTTTTACTCAATTGCTCTTAAAAAAAATATTCTTGGCAAAATTAAATACGGACAATCGGAATATGATTTCGATGAAGGAATCTTGTTTTTCATTGCTCCAGGCCAAATTTTGAAAATTGAAATCGAGCCAAACCTTGAAAATTTGGGTACTGGCTTGATTCTGCTTATTCATCCTGATTATTTATGGAATACATCATTGGCTAAGACCATACGGCAGTATGACTTTTTTGGTTATGCTGTAAATGAAGCACTTTTTCTTTCGGATAAAGAGGAAATTATCATTGAAAGTCTCATTTCAAATATCAATCAAGAACATAATTCCAATATTGACAAATACAGTCAAAGGGTAATCATTTCGCAAGTTGAAGTACTACTTAATTATGCTGATAGATTTTATAACCGCCAATTTATTACAAGGGCAATCACTAATCATACGATTCTGAATAACTTAGAAAATGTACTTGAAGTCTATTTCAACGGTGATGATTTAAGAACAAAAGGATTACCCACCGTACAATACATTTCTAATAGATTAAATATTTCACCAAATTATTTAAGTGGTTTACTTAAAAACCTGACAGGCAAAAGCACTCAGGAACATATACAAGACCGACTCATTGAAAAAGCCAAAGAAATATTATCAACTACTGATTTTTCAGTGAGTGAAATTGCCTATCAACTTGGGTTTGAATATTCTCAATCGTTCAGTAAACTATTTAAAAGTAAAACTAACTTTAGCCCGTTGGAGTTTCGGGCAGCATTCAATTGATTTTCTATTCAAATGTAGGCTAAATAGTATATTTTACTATTGGTTTTACTAACTATAAATCTTAAAAAACTCTTCTTCAAACCTACTACCTATTGGAATTTCAACGATACCTGTATGAATAGTTTTATTCCTAACCGAAAGTATTCGTTTGATGGGTACGATGTAAGAACGATGTACCCGCACAAAGTCTTTTGCGGGTAACTTTTCTTGCATCGTTTTTAGGTTCATGAGGGTAATCACTGGCTTTTTTCCTTCGATGTGTATCTTCAGAAAATCATCAAAGGTTTCGATATATAGTATTTCGACATGTGCTATTTTTACCAAACTGTATTCGGCACGAACAAACAAATATTTGTTTTCAATTGTATCAGTATTTTTGAGGTATTGGGCATAGTCACGGGCTTTAGTAACTGCCTGCAAAAACCTACTAAACTCAAATGGTTTCAACAAATAATCTACTGCACTAAGATTAAACCCTTCAACAGCATATTCGCTATGTGCAGTGGTAAATATCACCATCGTATCTTGTGAAATTGACTTGTAAAAATCAATTCCCGACATATCAGGCATTTGAATATCCAGAAAAAGTAAATCCACAGGGAATTTACGTAGGTGTTTCAGAGCCTCCGAAGTTTTGGTAAATGTGTTTTGCAGTTGCAAAAATGGCACATCGGCACAAAAATGCTCGATTAATTCTAACGGGAGCGGCTCGTCGTCTATGGCAATACAATTAATCATTTTAGAGGAATATTAAGTGATACAATATATTGAAGACTATTATCGTCAATGTTTAGTGTATGAGCAGGATACATGATTTCAAGCCGTTTTAATACATTAATATTACCCTTGCCAAGTTTTTCAAGTTCAACATTTTTCTCCCTCACTTTTTTGTTGGCTACTTTTAGGTTCAATATGTCATCTTGCACATTTATATTAATCTCTATAAAACTACTTTCTTCGGTGCTTACACCATGCTTAAAGGCATTTTCTATGTAGGGCAACAATATTAATGGTGCTATTTGGCTGCCAATAATGTCGCCCGTAACATTAAAAATCACCTTTGTATTGCTGGTTCTAAACTTTTGCAGGTCTATGTAGTCAGAGATATACTTTATTTCTTTTTCCAATGCCACCATCTCTTTTTCAGTATCCATAATCACATATCGCATGATTGACGATAGTTTTACTACTGCTTCACCCGCATAATCCGATTTTTTTAGTATCAAAGTATAAATGCCATTCAGGGTATTGAATAAAAAATGTGGGTTTATTTGAGCCTTTAAGTACGAAAGCTCAGTTCTCAATTTTTCTTCTTCAATGCTTTTGAGTCTATTATAAAGCTGCATACATACAGATAAAATAAATATAATGATAAAACGCAAAAATGTGCGACCTGTAATTGTCATTGAATCGCCAATGGTAGGTGAATGTTCGTAAGGCAACAAATCTAAAAAAAGTACCGAAGCACGTATCAAAATGAAACATAACACTATTACTATAAAATAGGTAAAATACTTTTTTTGAGAAAAATACCTCGGAAGGGCAATGTAATAATTGAAATAGTAGAAGCCCACCAACAAAATATTGATGATGATGAGCGATAGCAAAAATAAGTTTTGATAGGCAAATTGCTCATCACTAAACTCATAAAAACTCAATGGCATTATACAGAATGCTGTCCATACTAAAATATGAATTATTAGCCTTATCTGCTTAGAAGTCATAATCTTTGAAAAATATAGTAAATAAAAGAATGTCCAAAATTATAACTTCGGATAAATGCGTACAATAAATATAGGTAATGCTTTGAAATGTATCGGTTAATAGCTACGATTCTCAAATGTATATTAACCACTTTATTATTTCCATCAATGAGGTCGTTTGGGCATCTACCGACCCATTTTCTACATTCCCCGATTTTATTTCATTTTATTGTGCATCACATCTAACCTTTGTCAAAGTTATTCGCAAACACAAAACCGAGTATTCCAACTAATAAATCCGTAGTGTGCCAAAATTTATGAAAGTATAGAAAAATACGACTGAATATTTGGCACTAATCTACCAGATTATTAAACTCAAAAGAATAGACTTTTTTGGATACATCAAAAGTCGTTTAGGCTAAATATGGGCATATGTGGCTTTGTAGTTTTGTGCAGTTGAAATTTCAAAAACTCAAACTAAAGAAAAATGCAAACAAAAAGAAACTTTCAAAAATTGATTTTAACATTGATTTTCGGTCTAATTGGGCTTTTATCACAGGCTCAAAAGATGGGTAATTTCAAAGGTAAAGTCATAGAAAAATCAACAAAACAACCAATAATTGGGGCTAACGTGCGTGTCAATAACACTGGATTTGGTGTTTCTACCGATGCAGAAGGAATATTTACCATAAATAATGTTCCAGCGGGTAGCTACTTAGTTACGGTATCTTATATTGGTTATCAGACGAAGGAACTTACCGACATAGTTATCACTTCAAGCAAAACTTATTATACTGAAGTTGAGCTACTTGAAGATGCCACCAAACTTTCAGAAGTAGCAGTCAAGGTTTTTAAAGGTGAAGTTAATCCACTTACCCCTGTCTCAACATTTTCATTGAATAGAGAAGAAATATTTAGAACCCGAGGAGCAGGAGGCGATATTATGCGGGCTTTGTCGATTCTGCCAGGAGTTGTAAGTAGTGGTTCGCAGTTTTCGGCCATTGCAGCCCGTGGACAAGGTACGCAAGACAATGTTTATATGGTTGATGACATACCGATGTTCAATTTATCACATCTCGAAGCTGAAGGTTTTAATTCGGGTTTTAATGACCCCAATGGTGGTCGATTCAGCATATTTGCACCGAGAGTAATAGATAACGTGCAATTTCAAAATGGTGGTTTTGATGCCACCAACGGTCGAAAATCATCCTCTTATCTTGGTTTGGGCATAAAAGAAGGCAATAAAGAAACTTGGTCGTTTGTTGGGCAATTTGATTTGCTGGGTGCAACTCTCGTGGCCGATGGTCCACTATCAAAAAAAACAAGCCTATTTTCAACAGCTCGCTACCAAAATTTAGGTACTGTGGCCAACATGACAGGGGCTGGTAATTTCGGAGCTATTTACTTTGGCGATTACATGCTAAAAACCACCACAGAAATAAATTCAAAAAATAAGCTCTCTTTCATTGCCATGTATAATCCTGAAAGAGCATACCGAACCATCGACAATGTTGACGTTGGAACTGATATAAATGGCGATAACAGCCCAGGTAACAATCTTTTTAATAATACTGGTAGCAAAATGATGGCAGGTCTTAATCTCCGTACACTTATTTCTACCACAAGTTATTGGAAAAATGTACTCTATTTTAGAACCTCCAATACCGATAATAAATTTGGCCGTTTTACGCCTTCGCTCGATAATGAAGGGCTAATTGTGGACCCTAAAAGTGGATACTACGATTCTAATCTTAGAAATATCATCAATAATCAGCAAGAAATAGGCTACCGCTCAATTTACTCAAAAAAATACAAAAAAGTTAGTTTTACTGCTGGGATAGATGCTATGATTGTTGATTTGGAATATAAAAGAATCTTAAATAATACTGATACGATGTATGTCTATCGTAGCTCAGATATACGACCGAACCCCGCTCAAAGGTATCAGATAATAAATTCGGATAGATTTAATGCCAATTTTAAAAATAGTGCCTTCAACGGAGCTGCTTATGCAAGTTTATCGTGGAATATTTCCGAAAAATTTACGCTAAACCCTGGTTTAAGATATGATTACTTTGGTTTTAGTGAGCGTTCAACCATTTCACCACGAATAAGCGGCTCTTATGCCATCAAGTGAAAAGCAAAGTTTAAATTTTGCGGCGGGTATCTATTACCAAGACCTTGGATACTCAGATGTTGCCAGTCAAGACCAAAACAATAAGCTAAAACCCGAAGAGACCGTTCAAGCGATTTTAGGCTACAAATATCAGTTTTCGCCAGATTTAAAATTGGTTTTGGAAGGTTGGTCAAAAGGTTTTATGACTTGGTTGTGCAGCCCAACAGATTTTTAGGCACATTCAATAATGATGGTACAGGTAATGCTTATGGAATAGACGTAACTTTAGTTAAGCGACTCACCAAAAAAATCAATGGTCAAGTAGGTTATTCGTTTATGGAAAGTAAAAGAAATGACAATAATGGACAGGGTGAATATGACTATACATTTAGTGTGCCGCATACTATAAATGCCTTAGTTAGCTACAAACCAAGCAATAAATGGTTGTTTTCAGGTAAATTCAGATACAGTACGGGTCGCCCGACGGATTCTTACATCATTCATAGTAATGTGTTGAATAATCCAAATAAGCTAAGATACTCTCAAGAAATTACAGCTATCAATGGCGAAAGATTAAACGACTTTATGTCCTTAGACATTAGGGTTGATTATTATAAACAAATGAGAAAGGGTCTTTTCTCTGCATTTGTAGATTTAGCAAATGTAAATGGTCAATTTAATGAGGCAACAAGACTCTTTGTACCACAAACAGGAAACGTATTTAATATTGGTTTTGGATTATTCCCAACATTTGGTGTAAGGTTTGAATTGTAGTAGATGCTCTTTTCAAGAAAACTAATGGAATATTCTAAGTTGGAGAAATACTCAAAAAAGAAGAATAATTATGGATAGAGTTAAAAAGGAATTATACAAATGTCTGACAGAAATGGGAATTACATCTTCTCAGATAACTGATTCGGCACATTATATGAAGGATTTAGGGTTTGACTCTTTAGATATTTCAGACCTAATACTAAGGGTTGAAGATAGATTTAAAATTCAAATTCCTGATAGTGATTGGCAGATACTTGATACAGTTGGCAATACTGAAGTTTATCTGAGTAAAAACATTCATTATCAGAATCAAAACAATGAAGTAAACTGAATTTAAAATCAACGTTTATACAGCCTAAAAAATGTTAATACGATTTTTAAAAATCGTATTAACATTTCTCCAAAAACACTTTTCAAGCATTCTTTTTAAACTGAGGTAGATGATTAAAACATTACTCAGTGAGGGTTTGCAGTGCCTTTACTTCATAAAGAGAACATATTAATAGCTAATTACTGAGAGGGAAAACCAAAATGTTGCTGATTGAAGATATAACAATGTTGAACCATTCTGAGGGATAATACTGCTTTTGCCATAAAAGCTTTCCAGTGTAAAATACACCCAAAAACAGGTAATATCATGAGACTTTTATATCGGTTAGTAATTGGGGGAATAACCATTTTTTTAAGTGTTTCCTGTACCGAATTAGAAACATTCCCTATACTAAATGCTGAAACCAAAAGCACCTTATTCATTGCACATAGAGGTGGAGAATCAAATTTCATGAACAATACCTTCGAGGCTTCGAGGGTAGGTTTAGCCAGTTTAGATGGTATTGAGTTAGATATTCAAATAAGTAAAGATGGAACACTTTGGATTGCTCATGATAAGGAAACACCCACCTGTGGCACATTGAAAAGTGAATGTTTTGCCACATTGACTGATAAAGAAATCGAAAATTATAATAAATGTAGTTCTCCAAAAATAGACATTGACAAATTAGAGGACGTTCTAAAATTTGTAGCTCTTAATCACCCAACTTCAAAAATATCGTTAGATGTAAAACCTTGGTTTCCTTGTTCATTGAATTCTTTATCGGTATTTAAAGAACTTTCCAAAATTGCTGACCAAATCAATATTTTATCATTGAAGTACAATTTGTCAGATAATATTTTTGTTGAGTCCGAACACATTTGTTTTTTACAATATCTAAAAAAATTAAATCCTTTAATTGAATGTCATATCTTGGCATTTTCGGATTTAGAGAAGGCTGGAGTAAAGGCACTAAAAAATGGACTTAATGGTGTTTCATTCAAATTCACTGCAAATGAAATTTTTAATATAAAACAGCTTCAGCAACGTGGCTTAACCATTCAACTGTGGACAATAAATAGCCAATCTGACATTAATAAAGCATTGAAATTAGGCCCCAATTACATTCAAACCGACCGATTGGATGTTAAGAACATTTTTCAATCAGAATCTCACTACTAATTTATCAGCAGATTAAACTACCAAATTATACTTTTTGGCTACATCAAAAGTCGTTTTGATTACACAATAAGATTTTACAATGTTGAACTTTGTGTGGTTATGAACAAGCACCCATTGAGGCATTTTATAAAGTTTATAAGCTCTTCGATGGCCAACTGAAGAATCTATTTTAAAACATAATTATAATGAAGCTAAACTTAACAATAAATAACAAGGTATTTGAAATGGATGTCGACCCTGAGATGCCCTTGCTATGGCTAATCAGAGATGTAGCAAATCTCAAAGGAACAAAGTTTGGGTGTGGTATGGCATTGTGTGGTGCTTGTTCGCTTTATGTTGATAACGAGCTGGTTAGGTCATGTTCTTATCCTGTAAAAATGGCTATCGGTAAGCGAATAACAACCATTGAAGGACTTTCTGAATCTGATGAACGTTTGCATCCTGTGCAGCAAGCTTGGCTTGAAATTCAAGTACCGCAATGTGGCTATTGTCAACCTGGTTTTATGATGGCAGCGGCTAAGTTATTAGAAGAACATCCAAACCCTACCGAGGAAGACATAAAAAATGGCATTTCAAATATTTGTCGATGCGGTACTCACCCTCGAATTATCAAGGCAATTATTCAAGCATCAAGAATTAAACAACATGGAAACGTCAAATAAAAACCCAAAAAAGAGTTTTTCAAGAAGAAAGTTTTTAGCAATATCAGGCTCTGGTTTGGCAGGAACATTGGCTTTACTTTATTTTGGAAGAGGTCCCATCAGAAGAAAAATTAGTGATTTCACTTCTGAAATGGAAATAGCTGCCGATGTCTCTAATTTAGACCCCAAATTATGGTTTGAGTTGAATGCCGATAATACCATCACATTAAAATCGCCAAAAGTTGAAATGGGACAAGGTATTTTTACGGGCTTTGCCATGCTTGCAGCAGAAGAATTAGATATTCAACTTGATAAAATAAAGGTAGTTCATGCTAATTCTAAAAATGGGGTTCTTTCAAATACTGGTGCAAGCAATAGTACTTCTTCCTTTTATGTAGTTATCCGAGAAGTTGCCGCAACCTTACGAGAAACACTCAAACTGCAAGCAGCTAAAACTTGGAATATTCCTGCGGCCACCATTTCTACAAAAGATGGAATGTTGATGGCAGGTGATAAAAAACTATCGTATGCCGACTTAGCCAAACAGAATACCAAATGGGAAACTGCCGAAAAACCTGTTTTAAGACCAACCTCTACATTTAAATACGTAGGAAAAGAGCAAAAAAGAATTGATTTACCCGATAAAGTTCTTGGAAAAACTATTTATGGCATTGATACAACGCTGCCTGATATGGTCTATGCTGTACTTTATAGCCCATATATAAATGGGAAATTAAAAAGTGTTGACACCATAAATGCTAAAAATACTCAGGGTGTCTTGAAGGTTATTGAAGAAAAAGATTGGGTTGGTGTGGTGGCAACTACCAGATTTGCGGCTGAATCGGCCATTAAAAAAATGAAAGCCAATTGGGATTATGACCCCAATATTAACACCATAGCCATTGAAAAACTAATGACAGTAGGAAATGGGAATGAGGTTAATATTCAAAATGACGGAGACACCAATAAAGTACCAAATGAAGTAGTTACTGGCGAGTTTCGCACCCCTATTGCTTATCATGCGTGTTTAGAGCCTTCAATTGTTGTGGCAGACTTTAAAGAAAATAAGGTAACACTTTATACTTCTTTCCAAAATCCGACCTACATTCAAACTTCGGTGTCAGAAGCTTTAGACATTGACAAAGAAAATATTGATATAATTCCTGCTTATTTGGGGGGTGGATTTGGGAGAAAAGCATTTAAAACCAATGCCGTAGAAGCGGTAAAATTATCAAAAGCCGTCGGAAAACCAGTCCATTTACTTTATACCCGTCAGCAAGAATTTCAAAATGGGTATGTCAGACCCAACACCCATCATGTTTTAAAAGGGAAATTAGGTAAAGATGGGAATATCTTGGCTTTTGAACATGATGTTGCCACTGGCCCAATGGCATTTAAGGCAGTTCCTGCCATTGCAGAAACCATTTTAGGGGCGGATTTTATAGTGGCGGGTCATGGCTCTCGTTGTGCTTATCGCATTCCCAATATCAAAACCACAATTTGGCACAATAACCTACCTTTTGAAACCAGTATGTGGCGAGGTATTGGGATGTTTGCCAATACTTTCGCCATAGAAAGTTTTATGGATATTTTGGCTCATCAAGCAGGTATTAATCCGCTCAAGTTTAGATTGAACCACTGCGAAAATACGGAAAAGCTAAAACGTAGAAGGAAAATACTTGAGCTTATCGGTCAAAAATCAGGGTGGAATAACACAAAACCAAAAGAAGTTGGACGTGGAATGGCTATTTGCGATGACCATAAAACAATTTCGGCAGCCGTAGTAGAAATAAAAATTGAAGATGGTTTGATAAAAGTAAAAAACGTAATGCAGTTTATTGACCCTGGAAAAATTATAAATCCAGAGGGAATCAGACAGCAAGTAGAAGGAGCAACAATGATGGCAATTGGTGCTTCGCTTTACGAAAAAGGCACGATTGAAGACAGTCAATTTGTAGAAACTAACTTTCATTTATATAAGGTTGTTACACTCCAAGATACACCTAAAATTGACGTCATTTTACATGAAGGCTCTGATAAACCTTCTGGGGTTGGCGAACCGCCAATTTCGCCCATTGCACCAGCCATTGCCAACGCCATCTTTGATTTGACAGGTATTAGACTCTTTTCTTTACCTCTGCAACAAGCTTTTGAAAATGCAAAAACATCGTAGTGGAACAGTAAAATTCAGCATTTGAAGAAAAATGATAGAAGCTTGTGAGTCTGAAATGAAAAATGAAATGAATAGACGTACATTTATTGCATCATCCGTTGCTTTAGGAGGTGTTGCCTTTTTGGGGAAACTACAAATGAGCAATCACACACAAATCCCAATGATTACAAATCGAACAAATAACCCAGCATTAAAAACCATTTTACCTACTTGGGAAGGTACACCACTGGATAAAAATGGCTGTTTCATGAATCATGAATTTCCGAATTCTAATGATTTCTCGAAGGCCTTAAAGTGGATGACACAAAAGAATCCTCAAAAAGAATTAAAGAAAAACGATACATGGAAAATGCCCGTTATTACCGACGACGGATTTCTTAATTCGACGGAAGATATGATAGTATTTTTGGGTCATGCTACATTTTTTATTCGTTTGGGAGGAAAGCAAATACTTATTGACCCTGTTTTCGGTACTCTTCCATTTCAAAAACGATATACCGAATTTCCAATTTCAACAGATAAATTGGTGAATATTGATTACGTACTTGTGTCGCACGACCATCGTGACCATTGCGATGAGGATAGTATAAAATTGCTTCAAAAACAGAATCCCAAAGCCATATTTCTTACTGGTTTAAAAATGAAATCGGTATTAGGAAAATGGGCAAAAGCTAATGAAATTCAAGAAGCGGGTTGGTATCAACAATACAAACTTGATGATGACCTCGAAATCAACTTTCTACCCTCTCGACATTGGTCAAGACGCTCCTTGAATGATACCAATAAACATTTATGGGGAGCATTTGTGATAAAAAGTAACGATAAAACAATCTATTTCGGTGGAGATTCTGGATATGGAAGTCATTTCAAGGAGGTAGGAAGTTTATTTCCAAACATTGATGTGGCACTAATTGGTGCGGCGTCTATTCGCCCCGCTGGTTTATGGCCGATAACCATCAAGACCCTGAACACGCCATTCAAGCATTCAAAGATACAAACGCCAAGATGTTAATTCCGTTTCATTACGGCACTTTTGATTTGTCGGACGAACCTTTATCCGAACCAGAAAATTTAATGAAACAATTGGCACAGAAAGATAAAATAGAAAATCATTTAAAATTAGTCAAACTTGGCGAAGTGGTTTCTTTAGTTTGAAAGTAAAAAAAGTATTCTAACCACGATAAATGGTAAATAAGATAAATATAATATGAAAAACAAAATTGAAAATTGGACAGCAAGTAATATCCCTCATAGAAGCGAAGGTTTAGCTGTAATAACAGGTAGTACAGAAGGAGTTGGCTATGAAGATGCACTGGCGTTGTCATTGGCAGGTTGGAATGTGATAATGATGGGGCGTAACTCGCAAAAAGGAGCTGAGTCGATTGCCAAGATAAAACAGGTTAATCCGAAGGCAAAAGTGAGTTTTGAAAAAATTGACCTTGCAAATCTTTCATCAATTAAAGATTTTGCTTTAAAAATGATTTCAAAAGGACAAGCTATCAATCTTCTAATAAATAACGCTGGGGTAATGACTCCGCCCGAACGTCTCGAAACAGCAGATGGTTTTGAGTTACAATTTGGCACGAATCATATCGGACACTTTGCTTTAACAGCTCAACTTTTACCTTTGTTAAGTAAAGCGAAAGATGCACGAGTTGTTACAGTTTCAAGCGTGGCGAATCGTGCGGGAAAAATTAATTTCGACGACCTTCAGTCGAAGTCTTCTTACACTCCTATGGTTGCTTACGCTCAATCAAAACTTGCTAATCTCATGTTTGCGTTTGAACTTCAAGGCCAAAGTGATATAAACGGTTGGGGCATTCTGAGTTTAGCCGCTCATCTAGGTGTTTCTCGTACCAATCTTCTTATAACGGGTGCTGGTAGATGGAGTTTTGCTGGAATGATGCGAACGCTTTTCCCTTTTTTATTCCAAGCACCAGCCCAAGGAGCATTGCCAACTTTATTTGCGGCTACTTCACCAGATGTAATAGGAGGTTCGTATTATGGACCTAACAAAATGAGCGAAACTCGTGGATTTCCTTCACTTTCACAAATACCTGTACAAGCAGAAGATGAAAATGTGGCTGCAAAGTTATGGGAAGTATCGTTACAATTAGCAGATGTTAAATTTTAGCATCAATAGTTTTTTCTTGATGATTAACAATTTGGAATAATGCTATAAAACCTCGATTAAAAAGCAATATTGTCTATATTTATAGTTTACAAATCACATAAAACTAAATAAAATGATAAAAAATATAATTTCATTAGTCCTTTTGATAGCTTCGGCTGGGTTAAAGTTCAAACATGGTTTAGATTCTTTCAAAACGCCTACAATTGAACAACAAAAGATGATTGCACAACTGGGGCTGAACGAGTCCAGTATGAAATATATGGGCATTTTGGGCATTTTGATAGCAGTGCTTCAGCTCATTCCTAAAACTTTCTTTTTGGGTAATTTATTAAACGCCTTTGTTATTATTACAATCATGGCATTTGCCATAAGGGTAGAAAATTATAAGATGGTATTGATTGAAATTCCTTTTTTGATAATGCCTTTGGTAATGATTTGGCTTAAATATCCGTTCAAAAATTAAATCCATTTATTAAATGCAAAGTTTACCTCCTATACGAATAAAAACCATCACAGATGGTCATAAAGTGGCTGGTCTTGAAAAACCAAATCACCCACTCATTAGCCTTGTGGACGTATCTCAATTTAAAAATCATACCGAAGTGAATTCGGTTATTTTTGATTTCTATGTAATTTCTATAAAACGTGGCTGCGATAATTTAATATATGGTCAGCAAAAATATGATTTTGATGAAGGATTAATGGCATTTATGTCACCTGGTCAAATATTACGAGGGGAAGCAGGTGGCACCCCTCCTAACCTTCAAGGATGGATGTTATTTATTCACCCAGATTTTTTGTGGAATACCTCATTGGCTTCAAAGATAAAGAAGTATGATTTTTTCAATTATGCTGCCAATGAGGCACTTTTTCTTTCTGAAAAGGAGGAAGTAATAATCAATGGAATAATAGAAAATATACGCCAAGAATATAATTCAAACATTGATACTTTTAGTCAAGAAATTATTATTTCTTACATCGAAACTCTCCTAAATTACGCTCAAAGGTTTTACAACAGGCAGTTTATTACTCGAAAAAAAACAAATCACCAAATATTGGAGCAGTTAGAAAATATACTCAATCGTTATTTTGAGGATGAAGAAATGATTTCAAAAGGTCTTCCCACTGTCCAATATGTTTCAGATAAACTCAATCTCTCAGCAAGCTATTTGAGGGGGCTTCTCACCTCACTTACAGGTCTCAGTACGCAACAGCACATTCATGAGAAATTAATATCAAAAGCTAAGGAAAGATTATCAACTACCGAATTATCGGTAAGTGAAATTGCTTATGAATTAGGTTTCGAGCATCCACAATCCTTTAGCAAATTATTTAAAACCAAAACGTCGCTTAGCCCATTAGAGTTTAGAGAAAGTTTTAATTGAAATTAATTTTTATCAGACAAAAGAGTGAGTTGTTTGTAAAAAGAACTTTTGGACCGAGTAGTTTTTAGTAGAATAACAAAAGACTTTCAAGGACAAAAGGGTATTCTTCTTCTGTTGTATTGGTTCTTTCAACTAACTCAACAGGACTGCTATGAAGGTTATGAATATATCTCAATTTGAAAATTACTAACAACCAAAGCTATGCTCAAACACATAGCTTTGGTTAATATCAATTTTACTTTCCTAATTTAGCTAATACTTTCTCTAATAGTGCTTTGGTAGCTCGAATGCCATCGTCATTGGAAAGATAGGAATTGTCACCGCCCATATCTCGTAATAAACCACCTTCATATTCTACGCCCACATATCCGCCAGTCCAACCAGAATTTTTGATGATTGTAAACATCTTCATGAAATCGGTATCTAAATCCATCCCATTGGCATCAAACTTATGGGTTTTAGCACTTATACCTTTAGCAAACGGCATCATTTTCTTAACGCCTTCATATTTATCATATTCTTTTAGACATTTAGTCGCAATGATACTCTTGATGTCCATGGCAGCAGGTTTGGTCCTTTCGGCACAGAAATTCCCAAAATCTGGGAGAAACCCTTTATTTTTAGCAGGAATTTGTTTCATAATACCCACCAACCAATCAGCATCAGTAGAATAACTAAAATGATTTTCAACAATTACATTGATTCCCATTTTTCCTGCAAATTCGACTAATTTAGTATATCCATCAACGGCTGCTTTGGCTACAACTTCTTTTGTGCCTTCTTCTGGTTTGCCCGACAACATGGCCATCGTATCACCTAAGTTTACTCTAATAGCACTGCATCCTAAAAATTTAGCTGCTTCAACCCATGCATAATGACTTTCTACAGCCTTTTGTCTTGTTTTGTCGTCGAGAGCAGTAATATTTTCTCCATCAACCATAATTAAATGGTTTTTAACACCTAAATCATCGCATCGTTTTTTGAGTTCTTGTAGGTATTTTTGGTCGGTATGTTTGTTGTTGAAAAATCCAGAAACGTATTCCAAAACGTTTATATTATGTACTTTTTTTGCTCTTTCGGGAAAATCCAAGTTGGTCATTTTACCAGTGTATAGTTCAGAAGCAAAAGAAAATTCGGCTAAAGAGATTTCAAAAATGAAAGGTTTTGCGGTATTTGCCAATATTTCATTGGGCAAAATACTTGAAAGACCAAGCCCAGCGGTGGCTAAGCCTAATTGGTGAATAAACTGACGACGAGAATTTTTCATATTTTTATGTTTAACTATTTTGAGAATTATTCTGAAATAAAAGTTGCAGTAAGTGGTACAAACAACGCCCCTTTCGATTTATCGTTTTTGAAAACAAAATAAAGTGTATGAATACCATTGACGGGCGTAATAGGAATTTTATAAGGAACTGGTTTCGATTTTCCATTAAATAAATTGGGGTCATCTTTGGGATGAACAAACTCACTTTGGCCATAAATTGGTCCATCGGGCGAATCAAGATGAACTTCAACGACTCCCCCTTGTGAATTTAGTTGTTGAACAGGTGCTACTATGGTCATCTCAAGGCGAGTAATACCTTTTAGGTCGATATTATTGAAACTCAAATTACTATTAGCTGCTGTCACAATTGGTAAATCCATGGTGCCTGTTTTATATCTCATTATACCTTTGGTCATCGCATCGGCAGAACCAAGTGCCAACACTGGATTTTTCAAAGTGATGGTTTTTTCATGAGATAATGCTCGCATGCCATTGGCTCCTTTATCAGTATAAGATGCTGTAAGTTTATAGACGCCTTTGCTTGAATCAAGTCCTGAAGGTATTTTAAATGCTAACTGTCCGTTTGTAGGCAATAATTTGGGTGCTTTTTTCTCTTCACCCAGACTTAAAATATATTCGACCATTTGCTTAGCTTCCGGAAGTCCAACACTTGGATGAGCCGACATCGCCACTTCGCCCCAAACTCCAGCACCGCCTTTAATGATTTTCTGCGAAAGCACATCTATGGCAGTTGAGCTGGATTTGTACTTTTTAGAAACCTCAACAAACGATGGCCCGACCGACTTTTTATCTTCAAAATGGCAGGCTTTGCAGTCGCTGGCTGCTATCAAATTTTTACCTGCCGTAAACGTAGATGGAGAAAATTGATGTCCTGTTACTTCTTCGCTATTATCTTCAGAATCTTGGTAATTGGCCATAAATTTTACATTTGAAGGCAAAATTCGTTTATCCGCCAAGCTACCATCTTCTTTATCTGTCACATTGACATTATATTTAATTTTTTTGTTGGGGAAAAAGAAGGTTTTGTTCCCCTCTGTTATATCTAAAGAAACCTGTGGAGGTTCATTTCCAGCCACCAATAAAATTTCGCTCGAATTCTTCAAACCTTTGGCATCGGTTGCGGTGAGAATCGCTTTGTATCTACCTACGGTTTTGAATACAAACTGTGGGTTTTTCTCTTTCAAAAGTGCTACAACAGCTCCTTTATTGTTTATCAGTTTCCATTCGTAGCTTAGTGAATCACAGTCAAAATCAACCGTTCCTTCTGCTGAAAACTGAACTTTTAAGGGCAAAGCTCCCGCTAATTTATCGGCAGAAGCCATAACTTTTGGTTTTCGATTGCCTCCGTTGTATTCGATACGTACCAATTTCGATTCAGGGTTAGCCATAAACCAACCTTGACCATATTCGAGCAAATATAAATCGCCGTTTGGGCCAAAAGCCATTTCTATGGGGTGTTCAAGTTTTAGGTTTGGAAGAAACCTCTCCATTTTTGAATATTCCCCCTTTTCGTTCATCGTAACGGCAATTATCCAATCACGCATCCACTCATAAATAAACAATTTGTTTTCATAATAGTCAGGAAATACTCTTGTGGCATTGGGGAAGTCGGCTTTATGAAAAACTGGACCAGCCATGGCACTTCTACCGCCCGAACCTAACAATGGGAATTGCTTAGACTCGCTTGCAGGATACCAAATGAAAGCCTTTTGAGCAGGTGGAATTTCTTGTAATCCAGTGTTATTCGTAGAATTATTGATTGGCTTTTCAGGATTAAATTTGTTTCCTGATTTTCTGGTTTCAAAATCAAAATCCCAAAATGCTTTGTTGTCCCCAACAAAATACGGCCAACCAAAATTGCCTGACTTTCGGGCTTGTCCAAACTCATCTTCTGCGGCTGGCCCCAAACCAGTAGAGTCTGTCCCAGCATCGGGGCCTACATCGCCCCAGTACACGAAACCTGTTTTTTTATCTACTGATATCCTGAAAGGATTTCTGTGTCCCATAGTATATATTTCTGGGCGAGTTTTTGGAGTATTTTTAGGAAAAAGGTTTCCTTCAGGGATGGTATAGGTTCCATCAGCTTCTGGATGGATTCTCAGAATTTTACCTCGTAAATCATTGGTATTACTCGACGATTTTTGGGCATCAAAGGCCGACCTACCGGCACGCTCATCAATTGGAGAATATCCATCTGAGGCACGAGGACTCGTATTGTCGCCAGTAGATAAGTACAGGTTTCCAGCAGCATCCCAATCGATCGAACCACCCGATATGACAGCAGTCTGTTCGCTGTGTGGGTATTTCAAGGATAACTTTTTTAGACGAAATGTCTAAAGTATTATTGATAAAAGTATAACGTGCCAATATATTTTTTGCCTCGGAACCAGCTGGCGAATAATACAAATATACCCAGTGATTTTTTGAAAAATTAGGGTCGATATTTAATCCTAAAAGCCCATCTTCGGCCTCAGATTCTACTCCTTCAGTATTTCTATAGGTGGTACTCACTGGTATAGTTACAATGGTCGATGTCTTTTTTGTTGTATTATTAAACAATTTTACTGCTCCGTGTCGCTCAATGAATAAGACATCCTCGTTGGGTAAGACCGCCAACTCCATAGGTTCATTTAGGTTTTGTGCTAATACCACTTTTTCAAATCGGTTTTCTTCAGGTGTTTGCGAAAAACCGAGCTGTGGTACAAAAGCGATAAGAAGAAATAGAAAATTTCTCATAAAAATTATTATTAAACTTTCTTAATGTGTATAAATTACGCAATAATAATATAATTTTCTTAATGTGTAATATTTACGCACAAAAAAATTAATTTTGTACCCACAACGAATTTTTAGATGAGCAATATTTTAAAAAATATATTAGAAAGGTCACTTAAAGAAGTATCGATAGACTTTGTGATTTTCGGTTTTAATGGAGGCGAGTTGAAAGTATTGCTTTTAAAATGGAAAAATACCGACAAGTGCAGCCTACCAGGAGGACGGATTTTTCCTGATGAGAATCTGAACGATGCTGCCGTCCGAATATTGGTAGAACGAACAGGTTTAAAAATCATTATTTTGCAACAATTTCATACTTTTGGAGATGTAATTCGCTATAAGAATTACAGTAAATCTGAAACCTATAAGTACCTTGAGACAGCATTTGGTGGTTCGTTTAAGACAGGCGAATCATTGGGTAGGGTAATTTCGGTGGGTTATTATGCGTTGCTCGATTTTGAAAAAGTAACTGCAGTACCAGATTTAGTTACAGACGAATGTAAGTGGTATCAAATTTCAGAATTACCATTATTACTTTTTGACCATAACGAAATGGTAGAAAAAGCCCTTAAAACTTTAAGAAAAGATATTAGATTCATGCCGATTTCTAATCTTTTACCAGAAAAATTTACTATTTCAGAGATACAAAAATTGTATGAGACTATTCTCAGTAAACAATTTGACAGACGAAACTTTCATAAATCGTTAGTCAACCAAGATTTTTTAATAAAACTGGATGAAAAAAGGATTGGCAACGCCAATAAAGCCCCACATCTTTATAAATTCGACACGCAAAAATATTTGGAGCATTGGAAAGTGGTATTGACTTATAAAGGCTAATTTGTAAAATTAATTTGGTGGTATTGCTAACTCAATTAAAACTTACCCTAAATTCAACAGGACTTTGCCCTACTTTGCTTTTAAATAATTTACTGAAAGATTGAGGGAGTTCAAACCCTAAATAATAAGGGATTTTGCCAAACTTAGGATTTATATTTTGAGTTAAAATAAGGCTTCTAATATTTCGACAGGCTGATGCAGTAAAAATCTAAGGTTGAAAAATGTGTAGATTCTTCTTGTTTGAGTATATATACTTTTATCAATTAAAACTTGCTCTAAACTCTAACGGAGACAAGTTAGTTTTGCTCTTGAAAAGTTTTGAAAAACTTTGACTATGTTCAAAGCCTAATTCGTATGCAATTTCTGAAACAGTTAGGATAGTTGTTGATAATTTTTCTTTAGCTTTTTCAATCAACTTTTCATGAATGAGGGTTTGGGTAGAATTACCTGTCAAAGATTTTAATAGACTACCCAAATAGTTGGGGGATAAATGAAGTTGTTCTGCTAAGTATTGTGCCGTAGGAGTCCCTTTACTGATTAAGTTTTCATCTCTAAAATAATTTTCTAAGATGGTTTCAAACTTTACAAGTATTTGATTATTGGTTTTTGCTCTTGTTATGAATTGTCTCTGATAAAACCTTTCGCAGTAACTCAAAAGTTGTTCAATTTGTGCTATTATGATTTTTTGGGTAAATTTATCAATATTTGAATGGTATTCTCTTTGAATATTTTTTAGAATATCAATTAATACCACCTCTTCTTTTTCAGATACAAACAATGCTTCATTTACATTGTAGCCAAAAAAATCATATTTATGGATAGTGTTCGCCAAAGGAGTATTCCAAATAAAATCGGGATGTATAAAAAGCAATAAACCATCAGGTTTTATGGTTTGTTGTTTATCAATGGTAATGCTTACCACTTGTTTTGGGGCAACAAATGTTAAGAGTCCTTCATCGAAATCATACTGCTGCTGACCGTATTTAAACTTGCCTTCTATATTTCGTTTTAAACCCACTGAATAAAAGTTTTGTACCCAGCTAATTTCAGTTTCTTCTGTTTGGTACGTTACAGCCCCATAATCAACTAAACTAACCAACGGATGCTCAGGTTTTGGCAAACCGCTCATTTTGTGAAACTCAGCCAATGTTTTGAATTGATGTATTTTTGAAATGCTCATCCTTTTGAGTTTTAATTGACCGAGCTTAATGTTGAAAAAAGCTCGGTCAAAATTAGCAAAACACTTTATTTTTGATAATCAGTTGATTTACTTAATTCTTCGTTAGTGGCTAATTCTTTTTGTAAAACGTCTATTTTACTATAGGCCATATCAAAAGAGTCTGAACCCATGAAGAAATGTAATGGTGTGTTTTCCATCTCAGCCAACTGTATGAAGACATGAGCTGCTTTGCTTGGGTCGCCAGGCTGATTACCAATCATTTGTGTTTCATGCCATATTTCTGTATTTCTTGCTGCTGTGTAATCGGAAATTGGGTTTGCAGGCAATTTCATAGAACCTTCTTTTAAGAAGTTAGTATTGAAATAGCCTGGATAAACAATAGTTGCTTTTACATTAAATTCTTTCGCCTCTGCTGAAAGTGCTTCTGTTAAACCCACTACTGCAAATTTAGTAGCACAGTATACGCCCCAGCCAGGAAATGAACCCAACAAGCCTGCAATAGAGGATATGTTTATCACATGCCCTGCTTTTTTAGCTCTAAAATGTGCCATAACATTTCTGGTAACATTCAATAAGCCAAAAACATTTACATCAAAATTTTCTCTTGCTTCGGCATCAGTCATTTCTTCCAATGTACCAATTTGACCAAAACCTGCATTGTTCACCAAAACATCAATTCCTCCAAAGGTATTGATAGTATTTTCGATTGCTTTAACAATACTGTTTTCATTTAACAACTCTACTTGTAAGGGTAAAAAGTTAGCATTGTCATTATTTACAGCTCTTATTAATGACTCAACATTTCTTGAAGTTGCAGCTACATTATATCCCTCTTCAAGTAATTTTTTACAAGAGTTAAACCTAATCCCTTTGAGGCACCAGTTACAAACCATACTTTCTTTGAATTTTCCATTTTTATAAATTTTGATTGTTAATTATTACAATGCAAAATTGATAAACAATAGAAAAACGGATGTAGCCGAATTAATGGTAGTTGTGCTAAAATCAACGATTGTGTTTAAAACGTTTTGATAAACTACACTTTGATTAATTCATTTCAATTCATAGTATAGATGGTCATTACATAAAGACTAATTTTATAATCAACTTTGAGCTTCAAAATCATCCAAAAATTGAACTTGGTGTCAAGCCGAACTTCTTTTTAAAAGCAACAGAAAAATGCGAATAGTCTTCAAAACCCAACCCTAAATAAACTTCTGTTGGCTTCTTGTTTTGTTTTGAAATAAGAAAATAGGCTTCCTCTAATCGCTTTTGAATCAACCAACGACTGGGGCTATCGTTAAAAATCATTTTAAAGTCTCTTTTAAAAGCAGACAAACTTCTTCCTGTTAGCGTTGAAAACTGTTCGATACTCACATTAAAGGTGTAATTTTTGTTCATGAATGCTTCTAAATTGATTTTTTCTTGTGGAGCAAAATCAAATAAAATATCAGCAAGTTCAGGTTGTTGTTTTAACAAAATGATTATCAGTTCTTGGTATTTCAAATCTTCAAAATCTGCCTCAAGTTCCATTGCTCCTATATAGTAGGGTTTAACGGATTTTATAAAACTGCTGATTAAAGCATCCTTTTTTATTCGCATAAATGAATCGCCTGTCTTAAAGCCTGATTTTTGTATTTTGTACTTTTTTTGAAAATCCTTTAAAAATGACTCATCAAAGCAGAATAAAATAGGTTCGAGGGTGTCCTTACTTTCAAGTAATTCATATTTAGCTAACCTATTCTTTCTTGCCAAAAAGGCATCACCCGACTTAAAAATATAGTTTTTATTTCCATCAAAAATTCTTAAAACTCCCTTTACGATATATATAAATACATTGTCAGGAACAAACTGCTCATTCAAGATGTTGGCGGCTGTATTTTCTGCTAAAGCTCTCAAAATTAATTTTATTAATATGTTGAATTTTTTAATGGATGACTAAAATAAATCAAAAGTAAAGGCATCATTACAAAGGGTATCTCAACTAATGCAAATTTATAATTTCCTGCTTTTAAAGCCAATGCCATCATTAAAATCAAAAGTAAAGCTCTAATGACATTTCCAACAAAAAATGTTTTTGGGAATAAAATAAGTAATGCTGAGCCAATAGATAAAATTCCGAAAGCAATTCTTAAACTATTAGTAATTCCAAGTAAATCCATCATTTCTAAGTACTGCATTATAGGTTTTTGAAACACTCTTGAACCATGACTTATGCCAAAATAGACTGTTATTAGAAGTAATATTCCGCTAATTATTTTTGTTGTCATTCCTATCTTAGTTTATTATCAAACCATATTTTTTCATTGTGTCCACTGCTTCTAAAATGGTGTTTTCTTGTGTATATAAAGGTGTCCATTTCAATATTTTTCTTGCCTTTTGATTACTCACATTTCGGTTCATTTTAGAGAGCAACACCCCTTCTTTAGCTTGGTCATTAAAAAGTGAAGCGACGTTTAACACCCAATTAGGTAATCGTTTCAGCGAAACTTTCTCGGATATGGATTCACGTTTACTTTTTAAAAGTTGTGCAATTTCGGGTAAAGAAATTTGTCCGTCGGCAGTAGCTATAAAACGATGTCCATTGGCTTCGGGAGTTTCCATTGCTCGAATATGCAAATCGGCTACATCTCTTACATCCACAATATTTAAAGGAATATTTGGAATAGCTTTCATTTTTCCTGAGATTAAATTTTGTAGTAAATGAAAACTTCCAGAGATATGTGCATTCAGCGATGGCCCTAAAATTGCAACAGGATTGATTGTAGCAAACTCCAACCCATTGCCCTGCGTTTTGATGTATTCCCATGCTGCTTTCTCTGCCAAAGTCTTGGATTTTTCGTAAACAGAAACACCTTTTTGGTTGGTATCCGTCCAATCTTCTTCGGTAGTAACTCTACCTTTATCGGTTTGAGTAAAACCAATTGCTCCAAAATTTGAAGTCATTATCACTCTTTTTACACCAGCACATTTAGCAAATTTCAAAATCCGCAAAATACCTTCTTTGGCAGGCAAAATAGCATCTTCTTCATTTTGGGGGTTGTCGAAAAACACAGGTGAAGCAACACTCAACACATATTGACAGTCATCCATCGCCTTCTCCCAATTGTCATCTGATGTGAGTTCGGTTTCTACAAATGAGAGATTTTCAATTGTCGAAATGCCATTATTTGTCAAAGTTTCTTTTACTTTTTCTACATTTTTTAGATTTCTAACAGTTGCTCTGACTTTATATCCTTTTTTTAAAAGTTGGAATATAATCTGCATGGCAATATATCCAGTTCCTCCTGTTACCAGTACTATTTCTTTATTTTGCATTGATTTAAAAATTTGAATGAATGATGCAAAATTCTTGATAAAATAAGAGTGAATGGTTTATTGAGAAGTCCAAATTTACTTTGTTGAGGAGTCCATTTTTGAGGTACTTTCAGTATGTTTCCTTATTGTTGAGTGATGAGTTGAGCTGTTATTTTATACAATTAGAGAATGTGTTTACCCCACATAAATACATTAGTTTCCGTTGTTAGCCTTTTTTACGTAAACCTGAAAGTCCACCTTGCCCTCAGTGAGTATCTTGTAAACCGTAGCAGTTGAAGGAATTTTGAAAGCCTTCATAATATCCCGAATACTTCTTTGTTGTTTGTAAGCATCAATCACCATTGGTGCAATTTCTTGGTAATGAGGCGAAAGTCCTTTTGGCCTCCCTCCCATTCTACCTCTTGCTCGTGCGGCTTCTTGCCCAGCCTTTGTTCTACGAATTAGTCTTTTGCGTTCATGCTCCGCCAGTAGGGCAAAGAGTTTAAATACGAATTCACCAGTTTCAGTTGTTGTATCAATCAAAGATTGAGAAAGGCTTTTGAACAAAATGCCTTTTTGATTGAGGTCATCGACTAACATAATAAGTTCGAGTGTTGTTCTGCCCAAACGGTCAATGTCCCAAACGACTAATTCATCACCACTTCGTAGAACTTCTTTCATTTTCTCAAATTCAGGTCTGAGTTTTGCAGTTCCAGAAATTTTCTCTTGGAAGATTTTTTCACAACCATATTTTTTAGAGCATCAATCTGCAGTTGTTCGTTTTGCTCTTCCTTAGAAACTCTTACATATCCAATTTTCGATTTTTCTTAAAATGTTTTGGTTGTTGCTCCAGATGGGTTTCCCATCGCTAAATTTATATTTGTTGATGGGGGTATTGGTGCTACGATGTTCATCTTGAAAACACCCGTTTGCAAGTCGAAAACGGCACCGTTTTCTATCATTATAATGTAACACTATTTCATAGAAATTATAATTATACATTTCATATCAAAAATATTAAAGCCAAACTCGCAACATATTTATTTTGTCCAACTTTTATTGAGAAAAAAAACAGTAAAATGTAAACAAAACGTGCTTACAATATCAACACTATCACTACCATACACTTTAAGCATATTTTCTATTTTGTTTACAGTATTGTTTACAAAATCAGATGCAGAACTGTTTACGATTTTGTAAACAAATTAATAGATGTGGTTTTACCCTAATAAATCATAGTTTGGTGAGTTTTTAAATTATATATCCTAAATAATTTTGGTAAAATTGATACTCAAGAAATAACGAGCTTATTTATTTTCGGAGGTTTATTAGTCGATAATATTATTTCCTGTTATTCGTAACCGAAACATTATAGTTTTGTAATAGATTTTCTTAATGATTGAACCTTTTAATCCGTTTACAAAATCCGTAAACACTTTGTAAACAAAACGTTTACAAACCTGTAAACGAAATTTGCAAACATTAGCTAAAGTATTGATTATAAGGTGTAAACATCGGTAAATATTTTGTTTACGCTTTGTAAACGTTTTGCAAACAAAATGTTTACAGCTTGACAAAAGTATTTCTGCTTGAGTTTAATTGATAAAATCAAAGGTGTCATAAAAAGTTTGGCTTGGAAGGTTTTATTAAAACAATAGGTATGCATCGTTTTTTGTTAAAAATAAGAACCTTGTCGAACACTATGTAGCTTTTCGCCTAAATGTTTAATTATACCCATGTTTCGTATCGGATTCTGTATGCTTCGATTTGATTTCAATTCCCAAGTTTATAATTATGACTCATGTCCAATATTTGAAAATACTCAGTATATAATACGGTTTTTACCGATATACTCCTGTAAGTTGTTACAGCCTATTTCATGGGTCTATTTGTAAGTAATTCACTCTTCATAAATAATAACACATACTACATAAAAAGTGACACTTTACACGTAATAAGTGAAGTTTTTATACATCAAAAAACTCCTTTAGTGTCTTTAATTATTTCGATTAAGTCGTAGCACAGTTTACCGAAAGATAAATAAATGCAAGAATACTTGTTTGATTCTGGTCTTTACTCTTACTTGCACAAAAACACTATTCCACCCGTTAAACTGCCATGAGATTTATACTAACATTAAAACCATTAACTGACCGCCAACCGCTTATCTTCAATTATCAATACCCGTTTATGGCGTAGCTTTTTGGACCAGACCATTCTGAAAACTCGTCTATATATATAATGTATAATATATAGTCCAAAAAGCAGGTTCAGTTCAAAATAAAAGATTATGTTTGCGATACTAACTTTTTGAGCCTATTGTGTAATTTCAATTATCATCAACCATGTTTAGACTATCAATAAAAGTCTTGATACTTAAACCGACCTTTTGGAAATAAATAGGATGTAACAAAATCTATCACGATAAAATAAATACAACTATTTCAACACTTGTCAAATACCAAAAACTCTCTCAATTACTATTTCTCTTTTATCTCTACTAATGGGTATTTTAAACTTGGCTATTTCTAAAACATTCCCATCAATAATTGAAGGTGCTGAGATATTAATAATGAACGATTTATGAACCCTCAAAAATATGTTATTAGGAAGGGTTTTTTCTAAGCCTTTCAAGGTTTGAAGTACAGTTATGCGTTTTTCGGCTGTAACAAATTGAACATATTCTCCGTAGCCTTCAATAAAAAGAATTTCATCATAATTGAGCTTAATTAATTTTCCATCAGATTTCAAGCTTATGCTCTTTCTACTATCGGTCGGTAATGTCGATTCCTTGATTTGTGAGCCGATATTCGCCATTTCCTTTGCTCTTTGTACTGCTTTTAATAATCGTTCAAAAGAAAAAGGTTTAAGTAAATAGTCTGCAACTTGAAGCTCAAACGCCTCAATAGCATACTCCGAATACGCTGTTGTAAGAATTGTAATAGGTGGCTTTTTTAGGGTTTTTAAGAGGTTCGTTCCACTCAAAATTGGCATTTGAATATCAAGGAAAAGTATATCAACACTTTCTTTTTGAAGAATTTCTAAGGCTTTGATGGGTGAAGTTACCTTGCCAATAATTTTAATATAAGGAAGTTGTAATAAAAACCCCTCAACCAAATTTAAAGCTAAGTATTCATCATCGACTATTAAAGTTTTTAATTGATTGCTCATATAAAATCTATTGTTAGTAAAACACTGAAAATGTTTTCTTGGCGGTTAATTAACAGCGAATGTTTATCAGGATAGCTGAGTGCAAGTCTTCTTTGAATATTTAGAAGTCCAACACCTCCAACTTTGTCTTTCTGAGTATCGACTTTGGAATAAGAATTATGAGTTTCAAAAATCATTTTTTCAGGGAATATCCATATTTTAATCTTTATAAAGTTCTCCGATTCGTTTTCTAAATAGTAGTGCTTGAAACAATTTTCGACGAGCGGAATTAGCACCATTGGTTCGATTTCTCGTTGTTCAGGGCTTCCTTTTACTTCCAATTTTATATTCTGAGCTTTCTCAAAACGTATTTGAAAAAGCTCAATAAACCTTTCAATTTGCTCAATTTCTTGCCTTAAATGTACTTTTTCTTTCTGGCTTTCATAAATCACATAACGAAGTAAATCCGATAGTTGAAGAATGACTTTAGGTGTATGGTCAGACTTTGAAACTGCCATAGAGTAAATGTTATTGAGTGTATTGAATAAAAAATGCGGATTTATTTGACCTCTTAAAAACTGGAGTTGAGCTTCTTTTTGTTCGGCAATAATCTGTAAGTGCTGCTTTTCTTTTAAATATCTGTTTTGAATTAATTGGTAAAACGAGCTAAAAACAACCGTAAGTAAAGTGGTTATAATCGTGAGTGCTAAAAACCTATTTTGAGGACTAATGATTGGTTCTATTTGTTTGAAACTAATTTTTTTGATAATCCAGAATCGGGACATTATAACAAAAATACAAGTAAGAGTCATCGCAAAAACATATTGAAATATTTTTTGATTTCTCAAAGTATCTCTTTATCAGAATCTCAGTATTGAAGTAAAAAAGGCTCATGATAAAAATCAATTGTAAACTGGTATGAGTAATAGCCGACGACAGAGAACCAAGATTGCTCAAGGTAAGTACCGAGATTATATAAAGGATTATCCAGCCTAAAGCATGAAAGGCATAATTATCAGATATAAAAGGTGTTTTTTTCAAGTTACCGCACAGTTAAATTCTACAAGCAAAACTATTCCATAGTTAATGAAATAAGAATAAATTCCTTTCAAATGCACACTTTCTCTTATGAAAGGTTTGATTTTCGGCATTATGTGACACAATTCTGTACTTTTTATCCATTTTGTGATAATCTAAGCAGTTTATAGGGAACTTGATACCATTGATAGAATTGAATTTTGAAAAAACTAAGGATAATGTTGTTTTGGAGCATCAATTAAAATTTAGTAAAAACCAAAATCAATTAATCAAATGAAAATTATTAAAACAACCTCAATTTTTGTAGCCGCTTTTGTTACACTTATTTCTTGTCAGAAAGCTGAAATGGAAGATAATTCTCTGGCTGCAGTTAATTCTGCTGTATCGGCTGAAGAAGCAAGCACAATGATTCAGTATGCAATCTCGTCAGAAACAGCAGGGCTTTCAACCTTACTTACCGACCTTAGTAGTTTAACCAAAACTAAAAATACGCCTTCATACTGCGGTAAAAGTAAAGATTCTACCATAACCAATAGTAAATCATCTGCGAGTAATTTACATAGTTATACTTACAGTATGAATTGGTCTTGGATGTTAAACTGCTCATCCTCAAAAGTACCTTCAAATTTTACGAATAAAAGTGTAATTTCTGGACAATACAAAGCCCCAAAGGTATCATCTACTGATAAAGGAGAGTCGAATATGACCATATCGGGATTAGAGGCACAAAGTTCAAATTATAAATATACAGGAACATATTCTAAAAATGGCACACAAAGTTTAAGTATCGTTCAAGCCAAAGATGTAACCAGCACAATTACACTCAATATTACCGATATTCAAGTAAATAAATCTACGCTAAAGATTCAAAGTGGCGGAAAAGCATCAGTTGTAATAGAAGGTAAGAGTACCACAGGCAAAACTTTTTCATACACAGGTACAATTGTGTTTAATGGCAATGGCTCGGCTACAATCAACATAAATGGTTCAAAAGAATACAATGTTCAAATTTAAAAATCAAATACTGTTTTATGGAATGCTACTTCTCGTCTGTTTTTGGGCGGGAAGTTGCCAAAATGAGGAAGAAACCCCTATTTCGAGTGTAAAAAGCCCCTTGAAAAACCTAAGAAAATTTGGTTTGGCCCGAACACCAGCCGATAGGCTCAAGCAAGTAAAAGCTACAGATAGGAAAGCGTTTAATGGCATTATGCCCAATAAGTACCAAATAAATACTCCGCCAACTGAACCTTATGGACAAGGTAACGAAGGAGCTTGTGTTGCCTGGGCAACATCGTGGGCTGTTGCTGCTACAAAGATAAATTATACTGGTAATGCTATTAACTATGGCAATTTATTTAGTCCTGAGTTTATCTATAACCAAATAAAAATCTCTAATGATTGTGAGCAAGGGTCTTATTTTATTTCAAATAATCGGTATTTGGGGGCATTAGATTTAGTGGTTCAGCAAGGAGTATGTTTTTGGGAAGAAATGCCCTATACAGATAAAGGTTGTACTACCTTACCCAATAGTTCTCAAAAAAGTTTGGCCATTCCAAATCGTATTTCTAAGTATGAAAAAGTGGAAGGTTTTAACACGAGTGACTTGAAAAAAGTATTGCTCTCAAATTTTGTTCTGGTTTTTGGTGCAATGGTAGATGAAGGTTTTATAAATGCCAATAAAAACTTTATTTGGAAATCACAAGATGGACAAAATTTAGGTGGTCATGCCATGATAATTATAGGATATGATGATACTAAAAATGCTTTTAAAATACAAAATTCTTGGGGGAACTCCTGGGGCGATAATGGCTATTCGTGGTTAGACTATGGCTATTATAACCAAGTTGTTTTTGAGGCATATATTCTTTACAAATAAACGAATTTAATATGCAAAATGTACTTCAAAACCTTGTCAATCAAATTGGCATTTTTCCAGTTTGGATGATTGCCTCACTGCTGACTTTCCTTCGCTATATAGTGCTTACAGGAAGTGTCTATTTGCTTTTTTACGTTTTTTTAATTAAAAAATTTAGACATCTGAAAATCCAGAGAAATTCTCCCGAACGAATTCAGCTTATAAATGAAATGAAAAATTCTTTCTATACATCTATGATATTTGCTTTTATGGGTATGAGTGTATTTGCTGCCAGACACTTTGGCTACACAAAACACTATTTTGATATTTCTGAATATGGTTGGTTCTACTTCGGATTTAGTATTGTGTTTTTGGTATTTGCTCACGACACTTATTTTTATTGGATTCATCGAATGATGCACTCACCAAAGTTATTTAGACTCCTTCACCGTGTACATCATCTGTCGTTTAACCCAACCCCAATGACTTCGTTTTCATTTCATCCATTAGAATCATTTTTGGAGTTTGGTATAGTTCCCTTAATCGTTTTTATTATTCCAATCCATCCTTATGCTTTATTATTCTTGTCAGTATGGTCATTGATTTGGAATATTTATGGGCATTTAGGTTTTGAACTATTTCCAATGGGCTTTGCAACGCATCGCTTTTGGGGGTGGTTTAACACATCAGTTCATCATAATATGCACCATCAAAGGGTAAATTACAACTTCGGTTTATACTTTAATATTTGGGATAGATTGATGAAAACCAATCATCCAGATTACCTGCAAGTTTATCAAAACGTTAAAAACAATCATAAACATAAAATTTAATTATTATGAAAAACATCATTTTTGTAGCATTTATGCTCATAAACCCTTCTCTTTTTGCTCAATTCAATAAAGACAACCCAGGCACTCCCTTAGAAAGAGCCCAGATGATGACCGATACAATGACAGTCAAACTAAAACTTAATCAGGAACAGAAAGTGAAAATTTATTACATAAATCTCAAGTATGCTAAAATAATGCAGGCAGAGGTTGTGGATGTTGATAAAAATAAAATATCCAAATATTGGAGAGCTAATGAAATTAATGACCAAAAGGAAGTAGAGTTGAAGCCAAATTTGACTAAAGAGCAGTGGAAATCATACGAACAGATTAGAAATGAGAAAAAGAAAAGTTTCTTTTATAAAAATTCAAAGTAAAACATTTTGTAAAAAGTAGTCTCAAAAGCAGCTTTTCTGATGGTAGTTAGGAAATTTGCTTTTTTGATAATCATAAATTACTTTCTTCTAAACAACATATTTCAATAAGTTATTAACCTTGCCCGTTTCAGTCATTCAATTGCCCTTTCCAGTTCATCTTCAAAGTATGGCAGTTTTTTAGCCTATACTTTTGTTCAAAAAAACGCAAATTATATGTTTCGAGTATCTCTTTTTATTTTTTCATTTTTAGCTTGTTCCATTGCTTTCGGTCAGGGAAAGTTTACCATTAGTGGTACAGTAAAAGACGCCAAAACAGGTGAATTAATGATTGGTGCAACGGTTCGCATCAAAGAACTTACAAATGTTGGTATTTCGTGCAATGAGTATGGATTTTACTCATTAACTATTCCACAAGGCAATTATACAGTTGCAGCTGCAATGATTGGCTATGAAACAAAAGAGCAAAAAGTAGCTCTTTTGGCAAATCAGAAAGTTGATTTTCTGCTTGGCGAAGAATCATCAATGCTCAATGAAGTTGTAGTGAAGGCAAATGCTGCCAACGACAATATTACAAATACGTCGATGGGTTTTGAAAAGCTGAATATCAAGGAAATCAATCAAGTTCCTGTCTTACTTGGTGAGCGTGACCCACTTAAGGTAATGCAGTTGTTGCCAGGCATAAAGTCGGCTGGAGAAGGTAGTAGTGGTTTCAATGTACGAGGCGGTAATATAGACCAAAATCTCATTTTGCTTGACGAAGCTCCTGTTTATAACGCTTCGCATTTATTGGGTTTCTTTAGCACATTCAATGCCGATGCCATCAAAGATTTGAGTATCTATAAAGGCAATAGTCCTGCTCAATACGGTGGTAGATTATCCTCTGTTTTAGATATAAAAATGAATGATGGCAATAACCAAAACTTTAAAGTTGGTGGTGGTATCGGGCTAATAGCCAGTCACTTATCTGTAGAAGGTCCATTGCAAAAAGATAAAAGCTCGTTTCTTATTACAGGCCGACGCACCTATGCTGATGCTTTTTTAAAGCTTTCAAACAATGAAGACCTCAATAAAAACACACTTTATTTTTATGATTTGAATGCTAAACTGAATTATACTTTCTCGGATAAAGACCGCCTTTATTTATCAGGGTATTTTGGTAGAGATAAATTTGGTATTAATGATTTATTTGGCATCGACTGGGGAAATGCTACTGGTACGCTTCGCTGGAATCATTTGCTTTCTGAGAAACTTTTCAGCAATACATCCTTTATTTTTAGTAAATACAACTATGAAGTAAGCGTCGCCAACGGTTCAAATCAATTTCAGTTAAATTCTGATATTCAAGATATTAACTTCAAACAAGAATTTAGTTTTTTTCCAAATCCACAAAACTCATGGCGAATGGGGGTAAACATTATTCATCATACACTAAAGCCACGCACCCGTGAATCATCGAGTGAAGACTCAAGCATAAACACAAGCGAAGAACCATCAAAAACAGCATTTGAATCAGCCGTTTATGCCACCAATAAATGGAGCTTGAATGAGAAATTTAACATGGAGTACGGGCTTAGGTTAAGTGCTTTTACGGTAATGGGCGGTAGCGATTTTTATGAGTATGACTCAAAAGGAAATTTGATTAATACCCTTAATTATGGGAGAAATGAAGTCGTGAAAAACTACATTAATCTTGAACCACGCCTTTCGGCGAGTTATTTATTCAATCAATCTTTTTCTATAAAAGCAGCTTATAGCCGAAATGTCCAGCATTTACATTTATTGAGTAGTTCCAGTGCTGCTTCGCCTACTGACAGATGGTTGATGAATAGTAATAATATCAAACCCGAAATTGCTGACCAAATTTCAATAGGTATTTTTAAGAATTTGAAAGAAAATGCCTATGAATTTAGTACAGAGGTTTATTATAAGCGTATGCAAAATCAGATGGATTATAAAGATGGAGCTGATTTTATGCAAAGCGAAAATCTCGAATCTCAATTGCTTTTTGGTGAAGGTAGGGCTTATGGTGCAGAGTTTTTGCTCAAAAAGAAAACAGGAAACCTAACTGGTTGGATTGGATATACACTCTCACGAACCGAACGACAAATTGACGGAATAAACAATGGCGAATGGTATGCCGCCAAACAAGACCGCACGCACGATATTTCGATTGTAGGAACTTATCAGTTTTCTAAAAAATGGTCCGTTTCTGGAACTTGGGTATATAATACAGGTAATGCGGTTACTTTCCCAACTGCCAAATATGCGATTGATGGAGGAATTGCCTTTTTGTATTCTGAAAGGAATGGCTATCGAATGCCTGACTACCACCGTCTTGACTTAGGAGCAACCGTTAATCTCAATAAAAAAGCTAATCGAGAATCGAGTCTTTCGTTTGGTGTTTACAATGCTTATGGACGCTCAAATCCTTATGCGTATAATTTTGGGCAAAGTATTGATTCACCCGAAATCACCGAAGTGAGCAGAGTTACGCTCTTCCAATATGTACCATATATCACTTACAATTTTAAGTTTTAATCAAAATGAAAATACTAAAATTAAAAAATAAGACCTTATCTCAGGGTTTTGGCTTTGTGTTGCTTTCAATGTTGCTCACATCATGTGTTGAGGTTGTTGAGCTTGACCTCCGAAGTATTGAGCCTCAATTAGTAATTGAAGGAAAAATAACTGATGATAGTACACAAAATGAAGTAAAAATTTCTTTGACAGAAGATTTTCAGCAAAAAAATGAGTTTCCTGCAATTACTACAGCCAAAGTGAACATCATTGATTTGACAACTGGCGAAAGTGAAGAATTGAATCAATCGGTCGCAGGAACATATAAAATTATGAAGTTGAAAGGCATTTCAGGGCATAGCTATCAAATGAAAGTCGATTATAATGGTAAAACTTATGAAGCAAGCTCAAAAATGCCACAAAAAGTGGCGATGCAAGACCTGAAATATCAAGAAGTTATACGCTTTCAGAGTGCGATTAGGATGGTGGCGGTCTATCAAGACCCTAAGGAAGAGACAAACTATTATCGTTGGGCAACAATTGGAAATGATAACATTCGGAGTAGAGCATATTTTGTGAGAACCGATATTTTCAATAATGGAAATCGTATAGAGCAAGTGATTGATAGCGGTATCGACATTAATGTCGGCGAAAAAATTACCATCGAGATGCAGTGTATTGATAAGCCAACTTACGATTATTTCTTTACACTTGCTCGTCAACAAGGCCAAGGACTCAACAGTGGTTCGGGAACAAATCCACCAAGCAATATTACGGGTGGAGCATTAGGGTATTTTGGAGCATACACCGTTGAACAAAAAGTTGCCGAAATCAAATGAAAAAGATAATATCAACCCTAACCATTGTGAGTTTTCTATCTGGGCAGACAAGTTTTGCCCAGAGAAAACCTTTTGTTTTTACCCCAGATAAAGAATGGCATTATCTTGGAGCGGGCGTCGGCCTGCCTTTACCATCGTTTATCAGTTACGAATACCGCCTAAACAATTGGTCTTATGGTGGCGAAATCGGTCTGATTCATACCAACCTTTTAGTAAATTTGAGAGGGTCTAAAAATACTGACCCGAGAAATATCTATGTACAAGAACACTTAAAACAAGGTATTTCGTATGGTTTAAACTTAAAATATCATTTCAAAGAAAAAGCCAATTCGTTTTATATTGATGGGCATTCCCTATTGATGAAAGTCGGACTTTCGCCTGATAATCCAAGAGCGATTATTAATGTTTTTGCATCAGACCGTTTGAGTGAAATTGAAGATAAATTAGATAATAATCGAATCTTAAACAGGCTGCTTGGCGGAAAAGAATTTTTAGATGAAACATCCATGAAACCAAGTATTTCTTTGGTAATGCTCGGTTTGAGTTTTGGACGTCGATTTAAACTTTCAAAAAAGTTATTATTTGAACCTCAATTCCTCTTTGATTTTAAAATTAATCAATCGGCAAAGCTTGATTTTGATTCAAATAGCCAAACGATTGATAATATTTTAACTAATCAGATTTCCCCCATTATTTCAAAGGCTATCAAATCTCAGAATTTATTTAATGTCTTGCCATCTATTTGCTTTGGTTTCAAATATGAATTACGAAGTAAATAAACCAAGTTGCCTGCTTCAGTTGGTTTTATGCCCGTTTCAGAATATCTCGTTTCTTGACGCAATACTCCTTTTTTAACTTTGATTCATAATTAATTTCATATATGAAAACACAATTAGTTGTCTTAATCGTTTTAAGTGCTTTTACAATCGTTCAGAGTGAAACGAGACTCGTGGGTCTTTGGAAAAATGATACTGGCAATCGAACCATTCAATTTTATCAATCAGGAAACTTTTTTGAAGGAAAAATAACCGAAGATTCTGACCCTATAATGATAGGAAAAGTTATTTTTCAAAGACTTAAATTTAATGGTAAATTTTATGAGGGATCGGCTTTTCTACCTAAGAAAAATCGCAGTATTTTATGTTCATTGAAACTCATCGACTCAAATATTTTAGAAATAACAGGGAAAGTGGGCATAATCACAGACACCAAAATCTGGAAGAGAAAATGAAAAAAATAGCCCTTTTTATGATTTCATGGTGTTTTTGGGTACAATCATATTCACAATCGGTCATAATTAACAATTTTGAAGAATTACTGGATTTTGCAAAAAAACACAACTATACCAAAAATGTTAATGCTAAACAGATAGAACTTGCCAAACTCACCACAAGAACAGCCATAGGTAATGTCTTAAACCCCAGAATCCCAACAACTGCATCAATCATAGATAACTCCAAGCAACCAGTAAGTTTTATTCCTGCCGAAATTTTTGGCGGACCTGCGGGGACTTATAGAGAAGTAACAATGGGGCAACGTTATA
Organism: Emticicia sp.; assembly: GCA_965283955.1. GTDB lineage: Bacteria > Bacteroidota > Bacteroidia > Cytophagales > Spirosomataceae > Emticicia. The sequence continues at coordinate 55,432 of CBDIQW010000003.1, forward strand.
TCTCAAATCTTAGCTTTTCACCTCAGTTTGATATTATAAACTTGGGGAATTACGCTCGAATTCAGTCAGCTCGGGTCAATGAAAAATTAGTAGAAATTAATGGGATATTAGCTGAAGAAGCCCAATCAGAGCAGCTTAATGGAGTTTATTATAATATTTTAGGATACAAAACTCAAAAAGAGATGCTCCTGAAAAACCAAAGAATTGCCGATAGTATTCTCCAAATAGTACAACAAAAATACGCTCAAGGTCTTATAAGACCCCAAGAAATCAACGACGCCAAGTTCAACAAAATCACTATCGAAGACAAAATCGAACAATTGAACTTTCTATTAAAACAGCAATACACGATACTAAAAATGCTGTGCGATGTCGAAGAAGAAGTTGAGCTTTTTTTCAAAGATAATGAGACAATACTCGAAAATGTAACAGTTGAACGAAATGATTTGAAAGTGAAACAACTCACTTATCAAGGCTTATTTTTAGAAGCCGAAAAGAAAGCGGCCATGTGGCAGCAGCTGCCAACCCTTTCGTTTGTTTCAAACATTTCATGGCAAAACAACAGCAATAATCGTTTTTTTGACCCAAATTCAAACCTAATCAATAGTAATTATTGGGGTCTTCGCCTTAATTGGGATTTGCCCACCAATGTCAATAAACTTTCGGCATATAAAACTGCCCAAATTAATAGTCAGTTGGCTGAAATCAACCAAAAGCACAGTCAATTACAAAATAATTCGGAAAACCAGCAGCTAAAAATAGAATATCAACAAACGATTCACCAATACCAAAATCAACAAAAGCTTTTGACCTTGAAGCAGGAAAACTTTGAGAAAAGTAGGAATCAATACGATGCCAATTTACTGAGTTTAGATAAACTCCTATTGGCACATAATGACCTCATTTTACAAGAATCAATGCTTTTGAATGCTAAAAATGCAGTTTTATTTACAAAATCAAAAATTGAAATTAATAATTCATACTAATATGAAAGTACTAAGTTTTTCATCACCGTTAATTATTTGCCTATTATGTTCTTTTGCAGCATTGGCTCAGCGTAGAGATGTGGTTGTTGTAAAAAAGAAACCACACAGAAATATCGTTTACGTAAATCCTTCTCCTAAAGTAAGGGTGGTCAGATTGGTGCCGCCAGAGGCTCGTATCATTCATTTCAGAAGTGTGCCGTACTACTTTCATGCTGGTTTATACTATAACTTTATTGGCGGACGCTACGTGGTGGTGGCTGCACCTCGTGGAATGAGAGTAAACATTCTTCCTTCCAATTACTTCTTTTTCAATCTGGAGGTGTTCCTTTCTATTATTTTGAAGGAGTCTATTATACCAAAAAAGGTAAAGAGTATGAAGTTACTCCACCCCCTGTTGGTGCTATTGTACCAAAATTGCCCGATGAAGCTGAAAAAATTACGATTGAAGGTAAAGTTTTCTACGAATATGACGATACCATTTACAAGCTCACAGAAACCAATCAAGGGCTTCAATATGAAGTAGTGGGCGAAAAATAGACTAAAAAGATGAAAAAAAACATAATTATTCTACAAGTGATTTTTATTTGGGCTTGTGCCACAAGCCCAAATAAAGAAGTAAGCCCTACAAGACGAGATATTACCGAATATGTCTTTGCTACGGGTACACTTCAACCAGACCAGCAGTACAACCTGGTAGCACAGGTTGACGGCTATTTGAGCAAAGTGACTTTTAAAGAAAATGATATTATAAAAATACGTCAACAATATTGGCCGTCATTGACAATCAGAGTAATATTATAAATACCGAAAATGCCAATGAGCAATTACAAATTGCTAATCAAAACCTTAGTCCAAATGCTCCTGCCCTCAAACAATTGGCAACAAATATAGATTTTGCCGAAAAGAAATACCAACAAGACCTTAAACAACAAGAACGGTATAGAACACTCCTCAAAAGTAATAGCATTGCACATATTGAATATGAAAATGCTGAATTGGCCTCTCAAAATTCTTTGAGTAATCTGAATGCACTAAAAGAGCAGTATAAAAGTTTGAAACAACAAGCACAGCAACAAATGTTGGTTCAAAAAAGCAATTATCAGCTAAGTAATTCGAACAAAACTTACAATCATGTAAGAGCTTTAGGAAGTGGCAAAGTACTGAAACGCTACAAGCAATTAGGTGATTTTGTAAAAAAAGGAGATATTATTGCAAGAATTGGCAAAATAGAATCAATCTATGCACAAATTAATGTCGATGAATCTAATATTTCTAAAATTAAGGTAGGTCAAAAGTTTTGATTAGATTAAACACTCACCCCAACGAAACTTTTGAGGCAAAAGTAGCCGAAATATTACCCACTTTTGATGACACAAGTCAATCATTTATCGTAAAAGCCATGTTTGTGGAAGTACTTAATTTCAACATAACAGGCACACAATTAGAAGCAAATATCGAAATAGCACAAAGACAAAATATCTTGGTAATTCCACGAGAATACATGGGTTTTGGCAATAAAATACTATTGAAAGGCCAAAAAGAAAGTAAAGCTATTAAAACAGGAATTATCTCTACCGAATATGTTGAGGTACATTCTGGACTTTCCGAAAAAGACATTCTTGTACCACTGAAACCATAAACTAATGGCACAAATAAATTCAGAAATAGCTTTTACCTATATAAATACAAATAAAAAGCTCACCGCCATCGCTGCATTGGGAATTTTACTGGGTATGGCTATATATATATTTATGAATTCTATGATGGCAGGTTTCGGTAAAATGTCTGATGAATCTATTTTTAAAGTTTCACCTCATATCAGAATTTTTAACGAACAAGATATAAGTCAACCCATTGCCTCACAGAAAAATAAACTTTCAATACTCATCAATCCCAAAATTAGAAATACACAAAATACAATTCTAAATCCAAATCAGCTTATAACATTACTAAAAAAACATGAGAATATTAGTATTGTTACGCCGCAAGTAACACAAAACGTATTTCTTAGTATGGGAATGAGCCAACTTTCAGTACGAACTTTTGGTATTATCCCCAATGAAGCCGAGCAAATGTTTAATATCTCTCAGTCAATGGTTGAAGGAAAAATAGAAGATTTAAAGCAAAATCTCAATGGAATAGTGATTGGCAGTGGTATATCTGAAAAGTTGAGTTTAAGAGTCGGTGATAACATTAACGTTCTCTCATCTAAATCAGTCAATAAAGTTTTTAAAGTTATTGGAATTTTTCAGCTAAATAATAAAAGAGAAGATGACAGTAAATCTTACATCAATCTGATGGCTGCCCAACAACTCCTCAAAGAAAACAACTCTTATATAACCGACATCAATGTAAATACAACTGATGCATATCAAGCCAAATATATCGCTCCAAAACTTTCGACTCTGGTAGGCTATAAAGCCGAAGACTGGGAAACTGCCAACGAAACCTTGATGGCTGCTTCAAAAATGCGAAAAATCATTATTACGTTTGTTTCCACAACCATTCTAATCATTGCTGGTTTTGGCATTTACAATATACTTAATATGACTGTAAGCCAAAAGATAAACGACATCGCTATCTTGAAAGCGATGGGATTTGAAGGAAATGATGTTATCCGCATTTTTGTTACACAAGCCATCGTAATCGGAATGATTGGTGTTTCGTTGGGCGTAGTAGTGGCTCTAATAATGGTGAATCTTCTTCAAAAAGTTTACATCGGTGGCGATATTGGGTATTTTCCGATTCACTTCGAGCCATTAAAGTTCTTACAAGGCATTGCGTTTGGATTCATAATCACATTTTTGGCTGGTTATATTCCTGCCCGCAAAGCATCAAAAGTTGACCCAGTTACTATTTTTAGAAAATAACATATGGATTTAGCACTAAAGACTACACACATCGAAAAATACTTCTATGACCCCGTAGAGTTTCAAGTGCTTCACGGCGTTGGTTTCGAGGTGAAAAAAGGAGAATTTCTTACAATGATAGGAAAATCAGGATGCGGAAAATCTACATTACTCTATATTCTTTCCACTATGGATACTGAATACTCTGGCGAATTATATGTTGATAATCAGTTGGTTACTAATCTTTCTGTTGATAAATTAGCAAAAATTCGCAATGAAAAAATTGGTTTTGTATTTCAGTTCCATTATCTTTTGCAGGAATTTAGCTGCTTAAAAAATGTAATGATACCTGCACTTAAGCTGGGAAAACTAAGCAAAGAAGAAATTGAAAGTAATGCCTACGACAAGTTGACAATGCTCGGAATGAAAGACCAAGCTCTAAAACCAGCCAATAAACTTTCGGGAGGTCAACAACAAAGAGTAGCTATTGCTCGTGCCTTAATCAATGAGCCACTTATTATCATGGGCGATGAACCAACGGGTAATTTAGATAGTAAAAATACACAGGTAGTGTTTGAGATTTTTCAGGAATTGGCTCACAATAATAAGCAGACAATCATCGCCGTAACACATGACAATGATTTTGCCCGAAAATCAGACAGAACCATTGAAATGCTTGACGGAAGAATAATACAATGAAAAAGCTATTTGGAAATTATAATCTTATACTATTTAGTGTAATTCTTATCACTTCGGCTGGCATTGGTGGTATTTATTTGATTGCGGGCATATTGCTTCAAAAATCTAACGATTTTTACTTTCTTTTTAGAAACTTCTTTCTCATTTTTCTTTTTATTATTTTTCTATGGCATCTGCAACTATTTCTCAATGAGCAACTTTGTAAGTTTATTCAGCCAAAAATAGTTTCTATTATAATCTTTATATTAAGTGCTTTGATGGGTATTTTTGGTATGATTTTGTTAGGGGCAAACTTGAATGTATTTCCAAATATTCCTTCCAATAAACCCGAAGCACATGCCTTTCGGGGATTTGTAGCTTCTGTTTTCGTATTTACGTTTAGACATGCAGCACACATACTTGTAAAAAATAAAGAAATAGAGGCCGAAAACGAGAAACTCAAACGAAATCAACTCGAAAATCAACTTTTGCAATTGAAAGCTCAACTAAACCCTCATTTTTTGTTCAACTCGCTCAATACCTTGAAGGCAATGGTCGAAAATAAAGACGAAAACAGTGTTGAGTTTTTAATCAAGTTATCTGAAGTTTATCGGTATTTTTTAGAAAACTCAGAGGCAAATTTGGTAACAATTAAAGATGAGTTGAAAATTGCAAATGCTTATTTTTTCATGTTAAAAAATCGTTTTGAGGATAATATAAGTCTTGAAATTGCACTATCAGAAAGTGATTTAGAGCGAAAAATGCCTGCCATGTCAGTTCAATTACTCATCGAAAATGTAGTGAAACACAATGTTATTTCGAGAAGTAAGCCGCTCACGATAAAATTATATTTACAAAATGATATTTTAATTATTCAAAATAATTATCAACCAAAGCGAAACCCAGAACCATCTACAAAAATAGGTTTGGAAAATCTCAATAATCGTTGTAAAATACTGTTAAACAGGGAGTTAATGATTGAAAAAACTGCTGATAATTTTATTGTGAAATTACCATTATTATGAAAATTGTAATAATAGAAGACGAACCCAAAACGGCCAACAATCTTGAAAAAATATTAAAAACCATAGATTCAAAATTCAGGATTATCGAAATTATTGACTCTGTTGAAATGGGTTTAGAATATTTTGAAGAATCAGGTTTTCCTGACCTTATTTTCTCCGATATTCAAATTGCTGATGGATTAAGTTTTGAAATTTTCTCAATTAAACCACCAACTTGCCCAATTATCTTCTGCACGGCATTCGACCAATATGCTTTGCAGGCTTTTAGAGTTAATGGAATTGACTATTTACTCAAACCTTTTAGTCAAGCCGACGTTCAAAAATCCTTAGAGAAATATCATAAACTCACCGAAAATTCTCCAACAAATGCCTCTTTTCAAACTCTTTTAGAAGAATTACAAAAGCCCAAAAAACAAAGCATTCTGATTAATTACCGTGAGAAAATAATCCCAATCAATATTCGAACAATCCCGTTTTTTTACTCAGTCAATCACACTACCAATATTTATCATGAAGGAAAAGAACAAATAGTAAACTATTCGCTTGATGAGCTTGAAAAAATCTTAGATACTTCGCAGTTTTATCGTGCCAATCGTCAGTTTATTATCAATAAAGCCTTTATTCGAGAGGTTGAACATTATTTTGCACGAAAACTGGTGGTTTTGCTGAATATCCAAACTCCAGAAATCATTATTATCAGCAAAGGTAAAGCCAGTGATTTTTTGCGATGGATGGAGGAAGGATAATACGATAAGAATCAACATTTTTTATCGTAATTGTATGGGTATAACCTATAAAAAGTGGGTTTGACACAAGTTGAAGTCAAACCCACACTATATAAAACCCGCTTTTTATTAGGCAATGTGGTTAATTTAATGGCGTGTTAAGCTTTATAAAGTAAATACCGTTGCCATCAATTTTACCATTACCAGCCAGTGTTTTTTTCTGATATACTTTATTTGCCCCAGTAATACCAAAATCATCATCATTTGATACTGCAATTGTGGTTGAATTAATAATTGCCAAACCTTCTGCCTTATCATGTGGATATAAGGTTGGAATGTCTTTCATGAGGTCGGCAATCAATGTTTTTGTAACGGGTACAATATTGTTGGTGGAAAGCGTTGCCGCATCCTTCAATTCTTCTACTGTTTTCCCTCCAAATAACTTTCCATTTGCACCATTTGCAGGGTCTGAAATATCTGTCGCACCTGTCAACGTAATTTTAAATATTTTTTTGAAAACCGTAGTTTTATTGGCATCAGTTGCAAACAAACCATCTCTTTCCAATACAAGGAAATTGTTATTATCAATAGCTGTTATCTCGCTTACGGCTTGCAAAGTTGGGTTGTCCATCATATAGACAAACTGCTTGGTATCTCCCGTGGTAATATCGAAAGTAACAATTCTTATCACTAATGAATTGGCAACTGCTGCCGATGATGGATTATACAAAGGAAATTGCATAATACCGACAAGTGTTTTTCCATCGGGCGTAATTGTAAGTCCTTCCATGCCTCTATTAGGACGGCGTTTTGCCAATACCAAAGGCAACTTTCTACCAGTTGTAAATGGGTTTATTTTCTCTATCGTTTTACCAGTTTTGTCAAAATGTATGAGATGCGGACCATATTCATCGCTAATCCAAAAACTACCATCTGAGGCCATTGCCATTCCTTCAGAGTCAAGGCCATCAACGCTCGGTGTAAGTGGGCTATTATTTAGGTCAAAAGCACTTTCACCAGTAGCTCCTGCACCAACAGGGTTTGGAAGTCCATTTAGGTTTACTCCGTTGCTGTTCTTTAAAAGTATCACAGATTCTAACGTAAGAGAATCACCCTTTAAGCGAAATTTTCCTATTTGTGGAACAAAATTTGGCGTTGCAATCATAATACTATTGGTTGCTGCTTCTGCTACATTAGGACCTCTATCAGTTAATAGATAAAATACTGCCTTATCCGTGGGGTCTTGTACCATTGATGAACCATAACCGCCATTATTAAGCACAATTCCGTTGGGTGTTGTTGTAAGTACTTTAGGGTGTTTATCAGTAGCTATGGCAGGATAAACCACTGTTTCAGGCACATCAACCTTATCCTTGTCACAACTATAAAACACTGAGACTGTGGCAATAACTGCCACCATTAGTTTTGTTTTCATTTTAGAGTTTTTTGTAAAATTACATTGCGGAGAGTTACACAACCTTTCTTAATTAGAGATTTAATGTTTTGATAATATGACCTTTAAGTTTAGAAATGCTGCTGATTATGCTGGACTTTTACTGTGTATTAGAATCTATTTCCAAGTCTGAGTAATTCCAAGTACAGAAAACGAAAAGCTTTATTCAAAGTATCATTTCTTTAAAAACTCCTTTATCCAATACCCAGACTTTTTGATAGTACGTTTTTGAGTAGCAAAATTATTGTAAACTATCCCGAAACGAGGTTTGAAACCATCAGCCCACTCAAAATTATCCACCAATGTCCAAATGAAATAGCCTTTAAGATTTATGCCTCTTTTGATGGCTTTTCGACAGATTTTGAAGGTTTTCTTAAAATACTGAATTCTATTTTTATCATTAACTTCTCCGTCTATCAATTCTTCGTCAAAGCATACTCCTGATTCTGAAATATAGATTTCCTTAACACCTTCATACTGGCTAAATTTTTCTAACATTTTCATCAGTCCTTTTGGAAAAATTTCCATGCCCATATTGTTAATTTTAACATTACGTTCTTTGGCTGGTATCTGGTTAGCAAATAAAACAGGTGGTAGAAGACTGTATTGTGCCACAATTCGGAAATAGTATTGAATACCTATAAAATCGAAATCAAATTTCATCATTTCCTCATCACCAGGATGATAGTACTTTTCTATTCGTTTCAAGTCAGGAATTACGTCTGTTGGGTAGCCCAAACCCAATGCAAGGCTCTATGAAAAAACGATTCAAGAGTGCATCCAGCCTTTTTGCGGCATTCACATGTCTTTGCCAAATATTTTTTGGTTTAACCACCGAACAAGAAAAAGTAGTACCTATTTGGGCATCTGGAATGTTTTTTCGGAGGATTCTTCCTCCTTCTGCTTGGCATAAAGTAGCATGATGAGCAGCTGATAAGAAGTTTGAAAGTCCTTTTGGCCTGGAGCATGAATACCCATAAAATAGCCCAGTCCAACAAAACTCATAGGTTCGTTAAGTACAAACCATTTTTTTACTTTTGAACCAAATTCTTTGGCACAAAATTCAGCATAGTAACCAAACCAGTTGAGTATCTCTCTGTTCGTCCAGCCACCTTGATTTTGTAAGGCCTGTGGTAAATCCCAGTGATAGAGTGTTATCCAAGGTTCTATATCATGTGCAAGGCAGCAGTCGATTACTTTATGATAAAATTCTACACCATTTAAGTTCGGTTCACCTGTCCCATCAGGAAAAATTCTTGACCAAGAAATAGAGAATCTAAATGAGCCAAGGTTTAGCTCTTTGATGAGTTTTATATCTTTTTCGTATTTGTGATAAAAATCTGTGGCTTTATTGCCATTGCCATTTTTGAATTTTCTCGAATTTGTGAAAGTATCCCAGATGGAGTCTTTTTTACCACCTGCGTGACGACTACCTTCAGTTTGGTAGGCAGAAGTTGCAACTCCCCAGATGAATTTTTTCGGAAAATGTTTAGCTTTTATTTTGCCAAAATCCATTTCGCATGATTGAGGTGAAAAGAATTTACAAAATTACACCCTAATTTTTCTATGTGGCAACAGCCAATGCTTCCTGAATGTTATGTTTTTGTGAAGAAATTGATTTTAGAAGAAACACTTGAACAGATATTTTAGATTTGTTGAAATAAACCGTATCCTATGGTTGAATGAATTAAAATCTCAAAAGGGACATCGCTCCCAAACACTTATAAAAAAAGTAAAACTAATTATTTGAGGTGAATCGTCCCAAAATATAGATAGTAAAAAGTAGTAAATGGATTAATTGAGGTACATTGTACCATCATATTTCGATGACCGAGCAGAATGTTTAAAGGGTTAAACGTTATTTTGGATTATGCAACATTTGTCATTTATCATAAGAATACCCTGAGTTTATCCAATTTGCGATTTTATCCCTTTCATTTTGGGGTATCAATCCTGATTGTGGCATTGGTGATGGGATACCATGTATCGCTCTTGCCTTTATTCTTTGCCAATGCTTTAAAACATCACAGACATTTGTAAAATTTAATCCAGCATGTGGATTGTTTCCTGAGTGACAAGGTGTACATTGGTTAGAAAGAATCTGCATGACTTGTCGGAATTGACTACTTTGAGTAACGGTATCGACTTCTACTTCAGTTATTAACTCACACCCACCCACATTTTTGACAATTAAAGTATGTTTACCTGCACTTACATTCAAAAAAAATGGCTGTTCTACATATGTTTGTTTGTCTAATTTGTACTGGTAATTATTACCTATACTTGGTAGTATTTGTATCGAACCAGTAGCTATACATGGATGAGAAGCCCTGCTGGTTATTGACACAATAGTTGGCGGATGGCAAATGGTTTCTTCCGTACAACTAATTAAACAAACCATAAACAAGAGTATTACTCCCTCAATTATTTTCATGTTTATCGGTTAGTGTTTTCAGGAAAGCAATAATATCTTGTTTCTCTTGGGTGGTAAGTCGCAAATTATCAAACGGTAAAGTTTGATTGCTAAGGGACATCCCAATACCATTACCCCCACCTAATTCATAAAATTTTATAATCTCTTCTAATGTTTTATAAACTCCATTGTGCATGTAAGGTGCCGTTTTTTCGCTATTACGAATGGTAGGAGTTTTAAATGAATATTTTAGTGGCTCTAATTGATTTAACTTAAACCTACCTACATCTGTGTCAATTACAGCATTCTTCCAGTTAACACTTTTAGGTACTCCTATTACTTCGGACTCGGTGTTATTGAACCATGGTGGGATTGTACCATTGTAGAGCGGAATAAAATGACAAGTAGCACACTTAGCTTTACCAGTAAACAGATTAAAGCCATTCATCTCACTGGGAGATAGCGTTGTCTGATTATTAAAGTATTCATCAATCTTTGCATTAAATGGCATCAGACTTCTAATGTATGCTGCAATGGCGTTACGAATTTCATAAGGTGTTATTTCTTTTTTATTCGGATAAGCTTTCTTAAACTGTTTGGCAAGGCCTGTATTGACTAAAATTTTCTGTTGGATTTTTTTTGGGGATAAGTCAAACTCATCTGGGTTTTTCATTACATTCTCAATCTGGTTCTCCAAATCTTGAGAACGCATATCATAGAAATAAGACTTTTGAAAACCAGCATAAAAAACTGTGGGTGAATTTCGTTTTACAGTATTATTATGGATATTAGTTACAGACTTTATTTTTCCATCGGTAAAGGCCTTATTTGAATGATGACATGTAGCACAACTTATGTTATTGTTTTTAGAAAGCGAAGAATTATTAAACAATAATTTACCCAAGAAAACTTTTTGAGGGGTAGTGGCTGATTCTGAAAATGGAGAAAACGCATCAGGATTAAGTTTTTTGCCTTGCATCAAATTTTCTAAATGTCCGTAGAAAACTTTATTCTTGCTAAAATCTGGTATAGAAGTTAAGACCGTTTCAAAATCCTCCTCCCAAATTTTACTTAATGGCATTAGGTTATTTTTAATGAAAAATAAGCGATTGAATGTATTAAAGTCATTGTTTTTTTTGGTAAACTCAATAGTTTGCTCAATTTTTGTCAAAATTTTAGGATTTGGAGTTTTATTTTTTGCTTGGCAGTAAGTGTAGTACCATTCTCTTATACCTTGCAGAGAATAGTGTGTTTCTTGTATAGATTGAAGGGCAACTGGAGAATCAAAGCCAGTGATTCCCAAGGTAGCAATTCTAATAATTTGATGCTGCATCATTTCATAAAAATGATGGTCTTGGATGGGCATATCTTGGATTGCTTCCTTTACAAATATCAAATCTGTTGAGAGAATTTTAGCTTGTTTTTTGAGTTCACTTAGGTTAACTGAATCGCTGTAGATAATTTCTTCAATCACTTGAAAACCAGTTGCTTCATTTATCATATTGTCATCAGTTTTTACCTCAGGCAAAGGGCCATTAATTCTCCTTACTAAGCCTTGATAATAATACTCAACAAAAGGTTCAAGTATTTTATACTTTTTTCTTGCTGTAATGAGTGTTTTTTTGAGTGTGTCGGTGTTAGTTTCAGATTCAATTTTTGTTAAAATCTTAACAATAGATACGACATTACTGTCTATAGATGAACGAACAATTGTATCAAAACTTTGTGGTCGGGTACTTTGACAAGCAAAAAATATTGTTGGGATACCGAAAATAAGTACCAGTGACTTTTTCATGGTAAAAGGTTTTTCAAAGAAATAGAAACTACATGACCTTTCATCCCAATAGATGAAAGGTCATGTAAACTTTTTTTATTAATTATCTCGGGACATTGGTAATCAACAATGTCTGCCCACCAGATTTGTACGATTGAACAGATGCCGCCTTGCTTGGGTTTAAAAACTTATCACCATCTACCCAGGTGTGTGCGTGAACATTTATCGTAAATGTACCAGGTACGCCAATCACATCGGATATATCTTCCATTGCACCGTGTTCCCAAATTCCATATTTCATTTGGTTTGTACCAGCTGGATTATATTTAGTACCTAACATAGAAGCATCTCTATGTGTCATATCCATGAATACTTTTTTAGTACCAGTTCTGATATCGTACTGCCAAATTAAAGAGTTATGGGTTGCTTCTGGCCAAAATGAGTCACCATCTTCCTGAATATAAACGTAGTTCTCTGTTACACAAAGATTATCAGGATTAATGATATCAGTTCCTTTTACATTTGCACCATTAGATGAAACATCACCATCTGCAACGATTTTTAATGTTCCTTTCAAAGGGTCAGTAGGGTCTAATTTAAGTTGATACATTCTACCCATGTATGTTTTTTCGGTACTACCACTAACACCCGTTGCAACAAAGTATATTTCTCTATTGTTCGCTGCTGAACCCTTTCTAAAGTCTAAGTCTTCTACTCGTGCAAACTGGATACTTTTAAGTGAAGTGTTTAAATTTTCAATTTCTGGACCAGTTAAATTCTTAGCGTTTGAGATTCTCAACAAATTCTACACTGTAGTTATTGTTCCACGTCATTGCAGTCTCAATCTGATTTTGGTCAACTCTTCTTAATACATACAACTTTCCATTATCCAAGTCGCCTACCGTATTTGAAACATATAAATATACTTGTCCATTTCCAGCATCTTCACCAAGAATAATTACTGTTTTTCCTGGGTAAGCAACTTTCGATAATGGAACGGCGTTCTGTTTTGTGGCCACCTATCGATGTGTGTACACGATTATAGTTAGATGGATTTGCTGCTGCTATAGGGTCAATTGCATGGGTCATAGCATTAACATTCGATTCTCCAGTGCTTAGAAACATCGGCCCAAATCCATGCATTTCTGGAGTAGCCATAGAACCCGAACATAATCTAAATGTTCCACCATCAGTATTTACAATATATTCACCTTTCACAATATCAAGTTTTTTGTCTAAATACAATCTCGATATTGCCCAAGTGTTTTCATGGTTTGTTACCATGATATACCCACTTCCGTCAGGATTCTTGATAAATCCTTGTCCATCGGGAGCACCACCATAAACCATTCCATCAGAATTCGGAATTACATCTTCACTACTCACAAGTGTATGAATCATAACATTGGAGAACTCAGGACTCATTTTTATGAAAGCTGGCGTAACCGAACGATTTTTGAATTCAGCCTCACTTTGAGGCATTTTATCCTTTTCGCAAGATGCAACAAAAAATAATGCAGTAACTCCAACAGTTGAAGTGATTTTTCTTAATTTTAGCATGTTTCTCTTTTTTCTTGCAAAGAAAGAGCCCGAATATTAACACAGTATTAAAGAGTTATTATGTTAAAATAAACTATTGCATAGATGGAGTTTTTTGCTAAGAATTGTTGTTTTATAAGCTTAAAGTTATGATAAATGGAAAATGTAACCTCTAAGTCACCAATTTTAATATAAAATGATTTTATTGTAAAGTTCAATAATCTTGTTGCAGATTAGGTGTCTTAAAGTTTGCTTTTAATTAGTAATTGTATCAACCCTTGCTTCAATAACACTTTGGATATTTACAGGAACATTTGAAAGAAAATCATATCCAGTTATTGTTTCCATTTCATCAACGGTTGTGCGGTATTGTTGCCAAGAATTGGTTCTAATTCCTTGAATATTAGGCATAATAACGGCAATAACTCTTGTTGAACTTGTAACCCTATTTACATCATCAGTACCATTTGTCAATAAAATGGCAATTTTATAGGTATGCGATGGCACAGTAATTTTGCCATTAGCTATGGTATTGGTCGTTCCATTAGAGCCTGTTCCACCCATTCCATAAGAACCAGAAATGATATATATTTCCTGATTGTTGTTTAGCTGTCCTCGCAGATAACTTTCAAGCCCCTCCCATGGCCCTTGATTATTATCGGGTGCTTGAGGAATCATATTTGTCATGAGAAATGTAGCAGAGTTATTGGCTACCGAACTTGTTCTATCACCTGAAGGAGTCATGCGCCCACGGTCAAAACCACTCCCCGAATAATCGGTATCACCTACTTGATACCACCCACTTGGTAATGAAGTGTCAGGACGGAAATCATTTTGTCTGGAAGTAGAACCAATTGATGAACTATTAAGGTACCAACTCACCCAGTTTGAGGTTGCTCTCGAACGGTTGTAGCTCATTACATATTGGGGTTTGTCTAAAAGATAATTGTCGGGTGTTGTTATATTGGTTGTTGCTCCAGATGGGTTTCCCATCGCTAAATTTATATTTGTTGATGGGGGTATTGGTGCTACGATGTTCATCTTGAAAACACCCGTTTGCAAGTCGAAAACGGCACCGTTTTCTATCATTATAATGTAACACTATTTCATAGAAATTATAATTATACATTTCATATCAAAAATATTAAAGCCAAACTCGCAACATATTTATTTTGTCCAACTTTTATTGAGAAAAAAAACAGTAAAATGTAAACACTCTTACTATCAACACTTTAATCGTATTTTCTATTTTGTTTACAGTATTGTTTACAAAATCATATGCAGAACTGTTTACGATTTTGTAAACAAATTAATAGATGTGGTTTTACCCTAATAAATCATAGTTTCGTGAGTTTTTAAATTATATATCCTAAATAATTTTGGTAAAATTGATACTCAAGAAATAACGAGCTTATTTATTTTCGGAGGTTTATTAGTCGATAATATTATTTCCTGTTATTCGTAACCGAAACAATAGAGTTTTGTAATAGATTTTCTTAATGATTGAACCCTTTAATCCGTTTACAAAATCCGTAAACACTTTGCAAACAAAATGTTTACAGCTTGACAAAAGTATTTCTGCTTGAGTTTAATTGATAAAATCAAAGGTGTCATAAAAAGTTTGGCTTGGAAGGTTTTATTAAAACAATAGGTATGCACTACAAAATAAGAACCTTGTCGAACACTATGTAGCTTTTCGCCTAAATGTTTAATTATACCCATGTTTCGGATCGGATTCTGTATGCTTCGATTTGATTTCAACTCCCAAGTTTATAATTATGACTCATGTCCAATATTTGAAAATACTCAGTATATTTTAATTATTTCGATAAAGTCGTTGAACTGCCTACCGAAAGATAAATAAATGTAAGAATACTTGTTTGATTCTATCCTTTACTCTTACTTGCACAAAAACACCATTCCACCCGTTAAACTGCCATGAGATTTATACTAACATTAAAACCATTAGCCGACCGCCAACCGCTTATCTTCAATTATCAATACCCGTTTATGGCGTGGGTTTATGGCCGCTTAAACGAAGCCGACCAACAATATGCCGAGTTTCTTCATCAACGAGGCTACCAAGTAGGCCAATCACTCAAAAACTTTAAACACTTTACTTTCTCCAATTTTCAAATTGCTCGATTGGCTCAAGCCATCAAGTCGGGCGATAGTTATATGAAGCTCTCCGATGAGCCAATTAAAGTTTTGGTATCGTTCTTCATTGATAAAGCTGCCGAAGATTTCATTGTCGGACTCTTCCGTAATCAGACTGTCAGTATCTACGATAACTCACACCGAGCCAGCTTCAATATTGAGCGAATTGAATCATTACCCGAAGAAGATTTTAGCAGTGAGCAAGTAACATTCCAGACCCTCTCCCCTATTGTAGTTGCTCGCAAGAAAGCAGATGGTAAAGACGAATACCTTAGTCCCGAAGACCCTGATTTTGCTACCTACTTTGCTTATAATTTACTGGAAAAATACAGCAGCGTCAACCCTGATGCCATGAAGGTTGATGTAGAGACGGCCGCCCGATTGGTTAAGTTTCGCCTATTAAAGAAAGATAAACTAAAAAGCAGACTATTGACCATCAAACAAGACAAAGCCAGCGAAACCAAAGTTAGGGCATTTACCAATTTTAGTTTTGAAGTCTCGGCCCCAGCCGAAGTTTTAGAAGTTGGATTTTTGGGTGGTTTTGGCAAGCACTCGGCCAACGGGCTGGGCTGCTGCGAAGTGATAGCAAAGTAAAACGTTTATACAATATCGTTAAAAAACATTAATATCCTTTCAAATGAATGTATTTCATGATAATAGCCCCAAATACAGGCTATTGGCTATTCTGAAAGATTTGCTCGAACGCCCCTACCATCATACCCGCAAGATGTTGGCAACAAAATATAATGTCGATAAAGACACCATTAAAAAAGATTTCAACGAACTCCGTGATGCCGATTTTCTGGTAAAACCCGATGAAAAACATCGATATGCCATCGTACCAAACAAATCAATGGAGTTTTTGGAAGATGTTTTGTTTTTTACGGAAGCCGAAAAAGATTTTCTGCTTGAAGCTCTCAGCAAAGCCAATGCCAGCGATAAACGTTTGGAACGCATCAGAGAAAAACTCGAAACTGTATATGATGTATCGAAGCTCGGAAGTAGTTTGTTTTCAAAGACATTTCTGACCAAGGCCAATTTGCTCGAACAAGCCAAACAACAAAAGCGAGTAGTAAAACTTATCAATTACCGTTCGACCAACAGCAGCGATGTAACCGACCGCATGGTTGAGCCTTTTTCGGTAAGCACCAAAGAAGATATTCTGCACGCTTTTGATACTGATAAGCAGGTGATTCGGCATTTCAGAATTTCGAGAATTGAGCGAGTGGAGCTACAAAAGCAAAACTGGGAATACGAAACTCGGCACTATGTTACGGCCACCGACCCTTTCAGAATTGTGAACGACCGTCAAGTGCGAGTACACATCAAACTCAAAGTTGGAGGTTATAACGAACTAATTGAGCGATTTCCACTCACCCAAGCTTATTTGCAGCCATCGGCCAAAGAAGCAGGAGTTTTTGATTTTGAATGTAAAGTAAATGAGCGTTTTTTCGGACTGACCAATTTTATTTTGGGTTACCACGAACACATCGTTGAGATTGTAGAACCCGAAAGCCTCATTGAGCATATAAAAACTCACATTGGCAAAATAAATTTTTTAGAAAATTAAGGGGTGGGGTCGGTAATACCCACGCAACACTTTTAAGTTTGAATTGAAATTAGAAAACAGATATAAAATGAGTTTAGATACAGTACTGAAAATTGGAAAAGCCTTTAGGGCTTCAGCAGATGGTTTAAAATACTTCAAGTATATAAAACCCTGCCCTAAAGATTCAGAGAAGTCTTCAGCTTCCATATTGCGATTATCTATCCCTGTGAAGGAAGATTTTACTTTTGATTTTGACATGATTTCTGAAATTACTGACCAGAATGTTATTGGTTCTGATTCAAAAGAATCTTCTTTGTATTATCTAACATTTAAAACATCCGATAATGATGGCATGGTAAAATATATTTTTGGGGATATATTTCACTCCTTATCTGCATCGATTGATAAAAATGGGGTCTTAGAATCAGGTGAAGGAGGTTTTTATAGATTAGATAACCCAAGTGCTTCAAAGGCATATCAACAAAATTCATTTCACAGAGGAGAAGAGGATTTTAAGAAAATCGTTGACTTGTTGAAATTAGATTCTAATAGTGTTGAGGATAACGTTTTAGTGAAATTTAGAAATTCATTTGAAAGCCAAATGGATTTACTGCACCTTATCTTGAAATATCAAATTGGCGTACTTCAATTTTTGAAAGAACATCAAAATGAAGGAAGGACGTTTTTAGAGTTTCTAAATGACGAAAAAGCATTAAAAAATCATACTGCATTCGGCGTTTTTGAAACTATACGTGCGTCAAAAACTGCAAAAAAAACATTCTCTCAACTATTTAAAATAGAGGATGAAGATTATCAATATGAATGGGAAACTATTCGAAATAATGAGATTTTTATTGCCAAACTAATTGCATATAGTAACAGTACCATTTTTATACATTTTAGCTTCCCTGACAAAGAACATTGGTATAATTTCAAAAATGAATTAGCTTATATTACGCAGAAAATGCTTGATGATTTTGTGGACAAATCTTCAAGTATTGATGGCTATGTTCTTAAAAAGACGTTGTATAAAACACTTTGTTCTGGAGATTCCAAGAATGATATTCAATTTCCAAGTTTTGAGGTAAGTGCAAAACATAAGTCAAAGAGTTTCACAATTGATGAAATTAGTGACTTATTCTACGCAATAGATTATTCAAAGAATGCTGTAATAAGCCCGACAGAGGATATAAAATTAATTGTGTTACCTAATGGGGATAACTTATCTGTTTCTGATTATGAGGACTTTGTTAAAGAAACGCAATTAATTAAAGCGGAGTCTATAATTAATAGGAAAAATACGGAATCTAAGGAGAAAGACAGTTTTTTTGCTTGGTTTGATGATGACTCGGAAGTAGATAGTGTAATTACTCGATTCGATATGATTTTAAGTAAGAGAGGCTCAAAAGGATTGCCTGATACTGATTTTATAGAAATTTCTGGAGTATCTAAGAGTAGTTTGCAAAGTATAAAAACAAGAATTGAAAGCATATCGCAAGAGATATATTTTAAAAGAGAAAAAGAACTGAAATTGAAAAAAGCAACTTCAAATTTGATTATTGCTAACTCTTTTTACAATGTCTTAGTAATTCCAGAAACGGGAAAAAGTGGTAAGAATAAATATCAGTCACATATTTTGAAAGTGCTACCACGGATTTATACATCTAATTATCTTATAGATAATCTATTATTACCGTCTTTTATTAATAATGTAGAGTATTCAATTAGACACGGAGAAGTAAAGTATCCGTTTCTAAAATATGACTTTGAGTTTTTACTTTCAATCCAAAATACAATAGTTCCAAAACAAAACTTTCTAAAAAATTATGAGTTCAAAAAGTCTATGAATTAGGAAAATCATTGGGCAAGTTAGCCATCTTTTCTAAAACCTGATAAAAATGGAGATTCTCCTATCAATTCATCTGAAAAAGAGTTTGTGGGAAACCTTAGCCGTCATATTGGGCAACTAAGAGATGTACAGAAGTTTAGTAGCTACTTATTTGAGAAGTATGCTCTACATAAAGAGAAAGCGAGGTATATTCCTGCCGACGTGCGAAAAGGTAATGTGACTAAGGAGATTGAAGAGCAACTGATTTACTTGCAGGATGTTAATAACAAGATAGCTTATGACAAGCATGAGTGTTCCTTTGGCTTTTTTGCAAGCTATTTTGCTCCGTATGAAGCCAAAGTTAATTCAACAGAAGAAAATGAGACTAACGATTAATTATTTACTAAAACCTTAAAATATTTTAAAAATGAGCATTATATCTGAAAAATCAGAGCTACTTTTTTTATACGAAAGTACCTATTCTATTCCTAATGGAGACCCATTTACAGGCGAACAACGCTATGATGAGGAAACCAAAAAGGTTCTTGTTAGTGACGTTAGAATTAAGCGGTTTATTAGAGACTTTTTACTTTCAGAGAATCAAGAGATTTTTGTGTGGAATGACCAGAGTAATGTAGATGGTAAAGAGTCTGGGGCAGCATCACGGGTGAAATCTCTAAAAGAAAAGTATAAAGATGAAGAGTCTTTGAAAAAAGTAGATAAGAATGGCAAGCCAACAAAAGATTTCAATACATTGAAATTATTGCAAAAATGTTTGGATGTGCGTCTGTTTTGAGCGGTATTTCTCTAACAGAAGAAGGCGATTCTGTCAACTTAACACATTCTAGTACAATTTGCTTTATTGAATCCTTCTTTGAATGAAGTTGATTTAAGATTACATCAAAATACTTCACAATTTGTATCAAAAGGAGGTAATAAACAAGGAGCAATAGGCACAACAACGGTAGTACCATATTCTCTTTTGCAAATTCATGGTTGGGTAAATCCTAAATCTGCACAAAAGACGGATTTGTCTGTTCAAGATGTATTAACTATGCAAAAAGCATTCTTTGGCATAGTATTAATGATGCAAATACTCGTACAAAGAGTAATCAAAGTTCTGTATTACTTCTCGAAATTGTTTATACGGAACAATTCGGAAAAGTGTATGGCGTAGATAGACTTGTGAAGATTATTCCGAAAGATAATAAAAGAGGAGAGCAATTAAGAAGCATTGATGATTATGACTTTGATTTTTCAAGTTTGTTAGCTATCGTCTCTTCTGATAAAATAAAAGAAGTCAGGTACTACACAGAAATTGAAAGTATCACGAAGGTTTTAGTAGGTGATAAGTTCAAACCCTTGACTTTTTAAGAAATGATGAGAGGAATTAAAATTATTGTTGACGGTAACTGGGCTCATTTTAAGCGTCCAGAAACTAATAATAATCCACTTTCACACGATTTAATTACTAAAACTGCTCTAATTGGAATGATAGGAGCAGTTTTAGGTAAAGAACGTGATGAAATGAAGCTATTGTTCCCTCAATTATCAGAGGACTTGTTGTACGGAGTACGATTGCTAAATCCTGTTAAAAAAAACTCTTGGGGATTTACAAGTAGAACTGCCTTTAAACCTTGGAAGTCTGGTACTCCAAAGTATTTTGAGTTTTTAAAAGACCCTAAATTTTTGATTGTCGTTGCTTTGAAAAATGAGCGTTCTGAAGTTCTATTTTTAGAATTTGTAAAATCTCTTAAAAAAGAAGAGAGTATTTACACTCCTGTTTTAGGTTGGCATAATTGCCCTGCCAATTTGTATTTAGATTCAGAAAGTAGTATTAGTCAATTACAACACGGGATTTTTGAAACAAGTGGATTTGTAGAGAAACCGCCAAAACATAAACCTAAATTATTAAATATTCAATGTAGGATTGGGTTTGATAAGTTGCCCACATATCAAGATGATGATTTTTGGAATTTGCCTGAATATTATCGAGAGATAATTTACCCTGATGCAAATGCAACCATTACTGTTGAGGGAGAATACTATGAATACCTAAAAGATAATTCAAAATGGTGGTTAATTTAAAAGATTATAAGTCACATCCTCACAAAGAACTTACAGTTCATACGCAAGGAGTTATAGATAAGACAGAAGATTTAATAAGATTATTTGAATCACGTGATATAGCTAAATTATCGGCTATATTCCATGATTTAGGTAAAATGAACCCAAATTTTCAAGACAAGTTTAAAGAGGATAATGAAAGTATAGGATATGCGAATCACGCTTATTTATCTGCATTTGGCTTTTTTTGTTTTATTAATACTAACAGGAGCTATTTATTAGGGGTATTAGGTGAAAATTGGGAAAACAAGTTGGTTACTATTATGGTAATTATCGCAAAGCATCATGGTAATCTTCCCGATTTTAAAATGCCTATTAATAGAGATGAGTGTGAGAGTCTGTTTAAATTTATTAATGAAAAACCCTATATTCCTACAACTGAATTTATTCGTTACTTTTTACCAAATATAACTGAGTTTTTATTAAGTGATAATGTTAAAATTCAGCAGGCTTTTAAGGATAAAGTTTATTATAAACCTAACGATAAAAATTTAGAGACTTTTCTGGATACCCAATTTGCCTTTGCAAGTTTAGTGCAATCAGATAAAGCTGATGCTGGTGATTTAGAACTACAAGAAGATAGAAAGAAAATAACTTTATTTTGTACAAGTTATGAGCAAAAACTAAATGACTATTTACATACATTAACGGCCGTTTCAGACCTTAATAAACTTAGAACACAGATTCGTATTGAGGCAACGCAACGCATACAATTGCTGCTTCAAACGACTAAGCAACGTGTTTTTGCTCTTACAGCACCCACGGGTGCAGGAAAAACACTTATGCTTCTTTCGTTAGCAAATGAGGTTATAAAGGAGAAAAAGGAAGATTTAAGAATTATTTATTCTATACCATTCCTTTCCATTACAGAGCAAGTGGAGAAAGAATGCCTAAAAATTTTTGGAAATTCATTTGTAAAAAGAATAGACAGCAAATCGACAGATGAAAGATTTCAAAAACTTCAAAAAGAGGTAGAGACGAATCCCGATAAAGTAAAAGAAATAATGACAGCAAAATTTGTTGAAGATATTTTCTTATCACCTTTTGTTATCACAACATTTGTTCGTTTTTTTGAAACATTAGTTAGTAATGTGAATTCTACTTTATTGAAACTCCCAAGCTTTTCTAATTGTATTTTTTTGATTGATGAAATACAGTCTTTACCACCACGCCTTTATACATTTTTTGTTGCATACTTGACAGAGTTTTGTAAAAGACATAATTCTTATTGTATTGTGTCTACTGCTACTATGCCACATTTTACCATTGAAAATACTGAAGCTCAAAAATTATTTAAAGATTATATTGTGCCAAATGAACTCTTGAGTTTAGATTATTTTAATCATTCTCTTTTCAATAGGTATAATATAGAACAAAATAAGAAACGCATTGATGTTGGAGAGCTTGCTGAAATGGTTTTATCAGAAAATCAGTCTGTTTTGGTAATTGTAAATACAATTGATGATAGCAAAGAGCTATTTAACGAATTGTCTAACAGTTTAGGAAAGGACGAATTAGTTCTTCTCAATACACATTTCACACCAAACGATAGAAAATATAAAATTGATTATGCCAAGTTGAGGTTGCAATACGGAAGAAAAATTATTTTAGTATCCACACAGCTTATAGAGGCTGGGGTTGATATAGATTTTCCAGTTTTATATAGAGATATGGCTATTATTCCAAGTATTATTCAATCAGCAGGTCGGTGTAATAGAAATGGTAAATTGCCAAATTTAGGTCGTATAATAGTGTTTAATCTTGTAAAGAACGGAAAGGCAAGGGCTGAATTGATTTATCGAGGACAAGATACTATCCTTTTGAAAAAGACAAAAGACTATTTTAAAGCCGACTCTTATTCTGAAAACTGCTTATTAGGTGTTCAAAAAAACTTTTTACTTTCTTAGGTAAAGACCTTGTTTTTGGTGAACATAATCAGAAAAAACCATCAGTCAGTATTGATTTTACAAGAGATATTAATGAGTTATCTTTTGAAACAATTGGGAAATTTCGTCTGATTGATGAAAATGTTTATGGAGAGGAGTTTAGATATTATGTTCCTACAAATGAAGATGATAATGCTTTTGATGTACTTATAGAACTGGATAAAAGGTTTAAAAGTGCGTGCGATGTTCCTAAAACGGGAAAAGATTTCAAAAAAATAATGTCTGCGAAATTCGCAGTCGAAGAGCATTTAAAATTAATGAGTAATCAAATTGTCCAAATTAGATTAAAGAAATCTGCTGCTGCTCCATTATCAAGAGGCGTATATAATGACTTATGTTTGATAGGTTTGGAAGATTATGACCCTGATGAGGGTATTAAATTGGGAACATCAAATCAAATAATTTAATCTTTTCATTTTTTGAGTCCTTTGCTATTTTAGAAATTTAATATAAATTTACCATGAAAATTGAAAATGTAATTTACGAGATTTCATGGAAATAATAAGAAATATAGAACCGTTGTTGGACGAATATCTGACAATTTTTCCTGTGGTGGGCATCATCATGCCAAGTTGGGGAAAACTACATTGGCTAAGGCATTAGCGAAAAATCAGCCGATTCATTACCTCGATTTAGAGTCGGCGGCTGACCGTCAGAAGTTATCTGACCCAGTACTGTATTTGCAAAACCATCAAGATAAGCTCATTATTTTAGATGAAATTCAGCAAATGCCCCAATTAATGGCCGAGTTGCGAGGAATTATTGATACCGACCGACGTGTCGGGCGTTTTATTATTTTGGGTTCGGCTTCGCCCACGCTCATCAAGAAAAGTGCCGATTCGCTGGCAGGAAGAATTGGCTATATCGAATTACCATCTTTTACACTTCCTGAAGTGGGTAGCGAAAATGAAACCAAACTTTGGCACAGAGGTGGTTTTCCGCTTGCGTATTTGGCTGGCTCGGAGAGAGGAAGCATGATTTGGCGAAAAAACTTTATCAAAACTTACATAGAAAAAGATTTGGCTTTATTGGGGCTAAGTGCCGAACCACAAACGATTGAACGTTTTTGGCGGATGTTGGCGAGTGTTCACGGTAATTTATGGAATTCAGAAAGTATTGGCCGCTCGATGGGCTTAACGCATCCAACCATCAATCGGTATTTGGATTTAATGGAAGGGGCATTTTTGGTTCGTCGGCTACAGCCCTACTTTGTTAATATTCCGAAGCGTTTGGTAAAATCGCCCAAGATTTATTTGCGTGATAGTGGCATTCTGCACGCTTTCAAAGATATTATTCAAGAAAAAGACCTACTCGACGATCCTCAAGTGGGGGCATCGTGGGAGGGCTTTGTGATTGAGCAAATCATCGAGGCAATGCAACATACATTGATTGATGCCAAACCTTATTTTTATAGAACCCAACAAGGTGCAGAATGCGATTTGATTTTGGAGCATAACAACCAAGTGAAGGCAGCCATCGAAATTAAATTTAGTTCGGCCCCACAAATCAGTAAAGGATTTAGAATAACAATGGTAGATACGAATGCCCAAGAAGGCTTTATAATTGCCAAAACCAATGAAACCTATAAAGTAGAAGCAAATATTACGGTAACATCGCTCAGCAAGTTTTTGACAGATTTTTTACCAAAGTTATAGATGAATATCAACGCCACTCTTATCAATTATCTGCATTTATGCCATCGGAAGCTATGGCTGCACGCCCATGCGATTCGTATGGAGCATACATCGGATATTGTGGCCGAAGGTAAATTGATTGGCGAAACCAGCTACCCACAAAGAGCCGATAAAAATCAAGAATTGGAGATTTCGGCCGAAGTCTTTACCAACAGTGGTTTTGTGACTTGCACTGCCAAAATTGATTTCTTTGATGCCATTCGGGGCGTGGTTTACGAAACCAAAAAATCGGCCGCTAAAGAGTTGGCTCATGTCGCTCAGGTACAGTTTTATTTGTATTTATTGCGTAAGAATAACATCTCAGCCAATTATGGACAAATCGAATACCCAAAACTCCGCCAAACCGAGCGTGTAGAATTGAGCGAAGAAGACGAAGCGAAAATTGAAAAATCGGTTTTACAAGCCACCGAAATTATTTCGCTCGAAAGCTGCCCTCCTACCCTACCCAAATCGAAATGTGGTAAATGCTCGTATTTTGATTTTTGTTGGAGTGCCGAAGAGTGAATTTTGTTTTAAACTCAAAACAAATATAAAGATAATATTGAAACTGGAATTGGAAATTTGATTCCACTTTGGCTTTTTATATTGAACGTTTTTAAGATTTTAAACTTTTGCTGATGTGAAAAAAACGTACTATTTGTTTAATCCTGGTCGGCTAAGTCGGCAAGATAATACACTCAAATTTTTGCCCGTTGATGAAAATGGCAACGAGGGGCAAGCTCGGTATTTACCCGTAGAAACAATAGACAATATTTATTGTTTTGGGTCGCTTGATGCTAATTCGGCAATGTATAATTTTCTGGGGAAACACCATATTTCGGTGCATTTCTTTGATTATTATGAGCATTATACGGGTTCGTTTATGCCGAAAGAATATTTACTGGCGGGCAAAATGCAGGTTGAACAAACGAAGTATTATCTTTCAAATAAAAAGCGGATTGTTGTGGCTCAGAAATTTGTGCAAGGTGGTGCAAATAATATGTTGAAGAATCTGCAATATTATCAAAATCGCCAAAAGGATGTTGGAAAGCAAGTTTCGGCCATTCAGAGTTATCTATTAAACCTTGGAGATACCATGCAAATTGATGAGTTAATGGGTTTGGAAGGAAATATTCGCCAGACATATTACGAGGCATTTGATATAATAATCAATGATTTTTCAATGGGAAACCGTACGAAACAACCACCAAATAATGAAGTAAATGCCTTGATTTCGTTTGGTAATATGATGTGTTATACGCTGTGTCTCGACCAGATTTATCATACCCAACTCAATCCAACGATAAGTTTTTTGCATGAGCCAGGTTATCGTAGGTATTCGTTGGCACTTGATTTAGCCGAAATTTTTAAGCCTATTTTAGTTGACCGCACCATATTTAGTTTACTCAATAAAAAACAGATTCAAGCCTCAGATTTCCGACAAGAACTCAATCGTTGTGTGATGAAAGATTCAGCAAGAAAGACATTTGCACAAGCCTTTGAAGACAAACTAAAAGAAACCTTTAAACACCGAAGTTTAGGACGAAACGTAAGCTATAAGCATTTGGTAAAGTTGGAATGTTATAAACTGAGTAAACATTTACTTGGGATCGAAGAGTATAAACCATTTAAGATGAATTGGTAGTTTCGACAGCTTCGGCTGTCCGATACGCTCACCTACCGAATGTTGAATAGTTGGTTAGTGAATTTCAAATAAATTATTTGCTCAATGTATATAATTCTTGTTTACGATATAGCGTCGGCCAATGGTGGAGAAAAAAGAGTAGGCAAGATGCTGAAACATTGCCGAAAATACTTAAATTGGATTCAGAATTCAGTTTTTGAAGGCGAAATTTCTGATGTGAAATTGAAGGAGATGCTGTATGTGGCTCGAAAGATAATGAATGAGGAAACGGATAGTATTATTCTTTTTAAAAGCCGTGATGAACGATGGCTCGACAAAGAAGTGATAGGCATAGAACGGATGATGACGGATAATTTTTTGTAAGTATTGTCGTCGAACTCCGAGATTTCAAAAAATAATGTTCTTTGACATCATGAAAAATAATAAAATACGATATAAGTCATTGATAATCAATAGTCGTCGAATTCCCAATAAAAAACTATTATTGGCGTTCGACGATTTTTTTACTTGTTTTGAGTCGCAAAAACCGCTTTCTTTGCATCACCAAGGCCGTTTTTCAAACGGACTCCAATCGCACCTTTATGGAATTGAAACATAATCGTTGCAATAGATTGGAGTGATTTAGGAGTACTCCAATCGCACCTTTATGGAATTGAAACCTTTTTAATGAAAGATTAAAACTACCTTCTTTAATTACTCCAATCGCACCTTTATGGAATTGAAACTTTACAACAATTTCTCTAACTTCACCACAACCTTCCGACTCCAATCGCACCTTTATGGAATTGAAACAATAATACAGCAAGTATCGTAATAAACGGCATGCTTACTCCAATCGCACCTTTATGGAATTGAAACGCAAATGAGAGAACCAAGAAAGTAAAATAAAACTTTACTCCAATCGCACCTTTATGGAATTGAAACAGTAAAGGCTATTTCAAAAGCAGAAAAAGATAGATTACTCCAATCGCACCTTTATGGAATTGAAACTGCGTAAGCAGGTGACAAATAAAGAGAAGGAAGAGGACTCCAATCGCACCTTTATGGAATTGAAACATCACTGCATTTGATGAGTTTCTATACACCGCCAAAACTCCAATCGCACCTTTATGGAATTGAAACGTTATCAGAGTAATTGCAAGTATTTTCCATATTCTTACTCCAATCGCACCTTTATGGAATTGAAACGCCTAATGAAGATTTCTAAATCAGTAAATAAATGTAACTCCAATCGCACCTTTATGGAATTGAAACAGATTTAAAGCCGATTATTGAAGCTGCTCCGAGTGACTCCAATCGCACCTTTATGGAATTGAAACTTGAGGGGCTTTTTATTTTTGAAAAAGATAGATTACTCCAATCGCACCTTTATGGAATTGAAACGCCTAATGAAGATTTCTGAATCCGAAGCGGTTTTCCACTCCAATCGCACCTTTATGGAATTGAAACTTGCTAATGACCCTGCCACCAGGTAACATTTCCGTACTCCAATCGCACCTTTATGGAATTGAAACGTTCAACTAAAATCTGTTGGATTAAATGAAGTGATACTCCAATCGCACCTTTATGGAATTGAAACCAAAGTATTGAATTACTTCAACGTAACGACAGGTACACTCCAATCGCACCTTTATGGAATTGAAACTACTACAACAAAAAGTTGATAAAAGCTTCAGCAACTCCAATCGCACCTTTATGGAATTGAAACGCAGGAACAACGAGTATTGCAATCAATGGCATGACTACTCCAATCGCACTCTTTATGGAATTGAAACGCTATCAGTAGCAGCTGGCATCGTATTTTCCATATTCTTACTCCAATCGCACCTTTATGGAATTGAAACCTTTTCGATGCACGATTCCGCCATACCTTCTTTAATTACTCCAATCGCACCTTTATGGAATTGAAACAATATTGCATTTGTAGAGCGAAAAAAGTCTCTACTCCAATCGCACCTTTATGGAATTGAAACTATCGAAAATTACATTACGGTAGCTGAAATATGAACTCCAATCGCACCTTTATGGAATTGAAACATGGATTAATTCTTTGGTTTCTTGCGTGACGTTAACTCCAATCGCACCTTTATGGAATTGAAACACGATTCAAGTCCAACGTTGCCGATAACTTCAGCAAACTCCAATCGCACCTTTATGGAATTGAAACTAAACTGCTAATTTGGCCTACTTAGAAACATCCTCAACTCCAATCGCACCTTTATGGAATTGAAACAATAATCCTGAGAAAACATTGGCTTATGCTTCGTATACTCCAATCGCACCTTTATGGAATTGAAACGGTTACGCCCCAAGTTGATGGCAGTTCGAGCGTGCCTACTCCAATCGCACCTTTATGGAATTGAAACTATTAATCTAAAACTTGGAGGACTCGGTGTTGCGGTTACTCCAATCGCACCTTTATGGAATTGAAACAGAGGTATCTACTTCCGATTCCTTTGGCGATGTATTACTCCAATCGCACCTTTATGGAATTGAAACTCTATGGTCGAAAAATTTGTAAACCATTTACTATCTACTCCAATCGCACCTTTATGGAATTGAAACAAAGGATAATTCGGAACTCCCGAAACTTTAATTTTGACTCCAATCGCACCTTTATGGAATTGAAACTGTGTTTACGAACTTAAAATTGTGGAGTCGGAAGAAACTCCAATCGCACCTTTATGGAATTGAAACACTCTGCAAATAAGCAAAAGCGAGCAAGATAGGACTCCAATCGCACCTTTATGGAATTGAAACAAAGGATAATTCGGAACTCCCGAAACTTTAATTTTGACTCCAATCGCACCTTTATGGAATTGAAACGCAGTTTTGAGTTTTCGCCTGTTCGGTAGCTTTACTCCAATCGCACCTTTATGGAATTGAAACTTTACAGTACTGCTTTGCCTTGCCTCGCTGAGCAAACTCCAATCGCACCTTTATGGAATTGAAACAAAAGCCAATGCGGTCAGCCATACCTTTCTTAATAGACTCCAATCGCACTCATGGAATTGAAACTTCCTTCATCAGCTCTGTAAGCCCATCCTTTGAGTTACTCCAATGTATCCCTATGGAATTGAA
>CBDIQW010000004.1:0-74654 GCA_965283955.1 Emticicia sp.
AAAATGGCTTGTTCATAAAAATAAAATTTAGAGGTATTGTCTTCATAAAAATAATGGTTTAAGTGTAGTTTAACTTTTAAAGGTCAAGGATGCGTGTTAAAATTCCAAAGAAAAACTTTTATATTTATTATACGTTGATTATTAGTGATTTAACCTTCCTTTTGATGCGTTTTAAAGCTCCTTTTGCCTTGTAGCATGTAATTATTTGAGTCTGGTTCGCATCTGTAATTACCACCCATTCTTTCATTTTGTCTTTGAAGAATTTAGCGATTTTTTCAGGAAGATTTTTTGGAATAATGACATGAAAAACCAAACCCTGTTTTTCGATTTGTTCACCGTATTCGAGTACATTGAGTAGGTCGGATGTTCTGAATCCTCTCTGGTGCGACCTTGAGTAAGAATGATAAGAGTGTGAAATCTGAAAAGCCCCAATTTCTTGGGCAGAATCAGCAAAGTAAGTAGCCCGCAAAATAGGCAAAGGCAATAGGCTCAAAACCTCATGTTTAGAGCTTAGATATTGTGTTTTTGGGTATTTGTGAAATGACATGATACATGATTGTTTTTGTTTTCAATCATGTATCGAATATGGGAGTGAGTTTTCCCGAAATAATATTAAAAAGTTAGAATGCTCTAATTGGTCGAACAAAATTATTTTTTGTATAGGTGCTATATTCTATAAAATAATAAAAAGATGTAACATATGCTCCCCCAGAATAAATGCTTATCTCACCGTTTTCTGTTGAACTCCAATAAATAACTCCTTTGTTATCCAATCCTCCAACTTTATTTTCAAGGGTATTATATAATAAATCTAATTCTTTTTTACTTGGCAAATACCAATCATCATAATTGTTTAATAATAATTTATCACAATACGTGCTGCATAATCTCTCACCAAAGACTTCGGTAATTTTTTTGTATTATATTGTCATACCAATTTCTGATTTATTGCACCAGTAATTAAATATTTTCAATATATACATGGCATTACTAGTTGGTGCGTCTTTTTTAGCTGCAATAAGACCATGTTGTTTTGTACCATCCAAATAAAAAAATAATTTCACCTCCATATTCTTGTCAATTGCAAAAGGCTCTGGTGTTGTAAAAGTTTTATTTCCCATAAACCGTACCAAAGCGAGTTGGTAGCGTGAGCTCTTCGCAATATTTAGTATTTGGTTTAAATCAGTAATATCGCTAACGAAACTACACCACTTCCTGTTCCGTTGGTTGTTTTGTTGTCAATACAACCGTTGGATTGGGATAACGTATAACAAACTCCCCGAGCCGTAATTGCTCACCTTCGGAGTAATATTGCCACCTGATTTTGCACTACTACTTGTCAATGCTTTCAAATGGCTGTTGTAGTTAATGTGACAATGATGCGGATGTTGTAAAGCTTAATTCATTGCCATAGTTTGTACCAACACTATTGGTGGCATATGCACGTACATAGTATTTTACCCCTGCTACTAAACCAGAAATGTCACTTGTAAAGTTACCACTGCCTGTACCATCATTTGTTTTGGAATTCTGTATAGTTGGGCTTTGTTTAGTATCCCAACAAATGCCTTTTGCTGTGATACTCGCCCCACCGTCAGAACTAATACTACCACCCGATTTTGCAGAGGTAGAAGTAATACTATTGGCAACAGAAGTGCTTAGACTTGCAACGGTAGCGGTAGTTTTAAAATTGATTTCTGAACTATATCCTGTCCCTATGTTGTTGGTGGCATACGCTTTTACAAAATAGGTTTTGCCTATTACTAAATCAGCTATTTGTTTGTTTATCACACCTGCATTGTTTGGTGTTACAATCGCTTTATTATCTAAAATACTTGGATTGCCTGTTGTATTCCAGCAAAAACCCTGTTCTGTCACATTACTACCACCATTACTTGTTATTTTAGCTGAAATAGAAGCTGAATTATGATTGACATTCGTAGCCTCGTCAATAATAAGTAATGGTTTTGTAGGCGTTACTTTGGTTTCAAAAGAAATGATATTGCCTAACCCCGTACCTTCAGTATTCATGGCAAAGCCTCGTACATAGTAGGTTTTACCTTCTTTGAGATTATCTATTGTTAAAGTAAAGGTTCCGATGCTACTACCAGAAGTTATAATTTTAGGGTCGGATTTAAGGTCTGGCGTGGGCACCTGACCAACAAATTCCTTTCTGAGTAACAGTACTGTTTCCTGTATTGGTCAGCGTGCAAGTTATAACGGCTGAAGTTTGTGCAGGTGTTGCTGAATTTGTCGTGAGACTAGGTGCACTAGGATTATTAACAACCATATTTACCAATAAATTATCTGTAAACGGATTACCATTTGAGGTTAGATTTAAAGAAACTTTACTGGTATAGCTTCCATAAGCTTTACCTTTTGGCTCTGCCGTGACGGTCACATCTTTTTGAGAGTTTGGAGGAATTGTTAATAAATTGGGTTTAATATTAATCCATTGGTCATTTTGAGGAACTTCTATACTCAAACTTAAATCGTGAGTGGCATTTGTATTTTTAAATCTCACAGACGTACTATTATCAATATTTGTAAGATTTATAACCTCGGAGTCAATAGAAAAGTGGAGACTCTCAATTCAAGTTCAGTGTTGCTTCCTAGCAGCCATTTTTCCCACAGGGATAGTCATTTTTTTTCCTACAATATCGAGTTTGTACCCTGTTGCCGATACAGTAACTTGACAATCACCAATGTCCAAACCTTCCTGACGAAAAATTCCTTCGATAGAAGTAGAGACCACTACCTTCTTTATCTGCCTTTACCCATTTAACTTTAGCATTGGCAATAGGCTTACTTGTAATTTTGTCTTTTACGGTTACTACAATACCTTGTGGTTCAGGTGGGGGTGATGCTTTTTTCTCACAACTACGGGAAAATTCCTAAAAAGAAAACATGCGCAAATGCTATTTTTAAATTTCAGGTAAGATTTCATGTTAATAAAATGTTTGATGCTTTTGACTAATCAAGTAAAGTTCTCTACTAAAAATGAATTTTTAAAAATTCAGCTCATTTATTTATTTATCGTTGAATTTTGTTGTACATCGGAAGGAGAAATCTTTTTTCATAAAAGAATAAAAAAAAAAATGAAAATTTTGGGAAAATAATTGGCGGTATTACGATATATGTTTTGAAGGGGGATTAAAATGATATTTTATAAAAAAGTTGAGAGGCTTTGGGAAATACTCTGAAGTATTACGATATATGTTTTGAGGAGGTGACAAAAAGAGAATTAAAAAAAATATTTGAAAAATCTTGAGAAAACGAAAATAAAAAACGATATAAAGTCAGCTAAGGCACTCAAAACACAACGATAAATAAAAATGTACATAAACTTTTGGTTATCAATAACTTCTTCCACTAACTTTTAAAAGATTTTATTTTATCAAAGCCTAAAAAAGTTAATTTTTATGGACGAAAAACGACCACTATGTAAAGGATTTCTAACCTATACCGAACTCCTATTGAGAGCCTCAGAAGGTGAGAGGGCAGCAATTGAATGCCTTGGAAGAGTTATTCAGTACGAAATTATTCCTTCATTCGAAAGAAGATTTCCTAAAATTAGACTTGAAGATATAGAAGAGATTGCTTGGAGTGTTTTATTGGAATTTTTATCTAAAATTCAATTAGATAAAAGTAAGGAATATAATATTGGCTTACTTTGGCGTATAATGAAATTGAGGATTATTGATTTTATAAGAAAAAATAAAGGTATTTATAACGATGTAGACATTGATGATTTACATAATATCAGCGAACAAGATGCTGATAACAGTGGGGAATACATTGATTTTAATTTCTCTCATATTGATGAAAGCCTAATCAATGAATTCGTCAAAGAATTAAAAGAAACGTTATCAGAGGATGAAAGATAGCCCTTTTTGGTTTGCATATAATTGGTACTAGCACAGCAGGCACAAGTAGTAGAACTTACTGATTGGTCAAAAGGCACAATTTCTCGAATGAAAGATAGTATTTATCGTAAAGCATTAGAATTAATAGAAAACAAAAGAAAAGGTTTAATTTAAATCAAAAATATGGAAAAGAAATTTGAACAATCTGAATACAATCAACGAATTAGATTGCAGGTCGCCAAGCAAATGAGTGCAGAGGACCTAAAAAACTTTGAAAGCGAGAATGAACTCAAATAAAGAGTTAGCGAATGAAGTATAGGCACCAGCAATTCCAATTTGCTTTCAACTATTTAAAGTTGAAAAATGAAATCAATGAAGTTAGAGCAAGTTTAGAAAATAAAGTAATTCTTCCTGAAGAAAAAAAAATAGAAAAACCCTTTTATTTTCTCATTTTAAGGAATAACTATTTTAGAGCAGTAGCAGCAATATTGCTGATTGGTCTTACCGGATATTTTTTCTATCCCAAGGCTAATGAAGATAATACTGTTGTGGTTAATGCTCCTCTAATCTTACCACCAACTACCCAAGAACTCATCAATTCCAGTATTGCTGATACAAAACAACCGTTGGATGGTACTCCAAAAGAATTAAACGATTTGGCAACCGGGTACGAAAGTGGCTGATAAAATAGAGGAACATAAAAAAGTAGCACAAGGACTTTTGCTCCCAAAAAAGCGACTTCCCCCCCAGCCAACTACGACCCAGACGAATATGGTGGTGTTTCTACTGGCACAACAGAACCAACTCCAGTAGAAGAAGACGCAAAAACTGCTTCTTATCGGGCTTACTATCATGGTTTATCGCTTTTGGCTTTAGAAAAATACGATGCGGCTCTCCGAAGATTCGATGCGGTACAAACTAACGAATTAACTGATAGAGTTCAGTGGTATAAAGCCTTGACTTATCTTAAAATGGGAGATAAAGTCAAGAGCGAAGAAGCTCTAAAAAACATCGCACAAGGAAGTTCTGAGTATAAAGCACAAGCTCAAAAATTGATTGATTCGATGAAGTAACACCGCCTAAATTATTGCCCTTGTTCCCCCCCCTTTTATTGGGGTTGTCGAGGGTAATAATTAGAATTATTTTGCAAAAAAACTAACCCGTCCTTACAAATGCTATCATGAAAACTCCATTGATGCTATTTATTTTTTTCGTTTGGGGCTTCCAAACAACTGCTTCTGCTCAATCAGGTGAAAAAAAGATAGGAAATGTGAAAACACTACCAAATTTATATATTTTAAGCATTGGCGTTCCTGCTTATAATTTAGAATATACAAAAATTGATGCAGAGTCAATTTTTAATATTTTCAAATCACAAGAGGGTTTGCTTTTTGGTAAAGTAAGAGGCGAAATATTAGTTTGTAAAGAAAAAACAACGAATGCAATTATAAAAGACAAAATAGAACTGTTAAAAGACACCTATCAAATCACAGCAAGTGATATTTTGCTGCTCTTTCTCTCTGGTCATGGACAGGTTACAACGGCATTCAATGGAATTGATTTTGGGTTTGCAAGTAGTGAAGACGTAATCCTCGAAAAAAATAAGCTCATTAGCTACCGACAAGACATACTATCTCCCATATCAAAATTGCCTTGCAAGTGTTTGATTTTTATTGATGCTTGTCAAACTGGCAGTATAACAGGGCAAAAAGCAAATGAAAATGACCAAATTCAAAAACAATTATCAGAAATACAGAAGCAAATAGTCAATACGCCTGCTTCTATAATTACGTTTTCGAGTAGTTCAAACGATGAGTCTTCCTGGGAAGATAAACAGTGGGGGCATGGAGCATACACAAAGGCAATCATAGATGGGCTTGCGGGCGTTGCCGATAAAAATAAAGATAGTTTAATTTACGTACAAGAATTAGCTGATTATGTGATTGAAAGAGTACCTAAATTAGTAGAACCCATAAAAAATAAAACGCAAAAGCCTCGAATAGTTGGCCAAATCGAAAATGATTATGTGATTTTTAACTATATCAATAAATCAAATAATTATCAGTGGCAAACTGAAAATTGTGAGAGTTCACCACCAAATCGCCCTATTTTCAAACCTAAAAAAGTAGCTATTGTTGGGCTTCTAAATGTTTCGTCTTATACTTATGACGATGAATTGAGTAATATTATTCAAGAATCATTAGCAAATAAATTCAAAGACTCTTTGGAGTTTGTATCAGAGGATATTTCCATCAAGTTTGCTGAAAAAGGTTTAGCTAATCAATTTTTAATAGGACAAAAACCATTTATTGATGCAGAATTTAATGAGATTGACTATTTCCTTATTGCAAAAAAGGATGTACCCGTATTTGAACAAGAACCAGACCGACGTTGGATAACAAACACCAAAAGTAAAATTTATTAAAGTAAACACCTTAACTAAAGACCAAACCTCTAAGACAATTCCAATTTCAGGTACTGATTACGACAAGGCAAAATCAGAAATTAGAGCTACCGAAAGAGCCGTTGAAGTTTTAAAAATAAACTTTAAATGATATGAAAAAATTAATAATAACCCTTTCACTCTGCGTTTGTACAATCTTTTCAAATGCCCAAAATGCTTACGAAAAGCAGATTCATGATATAACAGTTGAACTTTCAAAAAAAATTGCTGAGTCTGGCAAAAAACGAATTGCAGTTGCCGACTTTAAGGACTTAAATGGCAATATTACGTTTCTGGGCAGTTTCATTGCTAATGAATTTAATACTACCCTTCCAGAGTCTGGGCATGGTTTTGAAGTAATTGACCGAAGTCGGATAAATTTTCTTATTAAAGAAAATAAATTAGGAGATATGACAAATCCTTCTGAGGCAATCAAATTAGGTAAATTAGCAAGCATTGACGCATTGGTTTATGGTACTTTTACCCCATTTAGTGAAAATGTAAGATTAAATTTAACAATTTTAGATTTACAGAGGGGTGTAATTTTGAGGTCTTTAGCTGGTAATATCACCAGAACTACTGATATAAATAATCTATTAAGTGGAATAGTAGAAAATAATCCAACATCACCAAAGACTCCTGAACTATCAAATGATTGCAAGCAAAAGAATATCTGTACTGTTTGTGTGACTAATCAAACAAGCCAAGATATTATCACAATTCTTCATAATAATAAGCGTAGCAATAAAGAAATTTTGATTAATCCTAAAAGCACTGAATGTTGGAAAGAAGTCCCAATCAAAACGGGAGAGGATTTTGAGGATATGAGGTGGGTTGTAAGAAGAGAAGGACGCGTGATAATAAACGCAGAAGTCGCTGTGGAGGCATGCAAAACATACAATAAAATCGTAAACAAATGAAATCATTAATCGCCTTTTTTTTTAGTATTTTGATACTTGTCAAAGTAAACGCTCAAACTACCTACGAAAAGCAGATTGAAACAATTACCTTAGAATTAAGCAAAAAAATCGCTGATGCTCAGAAAAAACGCATTGCTGTTGCTGATTTCACAGATTTAGATGGAAATGTTACAAAATTAGGACGATTCATTGCAGAGGAGTTAAACACTTTTTTGCCAGAAGCAGGAAAAGGATTTGAGGTTATAGACAGAAGCCAAATTAGTAAATTGATGAAAGAAAATGAACTTTTGAAAGATGGCTTTACAGACCCCAAAGCAGCTGCACAATTGGGTAAACTTGTGGGTATTGAGGCATTGATATATGGGACAATTATTAAGTTTGGAAACGAAGAAAAAATCAATATAAAGGTACTTGATTTACAAACAGCGGTAATTATCAGAACAATTTCTGCAAAAATTGACAATATAGTTGAATTGGACGAGGGTTTTGAAGAGAAAAAGAACGAAGAACAATCGTCCCCAGATTGTGAAAAAGAGAATACTTGTACCTTTTGTATAACAAATAATTCTGATGATTCTGTAATGTTTGATATGCCTTTTGACCGATACTCGGAAATTAATGTAGAAGATAAGCTAATTCATACTGGTAAAACAGAGTGTTGGCAAAATGTTAAAATGGATGTAAAAGTCTCTGGATATGATAGTAAAGTAAATTCCGATTATAGAAAGATAATTATTGCTTTAAAAAGAAGCACTGATAGTTCACTTCTTTCAAACATGGAAATTATATTAGAACCTTGTAAAATATTCAATTTTACTTATACAAAATAAATTGGGAAAAATGGTTATCCAATTCGATATATCTATGAAAACCAATAAAATATAAAATTCATCGTGAAAAAACTCATTCTTTTTAGCCTCGTATGCTTGTGTAGCATAATGGCTTTTGCCCAAAACGAAGGCGACCTTCCATTCAATGATTCGCTTTATAATTCATTAGAAGAAACCAATAACTTAGATGTTTTTGGTGGTGTAAACGACGAAAAAGGTCTCAAAAATGTAAAAAACCTTAAAAGACTTTGCCCTCCATTCAATGTCTCAAAAACTCAAAACGGTAATATAGGTTGGACAATAGCCGTAGCTCAAACCATGAGTATTCAATACAAGGAACTCAACAACCAACAGCAGCTTTTCTCATACCAATTCATTTATGATGCACTTCCAAAAACTGGTAAAAACCAATGTTCGCTATCAGAAAATTGGATTGCAGAAACCAAAACAATTTTAGAAAATAAAGGAACGCTTACTGTTCAACAATATACTTTTACTTCGAATGATTGCAACCGAAAACCAGACTCAAAACTGCTTCAACAAGCAAAAAAGAACTCTGTTAGGTCATTTAATAGAGTTTTTGCAGTTAATTCAACCAATGAAAGTATCTCGATAGGTGGTAAAATCGAGCGTATCCAAAAATGCCTCGACCACAATCATCCTGTTGTACTTTGTATCGTGGCCGATGAGCAGTTCCGTAACCTTACTAATGAGACTTGGAGCCTACTGCAAAGTCAAAAGGTAGTTTGCAAA
Source organism: Emticicia sp. (assembly GCA_965283955.1). GTDB lineage: Bacteria > Bacteroidota > Bacteroidia > Cytophagales > Spirosomataceae > Emticicia. Next base: position 8,813 of record CBDIQW010000004.1, read on the forward strand.
CTGTGGTTGTAGTAGGTTTTGATAATAAAAACAAAATCGTGGAAGTTATGGGCAATTATTCTTCGTGGGGTAAGAACGGTTTTGCGTACATTCGCTACCATGACTTAATCTATGCTAAATACGCTTTTGAAATTGTAATGACTCCAAAGTCTACACAGTCAGAGGTGATTGTATCTCGTAATCCACCAATCCACCAAAATCCAACAACTACTCAAAATCCAAGCTACTCAAATCCGACTATTACGAAACTCGAATCGGTAATAGAAAATAGTAGTAACGTTACACTCTCTGGCGAATTGGTTGTGAACGAAGTGATTGCCATTAATAAATTTAGGAGAGCCGAAATCAGAAGAAATAATGAGGGGTTTTACGAAATGCCACGAGTTTATAACCTCAAAGAACAGTTTCAGTTGATTAGCCAAAAATCACAAACAGGTAGCTTTATCTATGTTTTCAGTGTAGACCCTAACGGCAAAGCGGAAGTTCATTTTCCAAACAATTCTTTGGATGAATACGGAATGTCGGTAGTTAAAATTTCAGCAGTAGTACCAAGTGAGAACTCGCAGGTGGTAATCCCAGAACCAAGATTTGAAACAGATACCGATGGATACAAAAAACGAATCGAAAGAGCATTATCAAAAGAAGTAGCGGGTTCAGATTGGTTGGTAGTGCTACATTCTGATCGACGAATTGATAATTTGGACGATTTAGTAGCTCAACTGAATCACCATAACCGAGATTTTATGCCAACTTTTAAACGCACCTTTGGTGATAGATTGATTGATAAAAACTACGTTAGTTACAACGGTTCGAGTTTTAGAGCAAATACCCAAAAGGGATATATAGTACCAATGATTATCAAAATCGAAGCAAATTAAATAAAATCATTTTGAGAGTTGAGGAAACGCAACTCTCAAAAACTAAACATATAATATTATGAAAACCATTTTTAAAATTTTCGTATTTAGTATTATTTCTTTTTCATCAAATACCCTATTTGCACAGGTTTTTGGAAATTATTTTGATGAAAATGAGTTCAACCAGGCAAAGAGATTAGAAATGCCTGCTACTGGGGAAAAAGCAGGTGGAGCAACTCCAAGAGTAGATTTGTCCATTCATTCCCCAATCGCCCAAAATCAAGGTGAAGACATGAGAAGCTGTGTCGCATATACTTTTCTATATGGCGTTTTTGGTACTCAAATGGGAATAAAAAGAAGTCTCACAGAAAAAAGAGCTATTTCTGCATTACCATTATCTCCGATGTATGTTTTCAAAAAATTAAAAGGGAATAATTGTAAGGCAGGCTTAAATAAGGATGATATCAAAGGTTTTATAAAAGAAAATGGGCTTTTGAAATTTACAGATTTACCAGGTAGCAGTTGTTTTGTCAACATTACAGATGATATGGAAGCCAAAGCAAGAGGATTTAAGCCCATCAAGTCTATTAACGAAGTTAATTTCAAAAGTACCGACCATTACGAAAAAAAGTTCAGAGAAGTCATTAAGAGTTCTCGAAAAGAAAATAAACCTGTTGCAGTTGGCCTTAATATTATCAATCCTGCTCTTTTCAAATCATTAAACTTTTCAAATGATATTTATGACCCAAATGTAGAAAACGAAGCTGATTACATCCCCAAAAACAACGTAAACCAACACTTCGTAACTGTCGTAGGATTTGATAGAAACAGAGGAGGAAGAGGGGCATTCAAAATATTGAACTCATTTGGTACAAATTGGGGTAATAATGGTTATTGTTGGATTCCATTTAGTGTTTTCGGTAAGTCATTGCGGGTTGCCTATACGATAACGTTAAATGAAGATTTTACGGTGAACAATGATTACACTCCTACACCTACGGGTATGAGTGGAGAATTCGGAATCCAATTCCGTAAGTTGGTTGACCAGGGAGATTACACGAAAGATGTTCCTTATTTGACAAAAAACAAGGGAATTTATGAACTAAATAAGAAAAACTGGAAAGTTCTTCAACAATTTCAGTTGATTACTAAAAATGGTAAAAGTGGTCAGTCGATTTGTGTATTCAGTATAGACAATGTAGAAAAAATAGAATTACACTGGCCATTTGAATATGGTATGGATACTAAAGACCAAATGGAAAATAAAAACACTGAAATGTTTATACCTGAGTCTGGACTTGAGATTACAGAAGCGGGTTCCGATAAACTTATCGTTCTTTTTAGTGAAAATAATATCATCAATGATTGGGAGTCAATCAAAGAAAAGTTAGAGAATAACAAAAATAACCCAGATATCATTTCAAGGCTTAGAGAAGCCTTAGGTGAAAGAATGATTGACCCATCTGAAATTAATTATCAATCAAACGGAATGGTGTTCACCACTACTTCAACAAAAGGAGATATTGTGCCCATCATTCTAAAAATTCAATCTGTAAATAACTAAATCCAAGTAATGAAAACACTCATTCTGACAATCTTAACAAACTTTTTTATGGGTGCTAATGCCCAAACTACGGTGGTGGCAAAACAACCTAAATTGGTCAGTGCAACTACTAACTCCACATGGCAAGTAAACGAGGTTTTGCCCTTATCAGAAGGTAATTTACTGATAGGGCAAAGCCGAAGTCTTCACAACGAACCAAAAACATTTTTGCTTAAAACAGACAAAGCGGGTCGTATTTTGGAGAAAAACGAGCTTCCGTTTCCGCCAACTACAGCTGCCTGTGTACTGCCAAATCAATCGCTCATTTTACTGAATTCTACTAAAGAAAGTACTTTTTTAAGCAAAATTGTACATACAGCGTCTCAGAAAGCACTTTGGCAGGTAGAATTGCCAAAAGCTAAAGGTGGTTCGTTGGCAAGTTTATCAAACGGACAAATCGTACTCGCTACCGATACCGAGAACTTTACCAAAATTCATTTTTTTGATGCTGATGGTAAATTTTTGAAGGATATTTTATTGAAAAAAACGGTAAAAGGCGTTTTGCCCAAAAGCAAAATCATTACCCTTAACGACGGTACTTTGGCAGTAGTGGGTGGTGGCATGGTTTGGGGATTAGTTGATAATGGAGAAACTCTTTGGCAATTTGGCTCAGAAACCGAAAAAATCAACTGGCAGAATATCAAGCAGTTATCTAACGGGGAGATTGTGGTGATTGGTTCGGGTAAATCCGAGTTATTTGATGCGGCCACTGATGACATACACGTTTGGGCGATTGCCAAAGACGGTAGTAAAATCAACTGGGCGAGCGTCATTGGCGAAGACCAAAGCCAAGAAACAGCCTACGATTTGGTAGAAAGCCCCAACTGTGATTTGATGATTTTAGCTACTAAAAACCATCAAAATCAACTCATTAAGCTCAACCACGAACACCAACCAAGTATTGCCTACGCAGAAAACGAAAGCGATAAAAACACCAAATTACGTTTTCTGATTGCCAACGATAGCAATGATTGGGTAGCGATTGGCAATACAATAAATGAAAGCGGCAGAAAAATCATCATTCAAGGCTTTGGCGAGCGAGTTGTACAATACGCAAAACCATCACTCTTTGTTTTATCAATTGGCATCAATGGTGAGTATTTAAACTATGCCAAACGAGATGCGCGAAGCTATCAGATACACTATTCCAAAACAACAAAGGTAAGGCATTTAAAAATATTAAAGCCCACACTCTCGTAACTGATGAAAGTACCAAAGCAGGTGAATTGGCAAAGACTTTTGAGCTACTGAGCAGCTCACAAAACCTACAAGAAAAAGACTTATTATTGGTTTATTTTTCTGGAAATGGCATAAAAACCGATGACGACTACCTTCTACACGGTAGTGACTTTGATGCTGCGGCTTTGAAAAGCACCACTGTACGACTAAGCCAACTGATACAAGACTTAGATAATTTGCCTTGCCGAAAGCTCATTGTATTGGATGCCTGCCAAAGCGGAGCCGCCACCAAGCTAACTTTACCCCAAAACATAAGCATTTTGACAGCCAGCACCGCCGACCAAGCCGCTTTTGAAGACCCCAAGTGGCAGCACGGTGCTGTTGACAAAAGTGCTTTTAGAAACCCTAAAGCACCCAAAAAGCAGACACCAACCAAGACCAATACACCACACTAACCGAACTTTTTGATTACACAAAAAAGAGATTACCAATACTAACCCAAACCAAACGTACACAAAACCCGCTCCTGTTACACAAGGGAGAAGATTTTGTGGTGTTTGAAAAATGAGACTGTTATGAAACGAATTGCTTTTTTTTTGATGATTTTTATGACTTTTGAAGGCTTTGGGCAAGAACCCAGAGGGTGCTTTTAGGTTTACAAATCAGATGGTGCATAGTGGTTCTATTTTCTCCGTTAGCTTTCAACAGCTGACAAATATCACGTGGTCTCTGGGGCTGATGATTATACAGTTAAATTATGGGATTTGAAGTCTGAAAAGGAAATAAAAACTTTCCAACATAGTTCTATTGTTTATACTGTTGCTTACACCAAGGATGGTACAAAGGTTATAACTGGTGGTGTGGATAAAACCATAAAATTATGGGATATTGATTCTGGAAAAGAAATCAAAACATTTTTGGGTCATCAATTCCCGATTTACTCAATAATTTTAAGCCCTGATGGCTCAAAAATTATTAGTAGCAGCAGGGGAATGATTAAAATTTGGGATATAAATTCTGGAAAAGAAATCAAAACGTTAATAGGACACAAATCTCCTATTACTTCCTTAGCAACAAGCCCCGATGGTTCTAAAATAATCAGTGGAAGTGATGATAAAACTTTAAAATTATGGGATTTTAAAACTGGTAAACTCATTAGAACTTTTTCTGGACATACTGAAAATATTAATTCCGTAACTTTTAATGATAACGGTACTAAAATTTTTAGTGGAAGTGCAGATGGAACAATTAAAGTTTGGGATACATCTTCAAGTACATCAATAAAAACATTCAGGGATTTTGATCGTTTGGGTACTTTAGGCTATGTAGCAATTACACCCGATAACAATAAACTTGTTATTGTCAAAGGAGCAAGTCTGATTTTATGGGATATTAACAATGAAAAAGTAATCAAATATTTTGAAGGGCATAAATATTTTATAACAGACATAAAAATAAGCTCAGATGGCTCCAAAATTATTAGTGCAGGACATGATAAAACAATTAGACTATGGGACATTAATACTGGATATGAAATAAAAAAAAATATTGGAGATACTTTTCCTGCTACATCAATTGATATAAGTAAAGATGGTTCAAAAATATTAAGTGGTGCCTTTTCATTAAAAATATGGAATTTTCATTCTGGTAAAGAAATTAATTCCTTTTTAGGTCATTGGATGAAAGTTACATCTGTGGCAATACATTCGAACAGCAACATGGCAGCTAGCGGTGGATGGGATACAAGTATCAAATTATGGGATATTAATACGAACAAAGAAATTAAAAGTTTTGAGGAAAGTTATGGTATTGAAACCTTAAAATTTACTCCAGATGGGTCTAAAATTGTAAGTGCCAGCTATACAATAAATGTATGGGATATAATTAAAGGAGAAAAGGAGAAAAAATTTATTGGGCATAATAATTCATTCAGTCAATGATATTTCATTTAACGCAGATGCCTCTAAAATGATAAGTGGCAGTAGTGATAAAACTTTAAAATATTGGGATGTAAATTCGGGAAAATTGATTACGACCTTCGTTGGACATACCAAAGCTATTATGTCGGTAATTTTCAACTCAAACGAAACTATCATAGGAAGCGGAAGTCTTGACAATACTATCAAACTGTGGGACATTTCGACTGGTAAATTAATTAAGACCTTAGTAGGGCATAGTAGTGGAGTTGAAACTATTTGTTTTAATCACAATAGCACAAAAATAATTAGTGGGGCTAGGGATAACTCTATAAAGCTATGGGATGTAAAATTAGGGAAAGTAATCAAATCCATTTCATTAAATCAATCACCAATTCATATTTCATTTTCAAATGATGAAAAAGAAATCAGAGTTGGTGTACTGCTGCTTACTGGGTTGTACATTTCCAATAGATGAAGAAACCAATCCAATCCAAAACCACGAATTAGTATCTAATCAAACTTTTATACCTAACTCAAAAGTCATCCTCACCTCTCCCAACGCTCGCAAATATCTATACGAACCATTAAAAACCTCCCAAGAAAAACTAAATATAGAAGCCATCATCACCACCAACCTTTCAGAAAAAATACTGAGAGAGGCTCTACAAGTAAAAGTAAATGGTAAATTACAAACTGGCAAACTCGGCACAGTTGGCATCAAAGCCCAACAGCAAGACTATGATTTTGAGCAAGGCGTACTCCTCGAAGAAGGGCATAATACCATCGAAATCGGTATGGTAGCACCCAATCAAAGAAGTAGTCAAGAGTTTGCCGCTCAATGTTTTCTATACCCCACCTCTCAAAGCCAACCTGTATTTGTTTACTTTTGGTGTGCAACACCCCGACCTAAATTATACCGACGATGATGCTCAAACCATTCATCGGCTTTTTAAAGCTCAAGCGGGTAGTTTATACAATCAAGTATTTACCGATACCCCGTTTGTCAATGATAAAACTGATACCAAAACCCTTGCCCAAGAGTTAGAAAGCCTTGGTTACCGAGAGGATATTCGTGAGCAAGACGTGGTACTAATCTTTGGTTCAAGCCACGGCGATGTCATCAATGATGATTTCCGTATTCTGGGTAGCGATTGGCGGCCCAATGCCCCCCGAAATAGTTCTTTGAGTTTCAGAGATGACTTCATTGCAAATCTCAATAACCTCAAATGTAAAAAAATCATCCTGCTCGATGCCTGCCATAGTGGTGCCACAGTTGGTAAGCGTTTGGCCGATGCCAATCAAATCATTGCTAATACTCCCGCTGGTACCATAACAATTACGAGTAGTTCGGGTAATGAAAAATCGTATGAGCATATAGCGTGGAATAATTCATACCATTTGTAAAAGCCATCAAAGAAGCCCTCGAAGAGGAAGTAGAGCTTCAATACTAATCGAGACCGCTACATTAGTATTGAGGAATTGTACAGCTACCTTAAAATGAGAGTGCCTCAGCTTGTTAAATCAATTCCTGAACTAAAAAATACAACTCAAAATCCCCAAATTAAAAAAGAAGGGATTGAGGACTTCCCGATTTATTTGTTGAAGTAAGTGGGAAAGCCTATCACCTTTTTCGATATATTAAAAACAATAACTTATGCACTACCTCTCCCTCAATATCAATAACCGTAAAAAAATGGTGCTATCGCTGGCATCGGTAGCTGATTTCGCAATCTCTAACATCATTCAGCGAGAAAGCCAGCAAAATGTTGTACTCTTTGGGGTTTCGTACAATGCCAAATTGCTTTCGAGCGAGGGTTTCAGCAAAGATACGTTTTTAGATTGGTCAAGTCTGAAAATCAATCAAACCGCCGATGAATTAGTATTAATGCTAAAAACCACTAAAACCGAAGCCAAGAAAGTGAGTACCGAGAGCCTTCCACATATCGAAGGCTTTAAACTCATTGCCGAAAAAGGAGAAGTTATATGCAGCTTAGATGCCCAAAATACCGCCAATAAACTCAAAATTTCGCTCGAAATCGAACTCGAAAATGGTAGTAAAGTTGGGGGGGCTTTCATGCTGAACATCGCTCTAAAAGCCCAAATATTCGATGTCGTCATGGATTTTGGTTCAGAAGCAAGCCAAGTAGTTGTTTATCGTCGAGGCAGCGACCACCGCATTCTGTCTCGTCTTAATTTGGTAGATATACTGACAAACAATTATTACCCAAATCTTAAAGGCGAATCACTACACCAATTCGTACCCGAAGATTTAGAACTGTATCGTTCGGCCTTTTTTATCAAAAAATCAGGGTCTGTTTTTGATATTTTTAGTCCGCCTGGGGCAAATGGCTCAAAAGAATTTTTAAATCTATTGACCAATCGTGGTGAAATTGAAGACCTGTCAAAATCTCACTTCTTGATTTCAAACCTCAAATTAGCTCATTTGGGTGCGTACCAATTTAGATTAGATTTTGAATCAGAGGCTACTAATCACTACAAAGCCAAAGAAAAAGACTTAATTGATACTATCGGTGAACTCCAACAAGCCGTTATCAACTATGTATTGATTGCGGTCTTGAATCACATCCGAGTAACTCTTAAAGAAACCCACCCGATTCACCTTTCGGTTCGGCTTTTAGTACCCAACGTTTTTGGGCAGGCAAAGGTGTCGAAATTAGTCAAACGTACACTCAAAGGTTTAGAAGTCATTGCCGAAAAATATCCTAAATTTAAATTGGCAGGGAGAGAAGTAAGTTCGATTTCAGAAAGTGATGCTTCGTTTTTAGGCTTTAAACAAATCAAAGACCACGAAGTTGGCAAAGGGAATAGCCCTTTTTTTACAATTGGCAAACGCTACCTCATTGTAGATGTAGGTAAGGGGACAACCGATTTTTCGATTGTAGAATTGGGCAATGACAAAAATAACTATAAACTTACCTCGCTTTATCGGTCGGGTTTCATTGGTGCGGGCAATGTACTTTCTTTTGCTTTCATAGACTCAATTTTTGCCACAATTTTTGGGGATAATACCATCGAACGCCAAAAGGCCATTTATGATATTTGCCTTTCAAAATCAGTTGGTTTAGCCGATAAAATTCGTTTTATAGAACTCATCGAAAAACTCAAGTATAATTACGGACAACCACAAACAAATAATACTGTACAATTTTCAAAGTCAGATATTGCCAGCATTAAAGGCGAATACGAAACCAATCCATCTGCTACAGGTTTGTTAGAATCTATTTCAAAACTTATTGACCCAATCGTGGATGCCGGAAAAACAATTGAAGACGAACATCAGATTATACATGATACTGTCATGAAAATGGTTAATCGGATAACCAAAGAAGTAGTACAAACGGGGTATTACACCGACGAAACAATTGACAAAATAATTCTGACCGGTCGTGGGTTTTCGTTTAAACCATTGGTTGATAAAATCAGAGAAGAATTTAAAAAGCCAACAGAAGTAACAGGCGATTTGAAAAAAGTATGTTTGATGGGTGCTTTTGCGGGCGAGCAAGTCAATTTTGACTCAAACCTCGTAGGCTTTCCTACAATCTATCAGATTTTAACCAAAGAATCAGCTAACCAGACCAATGAAAAAGTACGTGAAATAGACATGGGCGAAGGTTTTCCCAAAATCAATATGCCAATTTTTAGTAATTTATTTGGGCTGAGCGATCTTCTGAAACGAGTAAGAAGTGAAGTTGCAAGTTTCAATGAAAAAATGGGTACAAAACTAACAGGATACGATGAGTTTGCAGAAAATACTATCAAAATTAATCAAGAAGAGACTGGAATTGAGTATTCGGCACAAGATAAGTTTTTTAATGAGGGCAATTACTTTGATAATTTTGTAAAAGATGCCAAAACCATCAGTATCTGTGGTATGGACTATAAAGACCATACCATAAACGCATCACGAATCAATGTCTGCTACACCGGACAAGGCTTTTTAGTTCGTGAGGCTCATTCTTCGAGCCTATTGGATTTGCACCCCAGATTTTTTGAATCAGACGCTTATGTTTTTCAAACCCTTTTCCCTTTTCTTGATGTGCAAGACACAAAAAAGATTGGCATAAACAGGCTCAAATCAAAATGAAAAACCGATTCATTCTAAACATATTATTTATCTTGGTAGGCATGCTGGGTTTTAGGGAGGGTTATATGATGATTTCTTCTGTACCACAGATAAGCTATCAAACAGAAGCTAAGTTAGATAGACCAATGTATATTCTAACTCAAAATCAAGGACTGATAATTTTTGAAAGCATCAGATTTATCAAAATACAAAACCATAAATTGCTCATCAATCAAGACACACTAACTTTTGATAAAGGTACTATTCAAGGCTCAACTTATGACTTGCCACAGGACGAAGCTTACTGGCAAAAGCATCTAATTGGTGCAATAAATAACTCTAAAGGGTCTGATTTTAGTAGTGTATCGTCAAAAATAAAGGAGCTTTTTAAAACTGAATGGGAAAACCTGAGCAAACAAAAATCATGGAATAGTTTATCTGATGTTCAGAAATGTTGCCATGTTTTGGTTAATACGCTCGAAATCAACCAAAATGAATTGTTTTTCTTGAATAAAAATGGATTAAATCGTTTGTCGAAATCAATTATCAAAATCATTGATAAACCACAACTCGAATTAGTAAGTCAAAAGCAAGCCGATACCCAAAGTCAATTTGGTTGGCAAGATTGGCTAACACCAATAGGGTTAATTTTAGTAAGTATTCTTGGATTAATTTTTACGAACCAAAGACAAAAAACTGTAATAGAAAAAGAAGCCCAAAGCTCGGACTCTAACGATAATGAAGTTGCGAAAGTAGCTGTCAAAGACCCAAATATTGAAGCTGGAGATGCTAACAGTCACGAAGAGTTACTACTTGAGTATTTCAAGAATTTTCAAGAACTATACGGCAATTTTTATACAAATATTGAACAATTAGCCGAGTTTCCGACAGATGAAAACACTAAACGGAAAATCAAAAGTCAGCTAATCGAAATGGGGCTTCATGCTCATAGTTTTTCACGGGCATATCTATTTAATTATTTGCATAGACCCGAAAAAGAACCTAATGTTTTATTGATTCAAAACAAGAAAAAAGTTAAAGACTTAGATCCAAAACTTTATAAAATATTAACTTTTAATGCCTACGAAACCAATAAACGCTATCGTTTTTTAGCAAAAATATTAATCGAAATGAATATTGGTTCATTAGACGGAGCTTTGATGTTCGATACTTTTTTACCCGAAAAACCTGAATAAACTATGCTTGTTACTACTTTTAGTTCATACATTTTTAATCTTATTACACTCACGTTTGTAGCTCTCTGGATAAGTTACAGAATCTTGAATGTGCCTATTTCTACCGATAAAAACCTTAGAAAAACCACACTCTATAATTGGTTTTTGTGGTTATCAGTTTTTGCTGTTTTGGCTCAGTTTAGCTATGTTTTTGCTCCAAAACGCATTTTTAGTAATGCTTCGCACCATGCTATTGAGCATTTAGGGTTTTCGTTTAATCAAAAGTTAGAGTTGGTTAATAGCGAGTCTCCAAATCAATCTATTTTTGATGAGAAAAGAGGGGGATTATCTATCAATCAAAATGGAGAAAAATTCAACCTAAATACAAACGATTTTAATGAACCTATTTACGTAAAAAAAGGAGATGATTTTGTTTTGAGTAATGCCCCAAACGCTACACCAATTACTAAACAATTAGAAATAATTCTGAATGATTCTCTAACTTTTAGTTTATTACTGAATCTCAAAGATAAAGTCCCCTATTCAATCAAAACCAAAGTCAAAAACCAAGAATTTGGCACTTTTGATGTACCAATTAGCCAAGTTTTGCAGTCAGGGTACTCACTGGCAGACATGCTTAGAAGACTTACGAATGACGCCCCAAATATGGCTGATATAGTTTCGGCATTGGATAGTTCTTGGATTGTTAGACTTCAATTTAACCGCCAGAATAAGACTTTTGATAATAATCCTCTACTGCTTTTTCCATCGGCTTCGCTTTTATCGAAGGGTGCAAAAATTTATATTGACGGAAAAGAAATAAATTTTGATAGAAACCTTCAAAGTACCATCGGATTAGCTCAAAACCAACCTTTTTATCTTGGTTTGTGGCACAGTCAAGTAAGGATTTTTGAATTAGAAAAAAGGGCTTCTCACGCCGAAATTACTCTATCAATTCCCTACAAAAAAATATCTAAAAAAATTAGACCATGACGAAGAAACATTCTTTTTAACATCATCAGCAGATGAAGTAGCAAGCAACGATTTAATTTCTGGTTTTTACTATCCAATTATTGAAAATGAAGCCAATCAAAATCATTTTGCGGCAACCTTGACTTACAGAGAAGGCTCGACAAGCGAAAAAATGCAATTCAAAATCGTTAATTTAGATAAAGATGATTTGATTGAAGACATCCAAAATTATTATGTCTCGGCAGGCGATACCATTCGATTACAAAGCAAAGGTTTTTCGATAGGAACAAATAATATGCAATGGTTATTCAAGATTAAAGATTTGAAAGTCGAAAATCCACTACAATTTTGGCATTTGGCTGGCTTCGCTTTTTTATTACTAATGCTGATTTATGTGAGTATGCTGCTAACGCCATATGAGCAGCAATCCAAAACCGAATATCTCATTTATGTTTTTCTGATAACCATTTTGTCAATTCGTTCAGTTTTACTCTGGCGTGCTTCTACCTTTGTGCCTACAGAAGACATTACCCAAAACATTTATAATACGCTTACCATTGGGATTTTTGATAATTTTAAACGTGGTGTTTGGGCTACTGTACTGTTTTTTGGATTAATTTATCTCTGGAAAATATTTGGCAATAAAATCAAAGCACCTGAATTTCTAACTCAATCAAGTGACTTCCCGAAGGCGAAATTCATCCTTCCAGCATTACTCATGTTGTATGGTTTGGCATTTGCAGTTAAAAGCGTTGGTATTGATAAATTAGAACGTATTGGGGCAGTCTATCTGCCAGTTTTTGCCTATGTATTGATTGAATTTTACTTTTTGTATGTCTTACATAAAAATAAAGTTTCGTCAGTACAAAGCAGTAAATACCGCTTTTGGTCGATTATAACTTGGCTTATTTGTTTTGCTTATTTAGCAGTCTCCGATGCCGGATTCAGTATTGTATTCTCTCTTTCAACGCTTATTTATTGGCTCATACAATTGCTAACTTTTCCAGATTACTTGCAGAGCCAGTCTAATTCACCATTTTTTGGCAGGTTGAAACATTGGCGTTTCATCGTACCGATTACCATTTTATTACTTTTCATTATCACAGCACCATATCTAATTTCGACGGTATTTTTAAAGACAAAATTGTTGATTATAGGACTAAGTATTATGCTTATTCTGGCATCAATTTTATTCTTTATTCGTAAGCAAAGCAATTTTAATAAATCCTATAAATTGACTATTTCGATTGTTTTTTTTATTATTGGGATACTTACTTTTAGCCTAAAAGATAAAATCATTGAGAAAGTTAATGATAAGAGTTATATCCGTTATCGTGCAGAGGTTTTGTTCAAAACACCCGATGAAATCATACAAGATGAGCAGTTTCAGTTTAATTTGGGCAATGACTCAAAACTACTCAGAGCGGCTCAAAATCAATGGTTTATCAATTATTATTACGAAAATGGCATAACAGGCTGGGTTCAACCATTTTTTGAGCTATTCAAAGGTAATTATTTTCAATTACAGCCAAGTTTTCAGAAAGGGTCACCTTATCTTACCCAAATTTCAGATTTGGTCTCAGTCCGATACGTCATTGGCGAGCATTCCCAAATCATTATCATCAATCTGCTTCTTTTGATGACTATTTTGATTCTTTCGGCTCTCGAAAAAAGCAACCCTTTCAATTTTTATAGCAAATTACGAATTCTCTTACTTTGCCTTCTTTTTACTGTTGGTTTCTTTATCTGGATGGCAGCGACCAATCGGATGGTATTTTTGGGGCAGGATTTCCCTCTGTTGAGTATGAATAGCCTACTGACTTTGGCTTTTTCATTTAGTATTCTATTTTTTGTTGTGATTTTTGGAAAACAAGCAAGACAAATAGAGAACAGTACCGTACAATTTAACCCACTCGGGCAATCAATTTTTAAGATTTTGCTAAGAGGTATTTTGTTTATTGCTCTTCTTTTGATTTCATTCCGTAAGCATGAATTCTCTGATGAAAGATTTAATTTAAATGAAACAATTGATTTGTTAAAAAACGATTTCGCTACCTTGAATGAAGAGTTTTCGAGATTTCAAAATGACAATAAAATCTCGAATCTTAAAACATTACTTACAGATTTTGAAACATACCGAAAGACTTCAAATAGTACAATTTTCAAAACAAATTTTAGCCAAAGTGCTTATCAATCATACTTGCAGGTTCTCCAAAAAAACAATAGCCCCCAAAACCTCATTCATATAAAGAAAAATAGTGAAAATTTATACGAATTTGCTATCAACAAACTATACTATGATGTTTCAAGTCCTGAAATATTTAAAAATGGCTGGAAAGGAAGTCTTATCAGTAGTGAAGATTCGCAATCGTTTGGGTTAAAAAATAGAGAAACTACCAAACAATTTACGCTCAAACCTAATGAGCTGCTTGGACATTTAGAAGAGAAAATTTCTGATGAAAACTTAACTAATTACGCGGCTAATCGGAACATTAGATTAACAACAGTTCCTGCTAATTGGACGCCCGATTCGTTACCTAAAATCATTATTAGCTCAACTTTAGGACAGCAAGCTTCTAATCGGTCGGCCTTTACCATTAAAAATGACGGTAAAATCATTCATTCAAAATCACTGAATCAAGCCGTAGTTTTGAGGCCTAACGATGTTATTCAGTTTTTATCGGCCGAAGATTCAAAGGTGTTGACGCTTCAGTACCTTCATCAATCAAAGCAATACATTGCCAAAAATGTTTGGTTAAATGGTCGGAATCAGTTTTTTTATCCGCTGAAACATAAATTTTTGTGGTCTTATTACTTTGCAAATTTAGTTAAATCAAAATATGATAAAGACTCGAAAAATCAATTCAAAGACATTCGACTCTCGATAGATGCAGCACTAACCGATGCGATTTTCGACGAAGCAAATACCATGTTCACAAAAAATATATTTAAAGAAGAAGAAGAGGCAAGCAGAGCTTTTAACTTAGTTGTACTTGACAGCGAAGGCAAAATCAAGTTATTGAGTGATTTTCAAAAGGGTGCACCTTTCAGAATCAACCCTAATAAAATGGCAGAGAGCCAAAATTTTATCGAAAACATTTATCTCAACGCAGACACCCGAAACGAGCGTTTAATTTTTGGGAATCGCTGCCTGATGCGTTCAGACAATGGTCCCGCCTCGACCTTTAAGCCTATCCTATATGCAGCAGTTACTTCTCAATATAATTTTGATTGGCAAAATCTTAAATTTGGTGGTTTCGATAAGACGACTTCGCCAGCTTATCAAACAGGTTTTGTCAATAGATTTGGGGGACGCAGAGTGAAGTTCTACTTAGATGACGTTAATTTTGGAGAGCATGATAATCATTGGTACATCTATAATTCAACAAATAGTTACAACTCAATGGTTGCTTTTTTAGGCTCCTTAGATAAAAACGAAATTGGTACTTTACGTAAATATGTGAGGGGAATCGGTAGCGATGCAAAATTCTTGAAGCGTGGGCTTTCGGTTAATCAATTAGAGAATTTTCCAATCTTTAAAATTAATAATCAAAATTTCACAATCAATCGTTTTCCTGCCAGATGGGACAACGAACAATCATTATTAGCCAAAGGACTTTGGGAAAACTTCAATTTGCCCATCCGAACAGAACATTTAAAAAACAGGGAGGGGCAAAATCTTCAAAATATAGCTTTTGATTTAGATAGTACGGATTTTGCAAGTTCAAAAAGTTCGTTTAGACTTTGGAGCTTTCCAGAACCTTCGCATCTTTACCTGATTGATAGGTCGAATCTTCATAATGCTATTGTACAAGTGGCTTCAGGGGCCGACCCAGTCAATACAACTCCACTAAAAATGGCCGAAATGGCGGGTTCATTGTTTTCATTGAATAAATCGTTCAAGGCCACCGTTTTAGCTGATTCTAAAAAGAAAAACTCTAACTTCAGGATTGATGAAAGTTGGGGGAATAATGAAAATTTATCAGCTTTTTATACCGAACACCTTTTTAACGCGATGAATGAGGCCACAACTATCGGTACTGCTAAGAACTTGGTGGGCAATATTACAACCAAAAACCCGAACTATCATTTTTATGCAAAAACAGGTACGATTAGTGGAGATAAATCTGGCTCTAACCGTGATAAACATCTCATGCTTATCATCAGTAAAAGCAAAATTGATGGGAAAAAACATAACTACCGAACAACTCAAAAATAATCGTTTTTATGTACTCTATTTTTCTTTTTATAAACAACCGTCAGATAATCAATGGGAGTCGGCCATCAATGGTTTGCAAGCTATGATAAATAAAGTAATCGAATCAAGTAGTTTTAAAAATTTTATGAATCATGAATAACAAGGAATTCAAATTAGTCATTTTTAAATTATTGATGTTGGGTAGCATCTGCGGTGGTTTAGTTTTTTTTGGTGTAGGTAAAATTTCTAAGATTGAGGATACTGAAGAGGTTTCTAAAAAATTATTTTCAGAAAATCGGGAAGTTATATGGGTCAAATCCGATTCATTACTAAAATACCTGGATATTTTAAAAACAAGCCAACCTAATGTCTTTGAAATTGAAAAATCAAATTCAGAAATAACTTTTCGAGCATTAGACGAAAAACCTTTTAACACAGTCTTTTTGGATGGGGAATATATTTCTCGTTATGAAAAAAAGCACAATTTAGGTATCAAGAAATTAAGTAATGGCTATGGTTTTAGCTTAAAAATTGAAGAAAAAAACAACGTTCTATTTGTAAAAATACCAGCCGAAGTCATACAAAGTATCCTAATCAATAAATAAGAATATCAATGTCTAAATACAGCTATAATATACAAACAAATAATAAAAATTTAAGTGAATTTATTTTTGGAGATGACTGGCTCATTGGTACTACCTCCGAGAATAGCCAAGAATTACTAAAACGCCTAAAAATTCATATAGAAAATGATAAATTAAGTGAAAACTTAATTAAAAATACGATTTACGATTTTGTAGAATGGTATAAACAAGATTACGAAAAAATCGAAAACGAACCATGTTTCCTTGAAGAAGATGAGATAGTTTTGGGGGTAGGTATCGCCAAATTTGATAAAAATGGCTTGGCTTCGCTCTTTCGATTGGGTAGTTTCAATTTCTATCTGGCATCTAACCCAAAAACCGAGATTATTGACTCGTCTATATTACTACAACTTAATGAAAAGCTAATTGCCGACCCCAAAAAAGCCAATATTGTCGATAAAATCAGATTTGAAGAGGGTATAGATGTAACAAAATACAGCTTCCCGTTTGCAATTATTCAGCCTGAGATTGTTCAAGAAGTTAAAAAAACAACCCCTCTTTTTAAATACATTTCAATGGCACTTGCCATACCTGGATTAATTCTATTTGGTTGGTTTATTAAAGATAAAATTGTTTCCATACTTCCAGATGGTAACAATTCAACAGAATTTGTTTCAGATTCGCCTTCTTCTGATACAACAACAATTGTCAATGATTCTATGATGGCGGTGGCAGCGGATACTACAAAATACCCGATAGACTATATCGTTGATAAAGGGAAAATTACTTTGAACGATGTTAAAGACTTGATGAATAGTGGGTATAATTCGTCGGCTATTCAAAAATTAGATTCACTTGAAAAATTTGTTACAACAATGTCCACTTTTAATTATGACCACAAGAACGACCTGTATGATTTATTAAATGAGATTAGTTTATTGAAAAAAAATATAAATGCAAAAAACGAATTTTAGTCATTCTCATATTTACCTAACATTTATTGCTTTTTGATATTAATCTCAAAAAAACCAGCATTGTCTTTGGTATCATTATCGTTGATATGAAATTCGAGACTTAAAACCCCAGTCTGTGGTACTTTTATTTCGCATCCATCACCGCAAAATTGCCATGGTTTATCAGGTGCAAGTCGATAAATTAAAGACCCAAATGGATGTTCACTAACAATCTTATATTCATCTATCGGAAATGGTACCCATAATTTCGTTTTACCATGAGGTGTTACGGTACCCAAAACCTGACCAGCTTTTATTTGTCCAGTTGCTATAACTTCGATTACCTCGTTTTCGTTTACGGCTAAAATCTCTCTATGAATTGATTTTCCGAGTTTAAAGTCAACATCCACTTTATTGTTGTTGACAAGCAATCTTGTATCTTCACCTATAACAAATTTAGTGCTTGGTATTGTACCTGTTTTCTTTTTAAATACAAACATTCCTCCTTCATTTTTTAAATAATTTATTTTAGAAATCTGAGGTGTAATCTCTTTTCCATTAAATCCCTTTTTGGCTTGCTCGATATTTACAGCATTTTTAGCTCTTTGGAAGAGTATATCTACTGGTAGTTCGATGTTTTCATTAATAATAAGTGAGCGGTTAAACGCTTGAAAAAAATGGCTTTTATCGGGAACTCTCTCCTTGTTAGCTCCACTGGTGATTGCAATAGCTCCTCTTTTTGATAAATAACTCTCAATCATTTTGGTAGTGATAATATCATTATCAGATGTTGTTGATTTTGAATTTGGTATATTATCAAAAATACTTCCTCCAAAACAACTATCAACTACCAATAAGATTTGCTGACAATCTATTTCATCTAAATCGTTTAGAAAATCCCTTACATAGATTTTCTTTTTTAAATTCTCGGTGGCATCACATGGAAGCCAATAGTAATGCCGTTCATTTATTAATTCACCATGTAGTGAAATGTATATTAACAAATTATCTGAAGTTCTAACTTTCTTTTTTAAATGTTTAATTTTTTCGTGGAAGTCTTCTTCTGTTGGATTTTCGATAGATACAATATTTTCTTCGTCAAAGTTATACTCTCTTAGTGTATTTTTCAGTGTTCTAATATCGCTTATTGGAAATAATAAATCTGAGTAGTGCTCATAGTTGTTGGCTCCCACCAAAAGAGCAAAGTAGGTGGTTTTTCTATTACCTAATTTATCATCTTGCCCTAATATGTTTTTGTATGACAGTATCATTACAAAAGCAAACATAAATATTTTTTTCATGTTCTTTAAAGTTAGGTTTTTGAAAATTTTGGATATTGAATTCTCTCAGGTTTCTTTTTTATTTTGGTTTTTGAATATGTAACTTTAAAAGCTCCACTCTCTTTTATGTTAGAAAATAGAGCTATTTTCTTTATAGTATTACCATCATTTACCTCAATCATTGCCGTATTGGGTAGGATTCTACCAAGATTATTGGCGAGCATTTCAATAATTGTTGGCCTTCTTCGACTGATTCTAACTGTCACAATTGTCGGTGTTTTTGGTGATTTTACGTAAGTTTTTACTATCTTTTTCCCATCTTGAAAAAGAGTAATGTTATCGCCATCAACATAAGCATAATCAAAGATAGTCAGCTTAATTCTACGCCTAAAAACATGTGTAGAATCTTGCAAATCAATTATCCTGTTTGCCTGACCTATGGCTATATGATTCTTCTGTTTTCGGGTGGTGTCACCAAAAGCTTTTTGTTCACCAGAAGGCTGTTTGCTATATTTTTTTATGGTATCATTTGAAACAAAAATTTGTGCTTTTTGTGGATGGTCATTAAAAATTACAAATTTTAATGGAATTCGGGGTATTTTGGGAGTTTTAGGACATGGGATTATTTGCCCAAAGACTGGTTGTAGAATTACAACAAAGACGAGTACGAACAAAATTTTTGCCATATTTTCCTGTGGTTTAATTGTTAAAAAAATAACATAAAACTCGAAAACATAAAGGCAAAAGAGAATTTTGCCTTTTATCAAGACAACTGTAATTGCATTGGTTTTTTTTAATATTTAGTAACACTAAAATATGTTAAATTAATTGTCTTAACAATTAATTTAACATATTTTTTTGAATGATTTAAGATTGCTGTTAATAATGATAATAAATATTGAAATTATACAAATATTTATTTATGAATGTTCTATGAAATATTTAGTCCTTTTTTGCAGGTTGTTTTTGCCAAGTAGATTCAACTAAGGCATTAGCTACGGTTTTCCTATATGAAAGTCCCACTTCTTTTAAATCATTACTTTCAATTAGTTGAGATTGAATATTAATTATTTTATCTTTCCATGCGTTAGATGTTGAGTCTCGTATTTTTTCAATAAATGATGCTCGGGGGTCTTGCCTTTGTATTTGACTTAAAAAGGCATTTAGTTCATTAACACAATGTGGTGATGGAGGAATTTTTTTTAGATTTGCAAACGTAGCAGAGTCTCCTTTTGCTGTCTTAGAAGTCCATTCAATTTTTGCTAACATTAGATAGTAATCACAAGCAAATTTCCTATATCTATCATAAATATCTTGGACCCTGCTCTCTGCGTTTGCATAACACTTATGATTTACTTTATTAATTTGTGTAAGAATATTAATTGCTTTTAAAAAAGTATTGTAACCGTTTTCTGTGTTTATGTGTGTTCTTTGGGCAATACTCTCAGCTTCCGAAAGGAGAAAATTACAATTGTCACTATAGTACTTTGTAATTTTTTCCTTAGTATTAACTAAAAAGTTTTGAAGTTTGCTATCGTTAGGTGAAATCTTACCAATGGCATTCATGTAAGCTCTTTCGTATGTTGCTCCTAAACCTTTTATATTGAAATTGTAGGTTGCAAAATTTCTATTGTAATCATATGTAGCAACAAAAAGTGTTACACTTAACTCAACAGAATGTCTTGGTGGAGCAATAGGAATTACTTCTCTTGAAATTTCACTTATAATAGGATATAAAATGAAACAATAATCGGAAGTCGCTCCTCCAATCTCTTGATTTAGTGGATCTTGGTCTGGTAAAGCCGCTCTACCATTGATAGTAAGCATTTGGGCTAATTTATCGAACAGAAGTTTATTTGAAGGTTCTACCAATCTTGGTACAACCAGCCCTAACTCAAAATCATTATTTTGAGAAAACCCTTGTTGGATTATACTTAAGAAAATGGTTAATAAAAATATCTTTTTCATTTGAATATTGCATTTATTTGTTTTTTAGCACTACTGCGACATCTCCTAAACCCTGTGTTTCATTTTTAGCTTTAATACCACACCTTTTTTCAAGCTCTTTTCTAAACTTATTCGCCCACCCTCTGCCATCTAATGGCAGCCCTTTTTCGTCACATAGTGGTATTCTTATGTTATTAAATAACATCTCTGTTGACGTCGTTCGTATTAGATTAAAGCTGCTTTTAATAGAATTAAGTCCAACAATTGTTCTTATAACTTCATTATATTCTTCATCTCCGCAGTCATCGTCTAATTTAAAAGTAGTATCCTTATCTAAGTTCACTCTTAGAGGAATGATACGTCCATTTGCCTTTATGTCTTCGAAGTGTCTTTGTATTTTCTCTTGAAAATTATTGATATTGTTTTCGACTTGTTCAGATATAAGTTTAATTGTATTTGTCTCTAACGTTTCCATACCAGGGTTAGCGATTGCTGCTATCACTTTCTTGTTGTATGAGTCCTTCGCCTCAATAATAAAACTCAGTTGATTATCTAAAATACCTTTTGCGTGATTATAGGTTATTTCTATTAATATATCTGGCCTAGCTGCTGAAAAAAGCTGTGTTTTCGGATCATCTTGGTATTCGGCAGTGCTATTCACTACTGTTTTAAAATTTACCTCTTTGATTCGCTCTTCGAGACTTTCTAATGGGAAGCCTCTATCAGCAAACTTTCCATTTATTCCAGCGATAATAAATCTTAATTCTGTACTTTCAACTAAAGCTTTATCATATCGTGGCACATACATTGTGTAATTTCTATCCTTAATTTCTTCCAAACATTTTATTTGCAAGAGCATATTGTCTGATGGTAGTATCATCAATATTGGCTGCTTAGGTGAGCAATTATTATTTTGTGCATTAACAAAGACGTTATTAACTAATAAAATCAAAAAGAATATATATATTTTCATATTATTATTATATTATAGACCTAGTTTTTTAATAATACCTTTTTCTTCCATATAATATCTAAGTTCCAGATAGTTAACTTGGCAAGCAGCTGCCACTTCAAATCCTATTTTTTTGATAGCAATTATATCTTGTGGGTCGACACTACCGGGTAAATTAACAAACCGATTAAAATCTCCTTTGGGGGCAAAAAACTCATCAAAAAAGGATTTATATTTATCATGCAAGTAATTCACTTCGCTACCAAGTAAAGGCGAACTTACAGCACTACCAGGTACTCCTTTAAACAAAATAGCCGCCACTGCATTACGTTTCGATTTCCCTGTGGCTTCTTCTCGTGTTTTACCAATGGCTGTCGCTTTCAAGGTTACAACATTAGGAATTGTTTTTACTTCGGGCATAAAAACAATATCAAAGTTTCCATCCCATGAATCATTGTAATCTTTTTTTCGTTGGGCTTGGCATTCAGAAAAGATAAATAGTGT
The DNA here is from genome assembly GCA_965283955.1 of Emticicia sp. Taxonomy (GTDB): domain Bacteria; phylum Bacteroidota; class Bacteroidia; order Cytophagales; family Spirosomataceae; genus Emticicia. The sequence goes on from CBDIQW010000004.1 coordinate 31,020, forward strand.
AATAAAAAATAAAAAAATGTTCTTTTTCATTTGGGTAAGAGGTTTAAGTTAAAAATCGTATTTAGTCATTATACCAAAGCATAAGCGTGACTTCTCGCCATTAGCTGCAAGTTTTTGTAAAGAAAGGTTTGGAACGAGTTTAAATCTACCTTGATAGACATTTATCGGAAAATTAGAACCAAACCTTACACCTCTGTTTTCTCCTGCCATTTCAAATGCTACAAAAGGGCTAACATCTGCTACTCGGCTTAGATAGAAATCCTTCGATAAATAGAATGTGAAATAGCTTCCACTTTCTTTATATTCGCTTTCTTCTTTATCATAGTAAGTAAATTTATAATCGTTTGTTATCATATTAAGCCAAACACCGAGTCTAAGACCGCTTGGTAAAGTTTTACTTTTTAGAAGTACACTAAGCTGTAATTCTGCCCCAATTGTAACCGCAGGAAAAAGATTATTAGTATTATAACCCGCCAAGAGTGAGAGGCCTTTGTCATCATTTTGTAGCAGAAAATCACCATTTTCTATTTTTCCCATAGTAATTGGTTTAAAATGCGACCATTTATGAAGGCTATCGGATGTTAATTTTACACTATCTTTCTTTGTATTTGTAGCTGAAACAGTTTTTGTTTGAGATAACAATGTAGTAGCGGTTTCTACATTTTTTTGAGTATTGGATATCTTAGAATCTGAATTTGTTGTTTTGGGTTTATCATTGAAAAGTTTTAAGTCTTTCAACCCAGCATCAGCTAAAAGTCCATTAGTTTTTGTAGGAGAGGCTCTTAGACGCTACAGTTGATGATTTTTCAGCGATTTTATTTTTTGCTACCTTTGTAACCCTTATCATTGCTATTTTTTCTGCATTTACTTCGTTTTTTTCTATATTTTTTACGTAACGGTAAATGTCATAACGTTGGTCAACATAAACGCCTTGTTTAACACCCATTTCGGCCGCAAAAAATGGTGTGGTTTGCATGACACCGCTTCGCATCTTAAATTCATCAACCTGCTTTTCTAATTGCTCAAATATGTCATTAGTGGCACTTTGTAAGGCATTGCTCATAAAATCTTTTTCTGTTTCTCGAACTGTTTCTTGGTAAGTGGTCAGTACACCATTGACCCATTTATTTTTATTTACTGTATAGACTTTTGCCCCCATTGAAAAGTTCTGAAAATAAAGCCTATAAGCATACCTAATCGGTATTCGTTTAGTGTTGCATTCCTTAGCAAGGTTGTCAATTGTCATAGGATTCATTTCTATTTTATACAAAAATGACCTAATATCACATTCAAATCTTCCTGTAGGGTTTCGCCCTACAACTATTGTACGTCCTTTAGAGTCTTTACCATAAACATTTTCATAAACTTCATGGACATTGAAGACACCCATAACTAAAATAAAGTTTTGCTTTAGTAATTCTTGATATACAATTCTTTTCTTTGGGTCAACATTATTTGCTAAATCATTAGTGGTGAATGTTTCTTTCGATTTCTGTAAAACCGCTTTAGGGTCACACCAAACTTTCATGGTTAATGCTGGTATATCCTTTTTAAGTAAAGCATACTGTATCGCTTTGCCCAACGTGTCATTTGTATTCAAATGGATGCCCGAAAGGCTTTTCCCCATTTTTAATTTTGCACCATTTTTGATGAGTTTATCCCGTTCAAAATACTGTTTTTCTCTATTTAAACCAAGGGTTGTATCCTGCCATGAAAAATCACGTCGTATTAGATTTTGCTGTTGAGTGGTGAAAAGCTTCGGTAATAAACTTGAATTAGAATTTTTATAAACTTCGTTTAATAATTCTTTTTTATTCTTAGTTGGGATACTCTGCTGATTAAGATAAAATTTGTCACCGATATTTAGTTTGTCTGCCATAAAATCATCCGATTGCATTTCTTTCTCTTTTCGGTCAAATAGGTCGTTGACAAGCAAAATTGTAATGGTTGGTGGAATATATCGAGAAGAGATATACTCGTCCCCCATTTTTAAATTACCTTTAAGATACCGGGTCGCAGTATCAGCCACATAAACAGCCAAAGGTTCTTCTTTTTCTTCTATTTTCTTATCCTCCGAAACCTTCACAACACTATCCTTTGAAATTACTTCTGGCTTTGATGGTGTTTTTTTTTGGGCGGCTTTTTTTGTTGATGTGGTAGGCTTGGTTGTTGCTGTTTTTTTAGGTTGAGTTATTGGTGTTGTAGTAGTGGGATTTGGCTTTAAATTGTTTGTGGAATTAGTAGGAGAAGGGGTTATTTTTTTTGTAATAGGGGCTGGCTGTACCTTGCTTTGGGGCGTTTTTTTAGGTGTTTGCTGAGCCAACACAGTCAGCGTAATTAAACTCAATAAACACAACAGAAGTCTTTTTTTCATGGGTTTCGGGGTTTATATTTGTTTTGATGATACAAATGAATCTATTGATTCATAAATGTCCAACCCCCATTTTTTGGGGTATTCCCTATTTGGATATTCACATCAATACTTCATCGGAATTTATCTGCTGAAAGCTGACTCAAAGTTAATTTTATGGATAGTTCTTCAGCTTGTTGTTTATTAGGGTCAGATTTGGGTGAAGGAGATTCGTCCGCTTCAAAACTATCAAGTTTTTGCCCAGTTTTTATGTCAATTTTTGTAAAATGAATATAAGTTCTGGCTTCCCAGATAATCTGACCCACTATTGGTTTAGCGGCCAAAATAGTTTTTTTTGTAACTATATAAAATTGTGTACCCAAATTTTGGGGTAATTTTTCAGCGAGTTTGACATTGCCGTCATTTAAACCTGCAATAACTCCATTTTTAACAACTATTTCGTCAGTTACTTTTCTAATCGTTGTTTTGGGCAGTATGTCTTTCATTTGTGCCGCAATTTTTTCGGCAAGATTCCAATCAATATTCTTTTTATCGTCGGTTATTGCTACGAAGAAAATGGCATTTGACTCAGCTTCAGAGGTTATGTTAATAGGCTTACAATCTAACTCTAAGGGTTTATATGATTTATTTTGTTGTGTACAATCAAAGATAGGGAAGTCATTTAAAATTTCAGTTACCAACTGAGGGTGCTGTGGAACAGGCTTCGAAGAAGTGATTTTGGGTACATTTTCAATAACATAATCGACAATTTCTGTTACCCAAATAATATTATCTTTCTTTGAATCAGCTTTACTATTCAAGCCTTCTATTATTGCTTTTGTAAAAGCACCATGCTGCCAACTTGCGTCCTCATAAGATACTTCATTCTCAGAGCTACTTGCCAGCGTAATGATTGAAGGCGGAGTTTGACTAATCACCTTTTGAATGTTTTTATAATCGGTGTTTGCACTTTTATTTCCTTCTTGTTTGGCCGCTCCACTATGACAAGCATCTATCAATATTATTCGCTTACACTGTAAATCTTTAATGTTATCAATAATATCTTTCTGATAACTCAAAAGAGAATATTTGCTAACACTCGCAATATAGGCATCACTTGTTTCGAGGTAGAAATCATTTGATTCGTTCAAACTATTTAGACCATGACCAGAAAAAAATAATATCACAACATCTTGAGGACGCAACCCTTGATATTTGATATTTTCAATAGTTGTTGCAATCATTACTTTAGTTGTGTTGGCCTCACAAACCAAAAGCTCGCCACGGACACTCTCAAAAATAGTAGAAAGCTGGCCTTTGAAAATATTAAACATACTTTCTGCATCTTTTTTAGCAAATTTTAGATTTGAACTCACACCTACACAAACTAAATACAGATTTGGTTTTTCAAAAGATTGATAATTAACTATTAGTTTTTTGCTTATTTGTTTTGGTTGATTGGAAATCTCCAAAGCCAACTCAATAATATTTTTCCCTTCATTCAATTGGACCGTTTGGCTCATAAAACATTCTGTCTCTTTTTTTTTAATTTCTACTTTTCCTAATGTTTTTTTCCCAATGGAGGAGTCAACTCCATTGATTAAGATACGGAGGTTCTCTCGAATAACAGCTTCGTTTTGAGTCGTTTTAATGATAAACTCTAACTTTAAATTTGATGCTTCCGAAATCACAATCCCACTATCAAATCTAATTGGATTTGGGCTTAACCAAGTTACATCAAGTGTTTGTACTGTTTGACTAAAAGCATAGAATTGACAAGCAAAAAGAAGAAGAAAAGAGAGGTACTTTTTCATTAATTTTAATGATTAGGGCTAAAAGACAAAAATAAATAGATGTAACTTGTTTGTAAACCCCTATAAATTGGGGGTCAAACTTTCTTTAGCTAATATACACAGATAGTCGTTTCTTTTCTGAAAATCTTTTGAAACTTTTCTCGAAAACGCTTAAAAGTATTTTTTGATTCGTTTTAACATCTCAATGGGTGTTGAAAAATGAACCATATTTTTTGGAAAATTTCTCTAAGCATATACAATGTATCAAGACCAATTTCCAACTGGTGTAAGTTTTAGTTTTTTGTGTTATAGCTTTTTAGTATCTTCTAAATTAAATCTTTTAAAATTTTACATTGCGGAACTTTCTTACTTTTCATCAATATACGTCACCTCACACGCCTTGCACAAGCGTTTCTCTTGAATATACTCATTGATATCATATCAGCTACCAGTTTTTTGCCAAATGTCCAGTTTTTACTTTTCGAGCCGAGCCATCGGTCAAGTAGCTGATATTCATTGGTACTTGGCTCGTAAGTCCCAAGCGACTGAGTGCGTAGATGCCCGTAGGTATAATGCGGTCTTTGTCTGTTCGTATGATTGTTTCGATACTGGGCTAACATAACCCAAAACTGGGTCTTTTTCAGGGCGTATATAAATACCCGTTACCATTAGTTGCAATTCCCCTGATTTTACTAATCTTTCAAGCGATTTCCGTACCGCATTGATATTGTTTTTTGCCCCAAAAAACCAATGAAAAACACTGAATTCACTTTTCTCCTTTATACTTTTCTAAGTGTTTGATATTCAGAAGTTTATGTTATAAAAATGCTATAAGTTTGTCACAAGTTTAGTAAATATTTGTGACAAGTCAAGCTTGCTGCAAAGTGTTATCCTATATTAGCTGTGGCACACCTTTTGCTTTTCTGCCACCTTATTGTCACCCTATTGTCACCCTATTGTCACCTTCCAGTTTCCTTCTTTTTTGCTTCCAACTCTAATAACTAACCCCAATTCTTTCAAAGTCTTAATATTACTTGATACTGCTTTTTCACTAATACCCAATTTTTGACTCAATGAAGCACGAGTAAGCCCCCCATCTTCTTTCAGCAGTGCAATAATGGCCTGTTGATTTTCGGTCAATAAAATTTCGTTGGTTGGCTTTTTGGTGGTCTGAGCCGCTTGTTGCATTTCTATCGAAAAACTTGCAAAATCGTAGTTGAAAATCGGTGCAGGAATGCCATAATTGATACATTCATTGATAATCCGAATCGTTCCCCTGCCCCAAAGTTCAATGTAACCAGTGCGGAAAAATGCCGCTGAAATGGCAGGATTAAAAGGTCGAGAGGCGTGTTTATGTTTGAGTTGCTCAACTGTCCAGTTTTCGGGGAGCGTACCTTCATTCCAAAAAATAATTTTATCGGCATAAACGCTTATCTGAATCGGAATACCGCTGCTGTAATCTTTGTGGGCAATGGCATTAAGTAACGCTTCACGAAGTGCAGCTTCAGGAAACATCAGTTTTTCGACTCGTTGAATGCCTTCGTAACTGATAAAGGCTTTGAGGTATTTGGTCAGTAAAAAATCAAGAGTTTTTTCGACTTGCTCGAATAAATGTCCGTGAATTTCATCTTGAAATAATAAATCATCGTCGGTTCGGAAATACCCAATTTTTATAAATGCCCCTGTTACGTATTTTTCTGGGTCGGGATGAAAAAGTAAAATAGCTGCTCGTTTCAGATAAATTCCTTCGGTCAGGTGCAGTTTTTCGAGTAACATTTCGTTGTTTTCTTGCAAAATATCTTCCGTAAGTCGATTCGATTTGATGGCTTTGGCTCGAAAATAATCAAACGCTGAAACGCTCAAATCTCTGACTGACACATTGGGTACTGGCACTGCATCCCAGCGTTTGCCTTGTTTTTGCAATAAAAACTTATCCAAAGCCGCACCTTTTAGTTCTTGTTTGGTGCTGCCGCTGCGGTAATGGTACTGACCTTTGTAGCTAACTGGGTAAGGATATGCTTCAACGCTGATTTCGAGATAATTGCCTTTTGGTGTGGCTTTTAAATCAACATCAACCACAATTCCGAGAATATCTCGCACTTTGTTTGGAATATCTTCTAATAGTTTTTTGGCATCATCAAGCCCCGAAACTTCACCTTTGTCGTTGATACCGATGAAAAGTTTGCCACCCGAAGCATTGGCAAAGCCACCAATCCATTTGATGTATTCGTCACGCCAAGATTCTTTCCATTCGATATTTTGACTCTCTTCCATTTTGTAAATCTAAAGTATTTTGTTCAATATTAAAGATTTACCAGCAATAAACGAATACTATATTCTAAATTTAATCGTGTTCTTAATTAATTTTATCATTTTCTTTTCTTTACTATCCCAATATCTTGTATGTGAGATAAATGGGATACTATTATGAATATTGCTAACTGATTTCTCGAAGTGATTTTTGATTCCCTTACCAAATGTTTTTATATTACCACCTACATAATCTTTTTCAAAACATATATTTGTCCACTGGGTTAGTGCGAAATGTGCCGCATGATGCAAAGTATTTTCGTTAAAATGAAAAAGACCGTTCTTTTCTGGTGTTGGTGGGCAAGTAGGTAACTCTCGTTCTCCTTGCTTTTCAAATAATTCGTCTTTCGAGTCAGCGAGTAATAAGTCAGAAATAGCAAGTGGGCTACCCAAGGAAATAAAATTTGAAATACGCCACGAATCAACTTGCTGATATTGTGATTTCCATAGCTCAAATTGAGCCTCTTGAAACTCGTCGATTGAAAGTGCACCTGCATTTAACTCCGCTGTTTTTTGTACAATTTTTAGTATGAGATTTTTATCTAAATCCAAACGTTCGTTGTAACGACTCCATAAGAACTTCATTAAGTCGTAGGCGATGATTGTTCCTAAACTATGGGCAACAATCACTACTCTGTCATAGGAGTTGCCTCCATCTTTATCTTTTTTTGAAAGTATTTTTTCAATTAGCTCGATACCTTTTTTACGAATTTCTTCTCTATCCTTAATGTTCTTGGGACTTGCGATGGTGTAGCCCACTACATCTCCTAAGTAATTAATTACAATTGAACTGAAAGCCGCTGTAAAAAGGCCATAAATACTGAGTAAATAGGAGTTAGAAATATAGTTTTTAATTTTTTTCAAAAAAGTAAACGACCATAAAGAAAGAGAGAACGTAATGAAGACAAAAAGACCAATTGAAATTAAAAACCATATCGTATAGTAAATCCAGCGGATTCTTATTGGTACATTATTGGGCTTACGTAAGAGGATAGCAATAAACCAGCGGACAATATCACCGATAGTTTTACCCGAAACTTTATGAGCCCAATAATACTCAAAATAGTCGGTTTTAAAACTATCAGCATGTTCGTTTGCAGTATATCTTCTTAGTTCAAAAGAGTCTGAAATATTGTCAGGTTTATTAAATACCTTCCGAGTGCCTTCATGAGCATTTCTAATTTCGGGAGTAATTGTTTTCACAAAGGCTCGCAATGTGTCCATTGGTCGTTGCTCACCCATCCCGTGAATTATAATAATTGCTTGTCTTTTAACTTCTAACATTTTACCTAAATTAAGATTTTTGAAAATAATTTTACAAAATTTAGATATTTGTTTCGGGTTTTACAATCTATTTTTATTATTCGGTACTTGTTCATTATCAGGCAATTAAGCTCTATATTGAATAAATACTCTCCTCAAAAATCATTTCACAATCAGGGATATTAAATAGAAATTCAAAATATGATTTTTGGATAATTGCCATTGGTCGGTCTAAAACGTCATAAAAATTACCTTCAAACCAATCGTTTCTGAAATTATTAAAAGCAATATTGTTTCGTTTTGCAATTTTGTAATTTGTTATTATCCACCTCCACCATTCTCTTTCAAGTTGCTTGATTCTTTCTTTATATCTTCGTGAAACCTTAAATACTGCTTCCCAAGTTTCTAAATCTTCTGTTAATTGCCCATTTTCAGTAAAGGTAACTTGCCAGTTATCAAAAGAATTGAGATATGTTTTTAAATCAATAGGATTATATTCTTGATGGATTTCAATATTAACATTGATTGCAGGAAATTGTGTAGATGAATATGGGAATTTTACTTTTCGAGGTGAGCCATCTGGTTTAAAGGTAGTTTCAATTGCTCTTTTTTCATCACTATTACATTCGTGACATATTGAACCAAGTTTTTGAAATTGACAGAGTTAAAAGGATAAAACCCTTTGGGTATGAAGTGGTCATAAGCATCTCTGTAAATGCCACTTGATGGTTTTAAAGGATTGATGCCACAAAAAGGACAAAGAAGTGCTTTTTGATGGGTAGCATTTGTGAAAGACTCATGGTGCGATTTTACTGTTCCAAAAGTAGCTTCTATTTGTTGGTTCTGAGGGTAACTCTCCCACAAATCCATAAAAAAAGATTTTATTATGGCTCGAATCGCTTGTGGTAATTGTGAGTATTTGAATGCCGCTTTTACGCCTGAGCAAAGGTCTTCGATAGCATTATTGGTTTCAAATGCTTGTTTTACAATTGCTTTATCTTGTGTAGAAAGTTGAGAATAAGCTATAACAATTTCTTTAAAACTTGCAATAAACCTCTTTTTTGATGCTTTTGCTAACGGTAAAAATTCAGTTTTTAAATGTTGTTTTTCATCAAAAACAGGTAAATCCAATTCAAATAATTGCTCAAAAAAATAAGTAATATTTTCGTGCAAACCATAGATTGGGTGGCTTTCAATATATTTATAAGGGTACAGCATGGCTATAAATTTGGTTGTGATTCCAATTCCTTTCTTTTTCTATTTAGATAGTTATAAGCCTCAAATTTCTCTATTGACTCTCCAAATTTCATTAATTCACCTTTTGCCCAATCAATGTCTTCTAATGTTTTTACTTTCTCTTTGATAGCAATTATTTCTTGATTAGCTAACTCTGCAATGCTTTCTCGTTTATTGAAAACCTCTTCTGCAATAAGACTTACTGATGCTCCAAAAGTATTAAAATCTGGTTTTCGATAAACAACTTCATTTTTTTCGTTTCGCTCGAAAATAAAAACTCGCTCTGGTTTGCAATCTGATATGATAAAAGGTGAATGAGTAGTCAATATAATTTCTTGCTCACGTTTTTCGGTAATTGCTTGGTTCATTAAGCTTACAAACTTGCTTCGCCATTCGGGGTTGAAGTGCGTTTCGGGTTCATCTAATAAAAATAGTGTACCTTCGGTATCAAATAAGATGATTGCTCCCAACACGTGTAAAAGCTGATGCTCTCCGTCGCTGAGTTGTTTATAATGAATGGGTTGGGCAATATCTTTTTTCCAAAAGGTGATTTCGTTCATTGAAAAAACCAATTGCGAGGCTTCGGGCTTTGGAATTAGTGCCGAAAGATTTACACCCTGCCCCGCTTCTTTTACGGTTTTGCGTAGGGTAGGCGTGAAAGCATGAATATTGAGCAAACGCAATAAATACAAGTAGCGAAACAACTCAAAAGAAGTACGAAAATGCCTTCTGAATGCTTGTTTGGTGGCATCATTTACCCAAAAATCTAATCTGATAACATCTATTTTGCCTTCTTTTTCTGTATAATAGCAAGTGGCACAACTTTCGAGCCATACGATGGCTTGATTCAATTCGGACGGAAATTCTATTGGCTCGCCGTTGTACTGGCGTTTGCGTATTGTGATACTAAAACTATTTAAATCGTTGATTTTTAGCTCTTTATTGAGTATATCAAGATGGGTATCGTCTTCTTGGCTTGGTATCAAGAAATTGGCTAAGACTACCATTTGGTTGCTGTCATAGTCCATAAAAAACATTCGGTTTACATCAATTGAGGCAAAGTTTATGTTCTTTACTCTGTCTTGAAACTCATCGAAATAATGAAAATCCATCTTTATAAATGGATTACTCAATAATTCATTCATTCCTGATGAATAGCCAATGATTCTTTTTAAAACGTATTTATTCAAATCATTTAAATCCGATGTATTACCCTCAATAACTAATTCATTTTCTGTGTAACTAATTTTTACAAAGTCATATTTTCTTGTTTTACCATCATAGTCATTCTGTTGCTTCAAACTATCTCCAGTTATTTTAAAAATCATTCCAAAGCCTACATCAAACTTAATCGTATTATCTATGGTTTTTCTCTCCAAAAAATAAAATATCTCCGCCAATACCTGTAAAAGGTTTGATTTACCAGAGCCATTCAGACCAACCAAGCAATAGGGTTCTATGTTTTGGGAGTCTTCATTTTCTGGAAATTTGACCTCAAAACCTGCTGGTAAGCCTCTAAATGGTGTATGTAATTTTAGGTATTTTAGTTTCACAATTTTAGTTTTAATTCAACTCTACCCATTTCTTCGTTATAAACTTGTTCAAAACACGAGCTTTCTTTTATTAAATTATTCATTATGAACGATTTAGCAATATCATATTTCATGTCTTTGAAATCATGCAAATAATCAAATACAGCAGCAAATGGTATAGAATCTTTTTTATCAAAACGTTTAAAAAGAATTCGATAAATGGCATAATCTTCATCAAAGTCAATTTTGCCTGCTTGTTTTACTTGAAAATCTAAACCTTTGATTTTCTTGATTAAATCTACATTGGTTGACTTAATTGGTGGAAGTGAATCAAGATATATTTCTAAATCATCTTTCAATGCTTCTAAAATAGGTTGTGCTTCTTCTTCTGTTGCAAAGCCTCCTTCTAAGTTTTCAAATTCATTTTCAAAAGTATCAGCTTCAATTTTTGGCCGTTCTTCTTCTATTGTATAGTTATTATCTTCCGATTGTTGTCCTACTGTTATATTTATAATATTTTGATTTATATAGTCAGGGAGTGAAGAAAATCTCCCAGTTTTTAAGCTATTTTTAACAAAATCTTGTAAACTAACAAAGCTACCAAGGTTGTGCGACATATTCCTTGAAATTATTTGGCTTATGGCTTCTCTTGTCCTTTCAACATTTGTGTTTTTTTCTATATTACTATTTACAATATTTGTTACTTCACTAATAATATTTTTTTTTGCTGCATCATTTCTATCCAATAATTTTAAATCATCGTTACTAATAATTTTTAAAGAGTTTAGAACTTCAAAAATTAAATCTTCATTAATTTCTTCCCTTATCTTCACTGCCGCCAGCTCCAATTCTCCTTTAAAAGCCCTTTGTAGTAACGATTGATAAAGATTTTCGATTTCTTTCAATGATGCCTCTTGCTGCTGCTTGATGCCCTTTACTTTTTCAACCATTTTGGCAAATTGAGTCTGGAGTTGTAGAGGGGGAACTGGGATTTTTAAACTTTCTATATTTCCAGAATTAAGATTTTTCATTGTGATGCCTTTTGCATCATTCTCTAAAACCCTTTTTATAGATGATGAAGAAATAACAGAATACAAAAAAATTGGATTTAATTCTTTAAATATCCTAATAAAAATGCTTCCAGTACCACACAAAAATCCCTCTTCGTTCTCAGTTACGGCTGCACATCTTCCAATTTCACCTCTTCTACCTAAAATAATATCACCCCTTTTCACAATATAGGCTGATAGTTGTTTCATTTTCTCCTTAGAAACTGTTAGTTTAGAATCCGTAAAGATTTTCCCATCTTTTATATGACTTGGATTAATAAGAGGGACTCCGCCTTGAATATAATCTTCACTATGAAGCAAACTTCCAAATGGTCCAATTCTAACTTTTGAAAATTCTTTCATTTTTTCTTTCTCCCATCCTTTCGGATTTTTCACAGGGTCGCCAAACATATCTAAAAACGTACTTTTCAAAAATTCATCTAATAATTGGAGGGTTTCTTTACGTTTTTGTGTCAATGCCTCTGCTTTTGATAAAATATAAGCTATTTTTTGCTGGTCTTCGAGAGATGGTAGAGGTATTTTATGTTTTTCAAAATCGCCTTTGACTATATGCTTCATAGTCGAACCATGAGCAAATTTCGTTAACGAATCAATCGTTTGTTTCAACGCAAATCTAAAATAGTATTTATCTACTTTTTTTTGGTCAAATACTACTTTAAAAATATGTTGATTAAGGTATGCGGGTTCATCATGCCATTCAAAAATATCAATTGTTGCAGACCATGAAACCAACATATCACCATCATTTACTATATATTTTTCGGGAACATCAAAAGTTGTGGCATTATATGGTTTAGTTGGGTCTGTTAAATTCTGAATCCTAATTATTTTTTTGCCAATATTTCCCCAATGCTCTGGTTTGAAAGCATATCCATTGATAAATTCAGCAATATCTCCAATTTTTACTAATTTCATTATCAGTTTTTTGTATTAAATCTATTTAAACCACAAAAATATCGCTCAATTCCTTCAACTCTTTCTGAATGTCTTTTTCCATTTCATTGAGTCGTTTCAAAATGTCTTTTGGCTCATCATAGCTTACTTCGGCATATACTTCTTCTTTGTATTTGTTGAGGCTGAGGTCATAGCTGTTTTCAACAATTTCGTTTTTAGGGATAAAAAAATAATTCACTTTGCTGCCTGAGCGGTCAGTGTCTTTTTTAGGGTCTCGGTTCTTAAAACGCTTGATAATGTCGTGTAAATCACTTTTATCTCGGTCAGGTTGGCGTTTGTCGTCGAGCGTATAACCGTCGCTTCTCATTTCATAAAACCATACATTTTCGGTAGTTCCGCCCTTCGTAAATATTAAAATTGCTGTTGCTACCCCCGCATAAGGCTTAAAAACCCCACTTGGCAAGGTAACGACGGCTTTTAGCTCGGCTTGCTCAATCATCAGTTTACGGGTTTCCACAAAAGCTTTTCCACTGCCAAACAGCACCCCTTGCGGAATAATGATGCCTGCCGTTCCTCCATCAGCCAGCATTTTATGGATGCGTTCAATAAAAAGTAATTCGGTTTTGGTTGTTAACAGTGTTAAATCAGCATTAATATCTTCTTTATCTATGCTACCTGTGAATGGAGGATTGGCAAAAACGGCTTTGTATCGAGCATTTTCATTGTATCCTTTGCTAAGTGTATCTTTGTAATCAATTTGTGGTTGCGTAATGCCGTGCATCAAAAGGTTCATCAATCCAATACGTACCATTGTTGGGTCAATGTCATACCCAAAGAATGTATCTTTCTCTAATTTTTTATGGCCATTGTCAGAAAGCAAATCACCAGTAGTCCCAATTGAATATCCATCATCTGATTGACCAATGTATTGAGGACTTGTGAACTGTGTAAGAATATACTTGAATGCCCCCAATAAGAACGTTGCACTCCCACAAGCGGGGTCTGCTATGCGAAAATCTTCTTCTAAAAATACATTTTTATCTTCTATATCAGCAAAAACTAACTCCACTACCAACTGCACAATGTGTGGTCTTGTACGAAATTGTCCATTTTTGCCAGCAGTTTTCAGTTCATCAAGTAAGTGTTCATAAACATCTCCTTGAATATCATTGAGTACAGCTCTCGAATCTATAGTATTGTTTGTATTCTTTTAATTCTTCTTTTACTTCATTGTTAATTTCAGCATAGATTTGGTTAATAGTATCATAGGCATCCCTCATCAACGAAGGTTTAGGTATCAAAAAAACTGCATTTTTCATGTGTTTCGTGAAAAAAGAATTTTCACCACCCAGTTCTTTTATAAAATAGAAAACTTTATGTTGTACATGAGCAAGTTTTTCTTCATCAGTCATGTCTTTCATTGAACTCCAACGTAAGGAGTCTTTTTGAATAGGTTCTTCAAAAGGAGCAATCTTAATTTTTCCTTCAAAGATTGAAGTGTAGTGTTCAATCAATCCATTTTTCTTGTCTTTTAGCTTTTGTGTATCTAATTCATCAATATGCTTCATGAAAAGCAAATAAGTCATTTGCTCAATTGCATTTAATGGATTAGAAATTCCGCCACTCCAAAATTTGTCCCACAATGTATTGATTAGGCTTTTTAATGTTGCTTTTAGCATAGGTTTCTGTTGTAATATTTAAGATTTTTTAGGTTCATTATTTTTAATAAAAATTAATCGGTTCTTTATTAAAAGAGTATTGTTTTTCGTTGAGTAGCATATTGATACAATCTCAAAAATATTCAACAAATAAGTGAATTTATATGGTTTTGAGAATTGCCATGCAAACTTAAATGTTTACGAGATTATCCTTCGTCTCAGACATATATAGAAATATCAAATTTTTCATTATTTGAAAACGGACATTGATATTCTAACCAGCTTTGTAGGTGTTTAAAAATGATTTCATTTAGTGTATGTTTGTCGTTTTTCAAGGTTGAGCATTTAGTTAAATGATAATGCCATTGTTATTTTAAGTTATACAAATTTTCATAAAAAAACCATCAAAAACAAGACAGATTTACTTTATGATTGAATGTTATACCAAAACAGCCCCAGTTCCGTAATACGAAAATGAGGCTGTTTTACTTTGTTATACACGTGTGTCAGAACGCTATTCAACGATTGTATAAGTAACTTCATCATACTTATTTGTTGCTTCTTGTTTCAAGTATTTTGTAACACGTAAAACGGCATATAACTTGGTTATACGCCGTTTTACGTTGTAATACAGTGTTATACACAGTAAAACATTGTTATTCAACAATTGTAGCACCAGTACCTTCCTCTGGATTTTCAGTTTCGGGTTCAGCTTTTTCTTTTATTTCTACTTCTGTGTTTTCTGCTGTTCTTTCTTCAGGCTTATTAACTTTCTTTTTAGGGGTTTCACCAAAAAAGAACTTTTTCAGTACATCCTGGAAATAAAAAACAGCAGCAATTCCGATTACGAGAAAGACAACAAAGATGACTTTAGTTACTGGCGATTTTGGGCTGTTTCCGAAATTACCACCACCCCCAGACTGCGATGAATCTCCTACTTTAAAAATCCCGAATGGGTCACGTGAATAAAAGTTATTTGAGTTGGGCATATTTTTGGTTGCTTAAAAACTGTTGATAATATTGACTGGCTAAAACTTCTACTACATCAGGTAAATCTTTTATTAAGGGGTTTCGTTTAGCTACCTGAAATACCCTTTTCAATACTTCGGTTTCATATTGGGTTATTCTATTTTTATAAAATTGAATTTTTTCGTGGTCAGTATTTACAAGTTTATGGAAATTCTCCTCTATAAATTCTCGTACGGCAATACCACGTTCTTGCTCAATACGCTCTTGTGACAATCCTTCGACTGTTTCCTTAGCTCCTTGCCAAATGCTTTTTGTTTTCATATCATACCGTTGTAGCAATTCCTCCTTTTCGACTGTCAAACGCTCAATCTTCCTGTTGGCCATAGCCAATTCATTTTCAGTATTTTCTAGTTCAAATACTAGTTCATTGTACTCCTTATCATCCGTTTTTCGTCCATTTTGTATTATATCCCAA
This sequence comes from Emticicia sp., assembly GCA_965283955.1. GTDB lineage: Bacteria > Bacteroidota > Bacteroidia > Cytophagales > Spirosomataceae > Emticicia. The sequence goes on from CBDIQW010000004.1 coordinate 46,570, forward strand.
TAATCCTCTAACGAAAACAGAATACATTCTGAAATGGTCATTCCTCTTTTGTGGGCTTCATCCATGATTCTTTTTTTCATTTCATGGGTAGTCCTGACGTTGATGTTTTGTGATAACTCGCTCATTTTTAGTTGGTTTTAAGGTAAAACGATGTTATGCTGCTGTATTACACCGTATAACAGATGCAAGATTAAGGTAAAACTGTGATACCCGCCGGACTATACGGACAATACGGATTATATGGACTGAGATTAAGAAAAAAGCTCAAAAACTTATTTATTTAAGAATTTTGAGCTTTTTGGGGAAGTTTATTTTTTTAGAACATTTGCAATACTTTCTAAATTAAGGTCATAAGCAGAAACTAGGTCTTCGGTTCTGATTTTAGCCCCTCGTAGTTTTTTGGAGTATGGATACGACTCTCTAATCTCATTGATTATTTCATAGCTTTCGGTTCTGCTTGATTTCAAGATGATTTGAATATCAGAAGCCCTAAGAGTTATTGGTGCCATTTTATTTCGTAGTTGTGAAATTTATTTATTGAGTATCCTTTGGAAAAAGTGCTAATATCTCAGATGTGTAAACATATACTGCTCCACCAATTTTAAAAGTCCTGAATAGGTTGTCTTTCTTAGTTGCAGTTTCAAATCTTGCACGTGACCAACCAAATTTGTCGCAAATTTCTTTTGGTTGCATAATGTCAGGAATCGTCGTTTTACTGTTGCCTTTGGCAATCATGGTTTCGAGTTTCTTAAATCTCTCATCGATAAGTTTAATTAATTGTTGATTGTCTTCACTTAAACTGACCTGTGGTCGTGATTTTTTAGCCATTGTTTTCTTTGTTTTAGATTGATGGCACAATATTAATAAATTAAAATTGTAATAAGTACAACAATATTAATATTTTTTTACTCTTCATCAGAAAAATAAAAAAGGCTTTATGAATTATTCATAAAGCCTTGATAATTAATATTTTAATAGGTTTGAAATATCTTCAATCAATATTTCAAAATCCTTACCGTCATAGTATTCTAAGAATTGTTTTTTAAAATCTAAGTATTCAAAATCAATTTGAGTAGCACCTAAGCTCTGATAGTTGGTAGATTGATTAGTGAATTGATGATAGTATAAGTTGAAATACCATATCAATGGATGGTATCGCTCCTCAAACGCTGTCCACTCGTTATTTTGCGATTTGAGAAATTGAAGAAGCTGGTAGCTATTTATATTTCTTGTTTGCTTAAATATCCCTTCATACTCCTGATATTTATTGATGCTAACAGCAAAGCTTGACAAGTTTTGCAATATTTTTTTTTCAACAACTAAGGGTAATTCTAAATCATTGAAATTGAAAGTATTGAATATCTGGTTAATGTCGAATGATTGTTTTACTATCTCGCTTGCATTTACGCCCGCATTCACTGAGTAATTTAAATAGCCTAACGCTTTAAGACTCAAATCATCGCCATAATTATTACTTGAAGCTTCAATGACGTTCGTGTAGATGTCATTCACAACATGGGTAAGTATTAGTGCTTCTCTTCTTAGTAGTTCAAATTGTTCGGTACTTAATTGATTAAATTCTTGTAGTGAGAGACCAATATCAATTGCACTTTTTATTTTTACAGACTGTTTGTTAAATATCACTCGATAATACAGCGGATACCTTGGGCTTCCAGAAACATCTTCTCCGTTCGGGAATAGATAAATATTGAGATAGTGTTTAATTGAAATTTTTTTTCGAGTAAGATTAATTTTATCAACCAAAATATCACCTTCAAGTACCTCAATCATAGGCACTTTAGTGGCTGGGTTTAGGTACTTTTTATAGTCTTTCATTAGAGCGTTTTTCGTTTTTTTATAAAGCCGTTTACATCTACATTGGCAAAGGCTAAAATTTTATATAAAGTAGGTTGACTTTTAATATTAAAAATCTTTCTAATTTCCTCAGTGCTTCGAGTGCCCTTTTCGTACATTTCTTTTACTTCCGGAGCAATGAGCTGATAATGTTCTGATAAACCTTGTGGGCGTCCACCTGTCCGTCCTCTGGCTCTTGCGGCATTTAGGCCAGCGGTTGTTCGTTCTCTGATTATGTTTCTTTCATGCTCGGCCAGCATACACATAAATTGAAAAAAGAGTGTTCCTGTGGCAGTCGAAGTATCAATTGATTCGTTTAAAGATTTTACGTGAATGTTTTTCTTCTTTAACTCTTCCATTAGCTCTATGAGCTGCACAGTGCTTCTACCAAGTCGGTCGAGTTTCCAGACTACGATTGTATCTCCTTCTCGTGCATATTCAAGCAACTTATCAAAGTTAGGTTTCTGCGATTTTACACCAGAGATTTTATCAGTGAATATTTGTTTACAACCTTCTTTTTTGAGAGCATCAATTTGCAGGTCTAAATTTTGGTCAAAGGTTGAAACCCTTGCGTATCCAATTTTTATCATTTGTTTACAAAACTTATATTTAACAAATATAATACATATTAATTAAATACATAACAATATAAACAAAACATGTTTGTGGCTTTTGTACCAAAATCACCTATTTACAAAAACGACCGTTATTTTAAACAGAGGTTCTTATAGTAATTAGCCGAAAAATTAACTTTTCAAACTAATTGTTTAGTTAGTTTTGGTGTAATTTCCAATTTTAACTTTCCTATACCTCAAATACTTATACAAAGTCATTTTGGAAACACCAATCTCTTCGGCAATTTGATTGACACCCATTTTCCCTTCTTTATAATAGGTCTCAGCAAGAATCGCTTTTTGTTCAGCTTCTTTGGTCATGCCCTGTCTGCGACCTCCCTTTCTGCCTCTGGCTCTTGCAGCTTCTAATCCTGATTTTGTTCGTTCACGAATTAGGTCTCTCTCAAACTCTGCAAACGAAGCAGAAATATTAAAGAATAATCTTCCCTGTGGAGTGGTCGTATCAATCGCATCATTGATACTTCTGATACCAACTTCTTTTGAGTTTAGCTCTGAAACTACTTCGAGTAAATGTTTTAGCGAACGACCCAAACGGTCAAGTTTGTAAACAACCACAATATCACCCTTTCGGATATGCTTCAAAAGATTTTGTAATTCGGGTCGGTCAGTTTTTGCACCCGATGCTGTCTCTTCAAAAATCATCTCACACCCATCTTTGTTGAGAGCATCAATTTGTAAATCTAAAACTTGGTCTTTGGTACTAATCCTTGCATAGCCTATTTTCATTCTGATTGTATATAGTTATTCAATATTTGAAAACGTTAAATATACTTTGTTTGATATACAACAAATATATACAAATAACACCATAAAAAGAATTATTTTGTGATTTGGTTTAGGTGTTTGCAAAAGTCCAAATAAACGCACGTTTAATTATACTGATAATTATGGCATCTTCCTTTTTAACGCAACAAGAACGGATAGCTTTTGATGGCTTTCCACCCATTGATGATTCTATTATGCAACAATACTTTTACATTCGGAGAGAAGATAAACCTATCGTTGAATCTTTTTATGGAACACTAAACAGAGTAGCTGTTTTTATTCAAATTGGATTACTTCGTTATATTGGCTACTTACCCGGCGATTGGGAAATGATAACTCCTGCTATTTTGGTCAAATTTGTTTTAAAGCAAATTAACCCAAAAGGTTCTGACTCTATTAATTTGAAAGACTATACGCAACATGGAAAAATAAGAACAGAGCATTTACAACAAATTCTAAAACATTACCAGCTCCGAAAATGGCAACCTATGGATGCTCCAATGATAGAAAAATGGCTCGTTCATCAAGGAATGGAACATGACAATCAAAGGTGGCTTTTAGAAAAACTATGTAACAAATTGCTCCAAGATAAGATTATACGTCCAAGTATTGGAACATTAGAAAGGATTGTACTGGGGATTGAGGAACAAATCCATCAAGAAACCTATGGCCGCCTATCTAACTTCTGGACTACCGAGTTTGAAAAAACATTAGACAACCTGTTGGTTTTTGATACACTTCTCAAACAAACCAAACATCGCTGGTTAAGCAATTATCCTGTTTCAAGTACAGCAAAAAGTATCAATGAGGCACTTGAAAAAATAGCTTTTTTGAAGGGAATGTTTGTTCATCAATGGGATTTGACAATGATACCTGTGAATCGTCAAAAGAAATTGGCAAATGTGGTTCGTAATAACACCAATCAATATTTACAAAGAATGTCAAGCCCAAAACGGCACCCCGCCTTAGTTTGTTTTTTACGAGAAACCTTGTTAGAAATGACTGATACGGTCATTTCTATGTATCAAAGCTTTTGGATTCATGCTATTTCAGAAGCAAAAAAAGCCCATGAACTTTATCAGATAAACTCAATAAAAACACAAAAACAAGCAGTCAGTACCCTTACAAAAGCATCCGAAATGCTTTTAGATGATAGTATAGAGAATAATTTACTGAGAGAAAAAATATTTGAAAATCTATCCAAAGAGCAAATCAAAGAAGCTATTGATACGATTTTGAAGATAAATAAGCCTTTGGAGCAATCCTATCTCCATTTTTTAATCAAATCTTACGGTCGTTTTAAACAATTTACACCTAAATTACTCCAACAGATTGATTTCAAAATGGCTTTTAACAAAGATAATTTTGAAAAAGGTCTTGCTATCGTGAAAGAATTGCAAAGTGGGATGAAACGGAAAATACCTGAATCTGCACCAACAAATTTCATTAGTCAAACATGGCAAAAAGTGGTGTTTGAAGGAGAGTCCATTCAAAATCAAGCCTACGAACTTTGTGTACTATTGGTACTCCGGGATAGGCTTTTATCTGGAGATGTTTTCATAGAATTATCAAGAAAATATGCCGATTTCAATAGCTTTTTAATCCCTAAACAGCGTTGGTTGATAGATTCTAAGCAAATAAGTTTACCATTTGGTGGTTTAGATTTGATTGAAAGAATTGATGAAAAAGTTACAGAATTTAAAGAACTATTGCCACCTCTTAAATACTTACTGAAAAGTGGTGTTGAAATCAGAATTGAAGATGGTGTGTTGATTGTACCACCTCTTGAAGCAGAAACATTGAACGATTCTGTTAAAGAATTAAAGGAGCAAATCAAAATTCGATTGCCCAAAGTAGGCATTGTTGAAATGATTAGAGAGGTGGATAGTTGGGTAAACTACTCCAAAGAATTTTCAGAGAATGCTGAAACGAATTCAGCACAAAGCCAAGCAATGATTTATGCAGCACTTTTGTCGAATGCTTGCAATCTTTCGTTGATGGATTTAGCCGCATCGGCGGTCCGATCGTTCTTCCGAAATTGATTATCGTTCGCTTTGGTGGGTGGCAAATAATAATTTTTCAGACGAAAACATCAAAAAAGCAAACGATTTATTGGTTAATTTTCACTCAAAACAATGGTTGAGTGCTTATTGGGGTAGTGGAACACTATCATCTTCGGATGGACAAAGATTTGCAACAAGTGGTAAAATTAGAAATGCAACAGCCCTTCCCAAATACTTTGGCTATGGCAAAGGTATTACATTTTACACCCATACTGCTGACCAATACAGTCAGTATGGTTCAAAGGTGATTCCGACCAATGAACGTGATGCCACGTATGTTTTGGACGAAATTCTTACCAATGAAACAGACCTCAATATCCTTGAACATACCACAGACACACATGGTTATACTGACTTGAATTTTGCTTTATTCGATTTGGTAGGCAAAACTTTTGCCCCCAGAATTCGAGATATTAAGAATCAACGACTTTACAAAATCAAAATAGCCAACCAAAACGTAGAATTGGACTATCCTGAATTAAAATTTACTGGTACTGTCAGTATTGACTATCTCAAAAGCAATATAGATGAATTGCAGAGAGTGGCTGCATCCATATTAACGGGTACAGTTTCGGCATCTTTACTAATCAGCAAATTGCAAGCCTATCCACGACAAAACAATCTCATGTATGTTTTACAAACTTATGGGCAACTGTGTAAGACTATTTTTATTTTCAAATATCTGCTCCATTTACCACTCAGACATCGAATTAATACACAGCTAAACAAAGGTGAGCAATTACATAATCTACGGTCTTACTTATGGTTCGGGGGGGATGGTATTATCCGTAAAAAACAGGAAAATGAGCAACAAATTACTGCAAGAATGCTCAATTTGCTTACAAATTTCGTTACGGTTTGGAATACTGTTTATATTCAAGAAGTTCTAAAACAACTTCAAAAAGAAGGATTTGAAATGGGCGGCCAACCGCTTAAAGAAGATGACTTTGTACACATTTCACCTGCACCGTTTGAACATATTAATCGGCTTGGAAAATATACGTTTAATTCTGAAATTAAATTAGAAGATAATGGATTAAGACCTTTGAGAAATCCTAAAACCAACTAAATAATTAGTTTGAAAGGTTAATTTTTCGGCTATTTACTATAAGAACCTCAAACAGGAGTTTCTTGTACATATTTAATCACGATAGCCCAAACCTTTTAGCTCTTCAAGTAAGGTATTTATTTTTTTGTTGTATTCTTGCAACAACGATTTATAAGCTGGTGATAATTCTTCTAAAATCGCACCACGTGAGCCTTTGATAATATCTCGTTGAAGATTTGCTTCCAGACTCTTTTTAATATCATAAAATTGGTCTTGTTTAATTTTGGCAATAATCATTTCTTTCAGATCCGGATTCTCTCGGAATAAGTTTTCCTCATGCTCTTGGACTTTAGTTGCCAGTGTAAATCGAAGTTGTTCTAACTCGGCTTTTTTAGTATTCAGTATTTGGTTGGTTTCCTGTTGCTTTTTTTGTAATCTTCCTAATCTTGGTTTTCTTTTCTTCGTATTTGTCATAAAGATTAGGCGTATACACCATAGTGTTCAAAAAACCGCCAATGTTTTTTACTTGATTCCCTGCATTGATAGAATTTATTGTGTAGGTTATTGCAGCCTCAATTTGTTCTACCGTTTTTTCTTCCAGCCATTTTCTAACTTGTCTTTTTGAAACATAGTTGTTTACTTTCAAATAAAGTTCTTCAACGATTTCATTATCTATTTTTGAAGGTGTTTCAGGAGTTTCGGGTTTGTCCTCGAAACCTGTTTCAATTTTAGCTCTTTGATTCTTCTTATTTTCATATATCTTGAAAGTGAGAGCAATCACTTTTTTCTTTTCAGTTTCTTCTTCAAACCCAAAATATATATCGGTATGCTCAAGCAAATCTTTTTGAGCTTTCAGAATTATTCTATTTTTAAAGTGCCCGTAGAGTGTATATTCGTCAGGCTCGATTGAAAGAGCAAGTTTTAATTCATCGACCAAAAAGCGTCTTTTTCCAATTTTTTGATATTGTTTTAGAAGTTCGAACAAACGGATAGAATAGATACTCGTTAGGCTCAGAATATTTCGGATGTCATAAACCAAATAGCGTTGCTTTAGTTCAAGCAAGAATGGTTTCAAATCGGAATGAAATCGGAGTTTAATATAATTGTCTTTGGTAGCTTCTTTGGGGCGTGCGGTTGATACAACCAAATAGGTATCAACAATCTCAGCGATACCTTCTGCTGTTGTGCGTTCTATCTGGACTCTTTTTGTAAGGAGTTTTTCACTGGCCTTCTTGATTTCATCGTAAACAAATCCACCTTTGTTTAAGTCGAATTCTTTTACAATATCTCCTACATTTATCTGGTATTCAGCAAATTCTTTATCGGTGTATTTGATTAAAGTAAGCATATAGGCAAACACTCTTGTTTCCCATATATCAAACTTATATCGGGCTTCCACAAATTCATTGGCTTTTCTGATTAGTTTAATATCAGAATCTGTCACAGGCAGTTGTTTTTTCTGAGGCATACGGTTGTTTTTACATCACAAATATAATTATCACACACAAAAATGCAAGTGATAATGATTTTTATTTTTTGTGTCCCAGTCAGAATGTTTCGTATAATTTGTGATAATAACTACTAATCTATTATCAAATCGTACCATATAATAACAAATTTTATTTAAAAATTCACGCTAATATGGACGATTTTTAGGTAATTGCGAGTCTCGATATGGTTTACTGAAAAAGTGTATATTTTGTGATAGTTAGTGACCAAATGCAGATTTTTGGGGTGTTAGATTTTTTGAAAATGTGGATAACTTTCCAAAAGTGTATATTTTGTGATAGTTGGTACTCAAAAGTGTATAATTTGTGATAGTAAAGTGTATATTTTGTGATAGTTAAAATCAATAAAAGTGTATAATTTGTGATAATAAACGTATAATTTGTGATAATAGAACCATATAATAAACTGATTATCAATTAGTTACGGGGCATGAAAATATTAAAGTTATGTTGTTAAAAAAACAACAACAATAGAGTTTGTTTTTACTAAAATGATTAGTAAGCACTTTGTTTAGGATAAATAGCCTCTAAAGTACCATAATTTGAAAGTTTTACGAAACTTAGATAAAATTTTCGTTCTCTCACAAGTTTTAAAAGCGAGGACGAAACACAAAACTCGTTTTTAGTGGTACATTAAATTTAGTTGAGAAAAATTTTGGAATTTTCCCAAAAAACGAGAAATTTGGTGTTATAAAATATAAGCAATTGACAGACTACTCTACAAAACTGGGTCAACAACAACTTTTTGCTGTTGAAACGGCAATAAACTCATCAAATACTGTAAATCCTATTTCATCAGAGACAATAGAGCATCTGAATGATATTATTATGGCTCAGTATGATATGTCACTGTACGAGCGAAGGATTTTTATTAAAGTCATCGAGCAAATACCCACAGTTTTAGTAGAAATAAACGGAGTTAAGGTTTTGGATGAAATAATTATTGATGCCAGAGAAATTATAGAATCTAATGGCCTTAAAGGTGAGTCGGCTTACATGGAGTTGCAAAAGGCTACCAGCAATCTGATTAAACACGTTTGTAAAATATCGGAAAAAGATGGGTTATTACAAGTGGCTCTTTTGAGTAGTGCGAAGTATCTGAAAGGAAAAGGATTAATAAAACTAAAATTTGACTCAAATCTACATCCTTATTTGGTCAAACTAAAAAATCAATTCAATACTTTTCATCTCGAAAAGCTGATACATTTTAAAAGCTTTTACTCTCAATGTTTGTACGAATTATTTAAAAAAGTGCCAAAGTCGAACGGGACTTATACTGCCTCGGTTGAGTTTCTGAGAAATATATTGCGAATCGGTGAAACTGAGTATGCACGTTATTATGATTTCAAACGATACGTAATCCAACAAGCTCAAAAAGAACTCGTCGGACATGAAGTAGCTTTTCATTTCAAAGAAAGAAAACAAGGGAAAAAAGTAATTGCTATCCAATTTATTTTTTCAACTATTTAGCCATTTTAAACAGCAACTTATTTTTGTTTTGTATAAAATATTATTTATTTTTGTTTTATAATATAATTAATTATACAAAATGATTACAATAGAACAAATAAGGAAGTTTTTTAGGCTAAAATCTGCCATAAACGTTTCTCAAATAGAAAAGGACTGTGGAATGCCTGCTCGTACGCTTCACCGAGCGTTGGCCGAAAACAAGTCTATTCCGAGTAAATATAATGCCGTATTAGAAGAAAACTTACGTCAGTACGGTTATACAGAGTCGCTTTTTGAGAATGCCAGCGTGATTTCTATTGTTAATCATAAAGGTGGCGTTGGAAAAACAACCACTACAATCAATGTTGGTAAAGCATTGAGCCTGATGAATAATCGAGTTCTACTGATAGATATGGATTCTCAAGGAAACTTGTCGCAATGCTTTGGCGTGCATCAACCAGAAACTCAGGTAATAGATGCTTTGTTAGATGATATATCGTTACCGATTCATCAAGTAACTGAAAACCTATTTATTTCACCGTCAGATATTAGAATGGCCGACCGAGAAACGGAGTTAACCAGTGCAGTTGGGGCGGAGAGGCGTTTAGTACATAAAATTCATGAAGTAATTAAAGACTTTGATTATATATTGATTGACTGTCCGCCGAGTTTGGGGATTTGTACGATTTCTTCATTGGTAGCTTCTAATTTCTGTATTATACCAATCCAGCCTGAAGCCAGTGCATTTCATGGGGTTGATAATTTGTTCAAGCGAATTAAACAAGTACAAACATTTAGTAACCCAGGTTTACGAGTGAAAGGGATTGTGTTTACGATGGTTTTAAATCAGAATGTACACAAAGGCCTAATGGACCAAATTCGTGAGAAATATAGCTTCTTTAATGTTTATAAGTCTGTTATCGAAAGTTCTAAATACATTAGAGAATCACAAGTAATGCAGCAAGATTTATATACTTACAACCCTAAGTCAACATCGTGGGAGCAGTATAATCAATTAGCAACCGAGATAATGACAGCCTAAAATATGAAAAAGATAGACTTTAAAAAAGCAATACAAGAGCGAACGCAGTTCAATTCCTGATTTCTTTACTTGAAACCGAAGAAAGAATCAAAAGCCAAATCATCGTTCTGGATGAAATCAGAGATTATATCAACCCTCTTACAAACGATGAGTTTACGGGGCTTGAAAGAACACTATTGGAAGAAGGTATCAATGACCCGCTTATCGTCTGGGAAACGACTTCTACGACGGCAGGAATAGATGATTTAGGTACGGAAGTGTATGTGTTGATTGATGGACACCACCGTTACAAAATTAGTAAGAAGCATAACTTACCTTTTTCGATTGTTTTAAAGAAATATGCTACGCTTGATTTTGTAAAAGCGGCAATGCTCGATAAGCAGTTGAACCGTAGAAATCTTACGCCTGAGCAAGTATCATATTATCGTGGATTAAAGTATAATATCTCTAAAGCCAAGCAAGTTGGTGTTGAAAAGCAGATAAACATCGCCAGTGAATTATCAAAAGAATTTGGAGTAAACGAGAAAACCGTTCGTCGAGATGGAATCTTTGCTAAAGGATTAGATAAATTATCGCCAGAGTTGAAGTCTTCAGTACTGAGCGGACAAGTAAATTTACCTAAAGCAACTGTTAGCTTTTTATCTAAATTAGATGCTGTTGATGAAATTAATAGTATTGATGAAGTTGAGAACTTGCTTAAGCAGGAAGCTGATATTCAACCAGAAAAGATTCAAAAACCTGAGTCATTTACCGAAAAAGTAGTAGAAATTAAGCAACAAATAAGAGAATTAGCTCAAACCGAACTCAGCCGAGAAGAGTGCCAAAAGCTTTTGACTGCTTTGAATGAGCTATTACCGATGTTATGAGCAAACGGACAATTTGTCCGTTTGCTCAATATTAAACTTAATGTTTATTTAAGGGTAATTTAATTTTTATCATAATAGTTGTTCCTTGCCCTATATCCGTATCAATACTCAAATCACCCTGTAAGTGTTCTTTTACCCTAAAACCAATATTTTCTAATCCAGTGCCTGTCTTTGGTAAATTACGAATATCAAAACCATTGCCATCATCTTCAATCATTATCAAAAGTTTCTCATCAATTTGTTTAAAAACAATGTAGATATTTTTAGCATCTGCATGTTTTCGAGCATTATTAATACATTCTTGTATAATTGCATAAGAGGCCATTTCTTTGGTAGGACTCAGGCGAGATAGAAAGCCATTGTTTTGTATTGAAACTTTGGGATTATCAGAAACTCCTCATACATCTCTATTAGCATCGCTACTAAGCCAAGCTTGGTTAAGGTATTTGATGCCAAACTATGCGATATACCACGAACTTCTTCGGATGTCAAATCAAGCATTTTCAAACTCTTTTGAATAGAGCTAACTTCTTCTGTTCTTAGGTTTTTATTCTTAGTTAATACAGATAAATTTATATACAATGCTCCAAGCAAGCCGCCAATTTTATCATGAATATCTTGGGCGATGCGTTGTCGTTCGTTTTCTTGTACTTGTGTTTCTATGGCAAAAACTTCGGCTTGTAATTTTTTCTTTTCGTCTTGAGCAATTTTAAACTTTAAAGAGAGCCCAAGAGTTAGCATATACATTTCAAATATGGTGAAGAAGTAGTAATAACTATGGATTTCTTGGACAGGTGTATGGTGTAAATCGGAGAGAGTCTCCCAAAAACCCATTAATAAAACTGGTACGGTAGCAAATAAAAATAACCATGCAGGTTTATATTTCCGTCTAATACTACGAAATAATAGTACAAGTGTTAAGGTACAAAGAGCAAAAATGCAGATATAAAATATAAATCTATACTGATAGATACTTATGTTGAAAACTAAGAATGTAACAAGTACGCAGACCGTCAAAATGGAAGTTACTCTAATCAAACGTTTTAAATAGCCGTTAACATCGTATCCAAAAACCAAGAATTCTTTAGCAAAAAATAAGTAAAATAGAGGTAGTAAAGAGGTTGGTATGCCATAGAAATTTTTGTTTCGGATAATCAGCGGAGCGTGTTCAAAAATTAAATAGTAATAATCATTATAAACGAGCATCATAGTCATCGAAAACAACACACATAACAAATAATAGAAATAGAGCCATTCCTTAAAAAAAGACAAAAGCACTGAACCAAAAAGCAGTAAAAATACCATACTTCCAATATAAATACTTTGGAGTAGGTCTTTTCTTTTAATATAATATTTAGCAGAATCTTGTGTAAATAGTTTGAATGGGTAAACGCTTAATGGATAGTTGCTATTTTTTGCTCGAACATAAATGACGTTTACTTGATTGTGAGATAACTTAAAAGAAAACGACAAATAAGGACTCATAAATTCTCTTTTATTAAGCGAAATATGCGAACCTGTTAATGAATTTTTTAAAATCTGTGAAGCAGATTCTGAAACTTGGTAGGATTGTAAGCTATCTACCCCTTTACTTATCAAAGAAAAGACTCTGTCTGAATTTGACTGATTAATTATTCTAAGTTTTAACCAAAGATAAGACTGATTTCTACCAAAATTAATTGTGTTTTTACTGAGAGGTCGAAACGAATCAGAACTCAATATTTGGTGGATACTGACTTGTCCAGTAGAATCCAAGTAATAACTAAGATGATTTATGACCTCAATATCTTTATCATGTGGTTTTATTATGAGTATTTTCTGGGCTTCCAGATTTTGAAACCTTAAAATTACAAGTAAAGTAAAGATTATTTTTCTCATAGAATACCGGTTTCAAAGGCTTTCCTAATCAGTTCGGCAGAATTTTTTGCTTGCATTTTATGAATAAGATTATCTCTATATTCGTCAACGGTATATTTTTTAAGTTTAAGAGCATTAGCTATATCTTCAGTTCGAAACCCTCTTGAAATATATTCTAATACTTCTTTTTCTCGCTTGGTAAGAGATATAGAATTTACAAAAGCATCATCTTCATCAGAGTCTTTGAGCTTATTTTTAAATTTATTCTCTACCTCTTTCTGAATATATAGCTGTCCACTGTAAACAACTGTAATTGCGGTTGCAATTTCGTCAATAGAAGTATTTTTTAATAAATAGCCTTTTGCTCCCAAACTTAAAGATTGTTTTATAAAGGTGTAATCATTGTAGCTTGAAATAATGATGGCTTTCGTTTTATCATTTTTTTTTTAGCTCCTCAAGTACTTCAATCCAGATGTTTCCGGCAAATCATTGTTTACTAAAGGCATATTCAAATCAAGTAATAAAACATCTGGATGACTTAATTGAATATTCCAAAGTGCATCTTTACTATTATGACATACATTTACTACTTCAAAATTATTAGTGGCACTGAGCGAATTGCTCAACGTCTCAGCTAATAATTTATGGTCATCGGCAATTAGAACTCTTATTTTCATTGATATCGAATTTAATGTTTGAAAGATAAAACAAAAAGTGTTTTTTTTAACTCATATATATATATTTAGTGTAGAATGTTATACATATTATACTTTTTTGCAAAAGTTGTTTTGGCCATACGCCTTTTGATATATAGTCTCTAATTTATTCTGCGTATCTCCAGATAAAGAGATTTCCATGATAACTATTATTGGTAGATGTTAATTGTTGGTAGCCGAAGTTAATAGTTTCTGCAAAACTTCCAAGAGTAAAAGCTATGTTATTTTTAATGTCTATTCCTTTCAGGTCATCACCGGTACCATCAACTGCTACGACAACCCAAAGTAAATTACCTGAAACATTATACTTGGCGATAAACGGCTCATTATAATCAACTCCTCTAAAATAGGATGTATTAGCCGAACCCACGGAATAGAAATTTGTATTATACTCTAATTCTCCTCCAACATAAGGATTGCCAAATCCATCTACACTTACATCATTACAATAGTTATGGTAATTACTTGTACTACCCTGCCTTGTAGCCCATAGTATGTTACCATTTAAATCATATTTTGCCAAGAACCCATTATAGTAACCATTAGACCCTACTGATGCTTGTGAATTTGAGCCAAGCCCAGAGCCAAAAGTTAGAGTGGATTTATAACTTCCGGTAATATATATAGCATTTGCGACTGAAGAGTATGCTATTCCTCCCATTCCTTCATCATTTGTAGAGCCAGCAGTTCGCACCCATCCTAATACACCAGCCGATGAGTATTTTGCAACAAATACGTCATCTAAACCCCTTGATGAAATAGTTATTGTCGCACCCCCTTCTCCAAATGTTGCTGTGCCAGTGTATTGTCCATATACATAAACATTATTACTTAAATCACAAACTAATTCATGGCCATTCTCTGTATTATCACTACTCCCGCTACTTTTTACCCAGCTAAATGCTCCATTAGCGGCAGCTAATTTTCCTATGAAAATGTCTTCAGTATTATTGTTTGAAGCTAACGAAATTGCATCAAAAGATACAGTCCCTCTGTACATACCCGTAACTAAAACATCATTTTGAGTATCAAATGTTATACCTTGACCATAACAATCATAATTACCGGATGAACTTGCAATTTTATACCATAATAGTATTCCAGAAGAGTTATATTTTGCTACGAATATTTTGGAATAATAACTATTATTTGTGTAATCTGATTGACTCCCATTTGTAGAAAAAAAAGAAGCACTATATCTAATGTACCCAGTTATTGCTATATTACCAGCATTGTCAATAGCAACATCGTTTATTTCTTGGTCATTATTAGCTCCTCCAATCTGAGTTGCCCAAAGAAGGTTTCCGTCTTTGTCATGCTTTGCTAAAAAGCCATCATATCCCCCCAGAGATGTAAGAGTCATAATATTAGGCGATTTTCCAAAAGTTACAGCTCCAGCAAAATAACCTACGGAGATATTATTTCCACTATTATCCGCTACGATTGATTCTCCATAAGTATAATTATCAGTTACAGACTGAAACGCAAATGATGAACTTAATGGAGTTGCAGCCACAAGATTCGCATTTGCACATTCCCACGAAGTACCGTTATAAGTTTTCAAACATTTTACATCAGTATCGAAAACCATCAAACCAATTGCTGGCGAAGCAATGGCATTCATTTGGGCGGTTGTCATACGTGGGGGCAACATTCCCTTATTTGTGCTTCGCAATTCTAAAATGGCAGAAGCTGGCATGGCTGTATTTGGATTTTGGTTGGCAATTAGTGTGCCGCTTGGAGTAGTTTGAGCTGCTTGTCCTGAGGCAGTCTCGCCAAATAACGAGAGTAGTAAAAGTAAGTAAAGAGATAATTTCATAGCAAAAGACGTTTTAGTTTATTTAAAATTAAGATTCGCATTTTTCAATACTTTTTTGAATTCAACCACCTTTCTTCGTGAAATATCTAAAAAGTGCTTATTCGACATTTCTACTTGATATTTGTCTTTCCGTTCAGAAATGAAGTTAATATTGACTAAATAGGATTTATGTATTCTAAAAAAGGAGTAGCTTTCTAACCGAGCCTCAACTTTTTTTAATGTTACTGGTATAATTTCAACTCTGTCATTGTAGTAAATACGAGTGTAATTTACATCGGCAACACAATACAGAATTTCTTGTGGAGAAACACTTGTCCTTACATTGATATTTACTTCTTTAATTTTCATAGCATAATATGATTACAAACAATTATACATATTTGATTATGACAAAATACCAGTATAAAAAAAGAATAACCAACCCCTAAAAATTGGGGATTGGTTACTTTTGATTGTTTTTAATAAATGTGTGGTATCAGTTTTTTAGTAGTTTTTTGGTATTCAACATAGCTTTCTCCGAAAAAATCAACTAACATTTTCTCTTCTAAGCGAATACGATAATCATAAACTATGAATAAAAATATGAAGCCCATAAATAAACTTATCCAAGAATGAAATAAAACTGAAGTGCCAAGCATAGTCAATATACTTCCTGTGTATGAGCCATGACGTATATATTTATACGTTCCTGTTTTGATAAGCTTCCAACCGTCTTCGATTCTAACCTCATTGGTAAAAAATTTATCTAATTCATCAATTGTCAGAATTCGTAGATATAAACCACCAAAAAGCATCAAAATTCCAATGTAAGCTGCCAAGTCAAGAGATTGATACGGAATTGCATTGTTTTTCCATAGAATAATAGGTAAAGATTGACTAATCATTCCAGCAATCACGATGAGAATTGTAGAATATCCATCAGTTTTTACATTGGCTTTAACTGAATTCCAGTCCAATTCTTTTTGTTTGAAAAGTAACCAAAGGCTACAAATAGTAGGAAAAGCCATTTTTGCATCAAGCATTAATGTGATTTTGTCAAACAGAGGGCAATAGAGCATTAGCCCTGTTATGATAACAGAGGTGAGTATTTTATTCATTTCGTTTTTAAATTATAATACTTTTCTTAGAATAATTTTTAAAGTCTGAACCTGCTTTAGTGTAAAGCAGGCTCTTCTGTTTCTATGGTTATTGTGCCGTTAAGTAGTAAATATTGAAACTTTTCAAGGTTTTTATAAGAATCCAGCATTGTAGCATAAATGAAGGATATATCCTTAGGATACCTACCCATCGCTTTTGTGATTTCTGTTTCGATTGCACCATTGTGTGCCAAAACTTTCACATTAATACCAATTTGTTTGATTTCATTTAACAATTTGGTATGGACTGTGGCAACCCATCCCTCAACCTGATTAGTCATGCTATATTCCTTTATTGCTAATAATAAGGAAAGTAGTGTCAGTTTTTCTTCTTCGGGTGTCAATGAAACAGTTTTTTCCTTGGCTAAACGTCCAATTTCAACTAATTTCTGGCATCTTACCTCTGATGGAATTCGATATCCAAAATAATATTCAGAAGGAAAATATCCATTTGTTTCAAGTGAAAGTGTAGCCGTTCCGATAATATCAAATTTACTTTCACTATATGCGACGAAAGGTATTTTTTTAAAATCTGGCGAAAGCCTTGCAACAGCATCATAGTCAAAATCAAAAGCATCTTTATAAATTCTTTGAATCAAAGAATTAGAGTTTTCTTTTTCTTGAGGTGATTTTACTTTTCTAATTATTAATGCCATAGTCTTAGTTTTTGGGCAAAAAAATCCCACCCCCATTTTTTGGGGTTGAAAATTTTATGCAGATTTTGTCTATTTGTTTTTTTTAAAGAATTTATTTATTTTCAATAAAATGTGCTATACTTTTTAGGTTTTACAGAAATTCATTTGTTTTATATATATCGTTTTTTTTGCTAAATTTCCCTCGTTTAAATATCCTTTTTTTTACTTTTATTGAGGTATTAATCTCTGATAATATATCGAAAGCAATTCTTCAGATTCCCACTGTTTTTACACTAATTTTATGTTAAAGAGAAAAAAACTTCATTTCATGAAACTTATGGAAAGGCAAACAAAAAATATATGGGTGGTTTTGTACCTAAGCTCTCGGTTTTATATTACTTGATTGTAAAGAACAAGAAATATTAGGAGATACGGTTGATAGTCAAGGTTTTATGGAAAGAACAACAATACCCTCCCCACCAGAGCATTTATGTATTTACTATGGTTATCCCTCATTAATTAATAATGCAAAAGGGGATTTGAAAAAAGCAGTAGATGAATTTTCGAAATTTAATTTGATTGTTTTAGGTGATGGGCTTTGGAAAAGCAGTCATCCTGATAATGCTAATACTCAATCAATTGTATCTGAGCTTTTATCAAAAAAAAGTTTAGTTTTTGGATATGTTGATTTAGGTGTTAGTACAAATAATTTTCCTGAAGAAACACTCAAGCAATATATTAATGGCTGGAAGAAAATGGGAGCAAGTGGCATTTTTTTTGACGATGCAGGGTTTGATTATAAAGTAACAAGAGATAGACAAAATATGGCAATAAATTATTGCAGAAGTCAAGACTTAAAAGTATTTATGAACGCTTGGAATCCTGATGATATACTACCGATTCTAAATGAAAACGATTATTATTTAGCAGAGTCTTTTTTAGTAGGACATGATAAATATCTTTCCTTAAATGATTGGAAGATTAAAGCGGACAAATGCTATAATTATATGATAAATAAAGGAACTAAGATTGCATGTGTAGCAACTGGAGGAGAAAATATTAATGCAGATTTCAATAAGAATGATAAGTTTTCAATGGCATGGATTGGAACTGCTATGTACAATTTTCATTATTTTCAAGCAACCAACTTGATTTATAGTGCTAATAATAATATGGCGTATTATTTTTCAAATCTAAACGATTTTTATGGTAAACAATTGAAGCAAAAAGAGGGAATCGTAAAAGAAAATGACACACATTTTTATAGGGAAACAGATACCCATACATTGCATATTTACGGAAATGGCAGCTCTCAAGGTTATGGAAAAATAACCACTCAATAAAATAAGCAGAACAAAAGAACCTTAAATCATATATTTTATGAAAAAGTTGTTTAGAAATAATTACATATTGCTATTCTCAGCTATCTTCTTTGTGGGTATTTATGCCTGTAAAAAAAAGATTGAACCCTCACCACAACCGCAAGGGATTGTTGTTAAGCTTAAAGATAAAGTTTCATCTACAAAACTCATTGAAGGTGCGAAAGTAACTTTGTCCTCAGCCAATAAAAAAGATTCAAGAGTATCGGACAAAGATGGCGAAGTAAGATTTGAAGGGATAGAAATTGGCAAATACAATATTTTGGTAGAATCGGACGAATATGAAAGCCAAGAGCAAATTGATATTCTGGTAAGTGTTGGTACAATGACTTCTGTACTATTCAATTTAGACTTTAAAAATCCAGTGTTTTTTACTCCTTTTCTAAATTTTGACAATAGCAATGAAGTTTCCAAACCTTTGGCTTTAGAAAATAAAAATAGCAAAAAAACTGTAACATTATCAATCAAAGTGCCCGAAAATGACCAATCTTGGCTAAATGTAACAAAAAAAGAGATTAAACTTACGCCTAATTTTAAAGATGAATTAACATTCATTATCAATCCAAAGGGTAGAGAAGGGAAAAATTATGTCAGTAACGTAATTTTTAATTATTCAACAGATGGGGGGCAAACGGGTAATAGCACATTGACAGTTTCAATGTTTATTCCTAACCCTCAAGCACCAGCACTTAAAACTTATGATGTAAATGGTATTGCTCAAACCTCAGCAGATGTAACTGGAAATATCACCAATGCAGGAGGTGGCAGCATTGCGGAAAGGGGTTTTTGTTGGGCTGAAACCCCAAATCCAAATCCTGAAACCGATAAAACAATTAGAAAAAGTGGCGGCAAAGTTGGTGAATTCACCGAAACTATTGAAGGCTTAGAAAAAGGCAAAATCTATTATGTAAGAGCCTTTGCAGTAAATTCGTTTGGCATGGGTTTAGGAGATGTGAAGAAATTTACAACTTCTATAACCCCAACAAAACCAACTGTTTTGATTGATTTTAAAAATATTTTTACAGACAGAATATCTCTGATAGGAAAAATTACAAGTGACGGCGGAGGAAAAATTAACGAATATGGTTTTGTTTGGAACACAAGTGGCGAACCAAAAATTACAGATAATAAAGTTCAAATAACAAAAATGGATGCCGATAATTTTTTTAACGGTGAAATTTCAGGTTTAAAACCAGAAACGGAATATAAAATTAGGTCTTATGCCATAAGTGACATTGGGGGTGATAATATAGGATATAGCCAAGTCATTTCATTAAAAACATTAGTACCTGATTTATCACCCAAGCTCAATAATTTTTCACCGGAAGAATCAATTTTTGGTGAAACCATCACAATTAACGGAGCAAATTTTGGCACTGATACAAGTAAAATAAGAGTCTTCTTTTCCAATAACAAAAGAGCAATCATAAAGAATCTTACAAATAATCAGATTACCTCGATAGTACCAGTTGGTGCAGTAACAGGTCTAATCAAAGTCCAAGTTACAGGGCAGCCAATAGCAGAATCAAGTAAAGCTTTTACTTATTTACTAACCCCTTATGTAAGCACAATTGCCAGTATTCCGACAACGTATTATATCAATGATATTAGCCAAGCTTGCAATGGAAACATTTATTTTAGTGCGGTTAATATTAACTCTACTGTAAGCAGTCCACCATATCCAATTAATAATAGTGGAGTTTTTAGGCTAAACAAAGATGATTCTGTCATTCCGTTGATTGACAATGTGGCGGGTAATGTAGATGGAACTGCAAATATAGCCAAGTTTACTAATCCTACTGAAATTACGTGTGTCAATAACGATGTATATATAGCAGACCAATATGATAATGGAACTTATAAAAGTAATGCCGCTGCTGGCTATTCAAATATTCGTAAACTTTCCAATGGCTCGGTGAGTACAGTTGTTTCCAATACACTTACAACCAAAGAGTTTATTCATGAAATGACTTATATAACGCAGCTTAATGCCATTTTGTATAGTAATGGGACATTCTACAAATATGATTTTATTAATACACCAAGTGTTGCTTTAAGCTATGATGGTCTTACAACGGCTATGGATACTGATGGAAAAGATATTTATTCGCTTGATTTATTTCCAGAAAATAACCCTACAAAATGGACGCTCAATAAAAGAAAATCTACGGTACTCAATAGTATTGAAGAATTTTCAACACAACCATTAATCACACCAAATGTTTACCCAATTGGAATGGCACTTGATGCAAAAAGAGGGTTTGTTTATATAGTAGAACGAAACAAGAAAAACAATTTCAACATTTATCGAATAAGATTAAGTACAAAGAAGGTCGAAATCATCTATGATGGAAATATAGCCTCATCACAAACTGACGATAGCCTTGATAGAGGGGCAAAGTTTACTTCTATTTCGTGTATTGCTTTTGATACTTCTCGAGATGCTCTAATCATTGTTGATGCAGATGCAAGGGGTCGAAGTAATGTGAGAGTACTTGAGTACAAATAAAAACTACTGGGGTATTTTTCAAAAAAACACCCCAATTACTTTAAACTATGCTGAGTTTTTCTTATTGAAATACAAGAGAAGCGTTTCTGATGATAACATTACCATTTGGTAATGTTGCTTTTAAGTTTATTTCATCTTTGACACCTGTTGCAGCACCAGGTACTATTAATTCGATATTGAAATAACCATTTTCATCAATATTCTTAACTACAAGGGTCTTGGCATTTTTATAACCATCGGTGCCAATAACACTAATTGTTACCAAAGTATTGACTGGTAAACAGGAAATAGAGGCCGTGGCTTTGTATGATTGAGCCTTAGCAGGCCTATCGGGATTCAAAATCAATGTGTTTGCTTTTGCCTCACCTCCAATTTCTGCCTGTAAGTCGGGGTAATTTAAACTATTCCCATCAATAATTTTTTCGGGAAAATATATACTATTAGAACCCGATGTTGGAATCACAGTAGCTAAGAATGATAATTGACCTGTATAAATCGTAGATTCTTTATCTTCAAAGCTATTTTCACAAGACTTATTTGCGACCTCCTCACATACACTTTCTAAAATGTCATCAATAACCGATGAAATAATTGCTGATGGTATTGAAATCTTACCCCATTTAAGTATTTTTCTTAATTTTTTTGCAGTTTTATCACACGCAACACCACTTATTTTTTCGGTTAGTGTTTGACAAGCCTCTTGTTTATTTATACCTACAGTAAATGACACGTCTGAAGGCAGAATAACAGAGTACATACCTTTAACAATTCTTTTACCTATATACTCTCCAATCCGTTTATCGCCTGGATTATGAGGATACCTATACATAATTACACTTACCTGCTCAGCATCTGCTGGAAGACCTCCACATTGAGTTACATATACTTTTAGCTCTTTTTGTGATGTATTACTCACCGAATTAGTAAAAGTGTTTTGCTCGGAGAAAGAGGCAATTTGTTTTAATTGCATATCCATTCCACTTCTTATTGAAGCGTTTTGCATGACATTTGGGAATGATACTCGCATACTTTCATCAGGCTCATTAAAGTCAAGTTCGGTGCTTGCTTGATTTAAACCATTGGCTGTAAGGTAAGTAACTACAGCCTTCGAGTCAGTTTTCCAAGTAAGTAAGAATTTACCTCCACCTTTCAAATAAATACTTTTTAACCGAGATTTTTCATCAAAATTTACATAATCAGCTTCATTTACGCCTTGCTTTTCACGGCTAACAATTCTATCAATTCTTTCTACAATCCCTTTATTGTTTTTAATACCATAAAATTCTGTGATTTGCTGATTTTTGAGACTTACACTTGCCACTAAAGGGTCATTTGGATTGGTATTAATGATAACAGGAGATAGCGGTTTTGCTTCTTTTTTAAGTAAATCACAACTACCTAAAATAATAATTAGTGCTACAAAAATTGAGAATGCTTTGATAAAAGCGGGGGCGAATGGTTTGTTTTTAGCTTCCATTGTATTTGATATTGATTGTTTTAATTCGTTTACAATCATATATCGAAGCATTCTCAATTTTTTCCCTTGCTTGGTCTATATTTATTTCAAATTCCGAATATCAGTAATAAAATATAGATTTTCTTCTCCTTTTCGCTGAATAGTGAATATTTGAGAATAACTCCCAGCACCATTTGTGTCATCTTTAGTAGTGTATTCAGCTAAATATTTGGTTTGTATACCATCGTTTGACATCTCTTTTATGTTACTGAGCGAGATACCATAAGTACAACCATATGCCTTGCAAGACATGAACCAATCTTTACCTTTTTTCTCAAATCGGTCAACCCAAGTGAGGTCATAAGCTAAACCGTATTCTCGTTTATCTAAAGAGACTAAAAATAACAGAATTATATCTTGAGGAACTTGCTTGGCACGAGTCTGACTTGAAATAGAAAAATCGTAAAGTATATTTTTGGGCGGCTCTATTGACTTTTTAGTAATGTTTTCAGTCTCATTTTCTTGAGAATCTGCTGATATTCCTGTGTCATTTGTTGTCGGTTGTTCGTTTGTTTTAGAGTTACTACCCCAAAAATCATCCCATCTCTGACCTAAAGTTCTATCATCTTTTATGCTCCCGTTCCCTCCACATTGTGTGCAGGTTTCGGTAAGTTTTCCATTGCAGCTTGTACACGTTTTTTTTCCACTATATGAACAATAAGTGCAATTTTGTGTGCCTGACCCACTACACGAATAGCACTGTTTGTTACCTTTACCATAGCAGCTACTACACTCGTGTTTACCATAAAAATATTGATAACCACTGGTAGTGTAACCGTATCCATAGCCAGTTGTTACACCTTCTCCATAACAATTGGAGCAGCGTGTTGCTCCATGTCCCGAACAGGTTGAGCAGTCTATCTTACCATCCCCTTTACAGTAATAACAATTTTCTTTTCCTGTACCATAACAAGTATGGCAGGCGGTAGTACCTTCACCGGTGCATTTGGGGCAGGTTTTAGAACAGCCCCAAATGCTTAAAATGATAGTACAAAATAGTAGGATATTTAGTGTTTTCATTTTTTACTGTCTACTTAATCCTTCTTTTCTTAGATTTAAATAAATTGTCAAATTTCAATGAAATTGAGAACTTTCCATACTTTTACTCATTGCGAATCTTTTAAAATATCATTAGCTGATGCCGCAATGTTCAATATTTTTAAATTATCAATTATTGCAGGGGGATTAGCATAGTTACAACCAGATGCATCAACTTTTCCAATCATAAATGCTCCAATAGAAGTTACACCCAATAAGTTATATTCGCCTCGTGCCTCTAAATTTGTTTGAGTTTGAAAAATTAGTAATCCGTTAAGATACACCCTTAAAGACTTATCATTTTTAACAATTGCAACGTGATTCCAGTCATTAGAAAATTGTTCTTTATTAATTAAAGAAACTTCCTCAATTCTGTTCTCTTGATTAACTACCTTTAGATTAAGAGATGAATTTGAAAAATAAAATATAAAGCCATCTGCTCTTGATTGATACCCGTCAGTCCTCTCGTCGCAGTATCCATTTATTTTAGAGAACAGTACCTTTTTTCCATCACTGAATAAACTACTATTATTTTTTAATAGAAAAGAAACGGTCAGGTTACCCTTGTAGTTAAATAAATTCAAGTTACTTGCCTCGAAAAAGCCTGATGAAAGGTTTAATGCTGAATTTAAATTATTGAATTTGTTTGAAGTAAATCCCATGGTATTCTTTCCATTATTTCCATTTCCGCTGAGGTCATTTGTGTTATTGTCAAACGAATATAATGCGACTAACCCCAATTGTTTAGTTGCAAATGAAATAGTATTCCCGTAAAAATATTCCCCATTATTATTCTTAGCAAAACAGCGAAGGTAATAAACAGTCCCTTTTTTCAAATCTTTGATTTCTCCATCAAATAAACCTGTCTTATCCTTCGGACCTAAATTCAAGATAGATGAATTAGATATATTTAATTGGTTAGTTTTATCTGAATAACAAAACCCATGCTCTATAATTGTTGTCGAACCTAAATCAGATACTGACCCTTGTACATTAGCACTATTTTCAAAAATCAAATTTGGAGTTGAAGTTGCCAACTGAGGTGGTGTAGTTGGTACTTGAGTTTTGAAAAATATTTCATTACTATATCCAGCATTAGTCGCCCCCAAACCATTAATTGCGTAAGCTTTAATATAATAAACCAAACCTTGACTTAGCCCAGTCATATTTACACTGAAATTACCACTTGCATCTTGGTTTGCTTGAATCCTATTATCTGTGATTTTAGGATTTCCAGTAGTATTCCAACAGAAGCCTTGTTCAGTTACGTTTGAGCCACCAGTATTTGATAGTTTCCCAGTAAGTGCTGCAGAGTTTATTGTTATATTCTTTACTGGTTCAATCGTAACTGATGGAGGCGTAGGGGTTGTGGCAGTTGTAAACTGAATAACATTGCCCAGGGTAGTTCCACTTGAATTGGTGGCAAAAGCTCTGGCATAATAGATTTTACCTTCTTTTAGGCTTTTGGCAGTTAATGTAAATGAGCCAATCCCACCACCCGACAAAACTTCTTTTGAATCGGTTTCTGGTTTAGGGTCAGTACCTTCCGACCATGTAATACCTCTCTGCACAACAGGACTTCCACCTGTATTAGTTATTACTCCTGTTATATCGGCTGAGGTCTGCGAAATGCCCGTTGCATTATTTGTTTCTATGGATGGAGCTTGGGGATTGGTAAGATTTAAATAAACTGTCATATCAGTATTGTCTCCATTGCCATTGAGTCGATAATTCAGTATAACCTTTGTACTTGTACCACCAAAGCCAATACCTTTGGTGTCGGCCGTAAATGTAACTGCTTTTTAGCTGTTTGGCTGGAATCGTTAGATTGGTTTCACTAACACTCAGCCACTTTTCAAAACCTTCAATACTCAAATTTATATCTCCCTGAACACTTCTATTTTTGAAATATACGGTTTCGGTTTTCTTTGTATTGTTGAAATTGACGACCAAAGGATTTGCTTCAAGCATTGGTAGTGCATCTAACTGAAAAAGTTGTTCAGAAAGTTTGCCAACTGCTACTGCTTCAAACAACTTTACTTTTGTGTCCTGTAATCACTTGAAGGAACAGTTATGATATAATCCCCGATATCTAATCCTTCCCACCTGCAAGTACCATCAGTACCTGTTGTTTTAGCATCGTTTTTATTAGCCGATGTTATCGAAACATTTATTCCTTCTAATAGTTTTTTTGCGTTGGTATTATCAGTTACCTTGATTGCAATACCTTGTGGTGCAGGAGCTGGTGGTGGTGGTGGGGTAAACCAATCGCAGGAAATTTGTCCTACAGCCAACACAAGACCAACTAAAAATAGCTTTATCGTTTTCATTTTCTTTGGGTTTATTTTTCTCGGTTGTATAATTCTAAGACTTCTGCTTCTGAAAAGGCTTTATTGTAGCGGCGGACATCGTCTATTTGTGCATTGAGATTGCTAAATCCATCATTACAAGCCCATGGAAATCCCAAATATGATTTATTACCATAGTATGTACCCATCTGTAAATTTGTATTAAACTTTTCCGTTGATTTTAAGTCGCCATCTAAGTAAAATTTCCAATTAGTACCAGACTTAACAATCAAAAGATGTTGCCATTTTTTACTATCAATATCATCTTTGCTAAATGCTGGATAAATAACCTGAGTACCATTTTTGGCAAAAAATAGTATATTATTTTTGCCTTCGGATATACCAGGGTCATAGTATAGAAAAAAACCAGCCCAATCATTATTATTTAAACATATTCCATAAGATTGTCCGTAAATAACTTTTCTGCTACCTGAAAAATTCGAGTCACTTAATTTTATCCACATACTAACTGTTAAATCCGAAGTAATATTGGTTTTAAACCAATCAATTTCACCAACATAGCCAGAACCCAAATCAATAGCTTTCTCATAGTTATCAAATCTGTCTATAAAGTTTTTTGCTGTACCTTGTGCATGATTAGCATTGCCTGAAACATCGGTGAAACCATCATTAAAAGTCCAGTAATATATCAAATTATCCTCTTTGGTAGAAAAATTTCGTACTGATGCTGAATAATAATACTGCCCGCCCTCAGTCTTAACATAAGTTCGATAATAATAATTCATACCTTTCAAAAGTCCAGTTACTCTATCCGAAATTGGTGTGGCCGCATTCAAATTCCCCAAATTCTTAAAGGCACAATTTTTGGCATTTATTTTTGGGTCTGCATTAGATTTTGAATAAACAAAGCCATGCTCTACTATTTTTACAGAGCCTAAGTCAGTAATATTACCTTTCATGGTAGCAAACGTATAATCTATATCAGTAGCAGCAGAGGTTGTTAGTTTGGGTTCGGTAATTGGCTCGGGGGTGTTAAAAGAAATGGCTTTGCCTATACCAGGGTCGGTTGAGGTAGAGTTATAGGCGTAAGCCGAAATATAATATTCTGCATTAGGCTCTAAGCCATCAATATTAGCTGGAAATTCAGCACTACTCGGTGTACCTTTTATTTCTGTTTTCGTTTTTTGGGTTCTTGGGTCAGGAGTAGTACTTTCATTTCGTTTTGACCAAACAACACCGTAAGAAGTGATAGATGCTCCACCATCATTGTTTATTTTGGCAACTATTTTTGCAGAATTAGTAGTAATGCTACTAATTGAGCTAATTGTTACATCTGGTGGGGTTGCTGTAGTTGAGGTAGTAAAAGTATATTCCTGCTCTGATAGATTTGTGCCTTTTTCGTTAGTTGCATAAGCACGAACATAATAGGTTTTCCCTGGCAAAAGAGGGCCTATACTGCTTACAAACTGCCCAACCCCTCTTGGCCCAAAATCGGTAAATAGTCCTGGAGTACAGCAAGATGTAATTGACTTATCAGACCATAGATGTCCATGTCTTGTTACTGGACCTTTACCAATACTCGTAATTGTCCCTGAAACCTGAGCCGAGGTTCTTGTAATATTGGTAGGTTTATCGCTAAAAACGGATGGAGCTTCGTTATTTGGGACAAACATCGAAATGTTATAGTTTCGAGCATCTACATTGCTATCAAAGTTAAGTGTTAATGAGCCTGGATGTGTAGCTGGAAGTTTGCCTTTATCATCAACCGTTACGGTAATTGGGAAAATGCTGTTTGGCGGAATAGTTCCTGAGGTTGGCTCAACCGTAATCCAAGAATTATTGACTTTTACAGTAAATCCAACTGCTTTATCGGAGTTATTTTTCATGTCAAACTTTTTGACTTTTTCATTTGAGCCAAAGTCTAACCCTGCCTCGGGCGAG
>CBDIQW010000005.1:0-51321 GCA_965283955.1 Emticicia sp.
AAATATCGAAAGAGATAAAAGAAGATGCAAGAGTTACTACAGAAGAAATAAAGAAATATGCAGAAGTTAGAGGAGAACAAATAGAAAATAATGCAAGACAAGAGGCTGAAAAAATAAACGAAATGATCGATAGTAGAGGAAACGCAATTTTAGAGAAAGCTGAGAATGCGAATCATACCTCACCGAGAACAAAGAAGAAGTGAAACAAATGGTAGAACACGGCAGCTGATCGTCAGGCTCATAAACGTGGTTGCTGATGCACAAGCAATGGTTCACGTAATCGTTGAAAGCTTTGTCAGGAAGCTCTGGATATAAAAAAACATGACCAATATTGCTGTGGCACAGGTCGATGCAGCAGTTGATGGGGCGTTAGCTAATGTAAGAGGCTTTGAAGCTAATGGAAAAGCTGAAATCACAAGAATAAATAATGAATTAATACAATCTAAAAGAAACCTTGAAGCTCAACGAAGAAGAGAAATAAAGTGGTGGATGGGAAGAAAAAGAAAGAATGAAATTAAAGATAGATATCGACAAATGGCTTATGATTCAGACAGAGAGGCTCAAAAGAAAATGCAAGAAGTTGTGGATAGAATCAAAGCCCAATCTGATACTGAAATGGCTACGGCTAAACAAAAGGGTAAAGAAATTATGGACGCAGCTTGGGCAAGAGCTAAGCAAATAATGGATAAAGCTGAAAATGACGCCAAAAGTGTAATGGCTGATGCTCGCCGAATTGCAGACGAAATAATGGCAGAAGCCGAAAGACAAAGCAATGCGATTATCAACGGGGTTGCTAACGCAAAACCAGACCTATCTGTTTTTGCACAAATTGCACAACAAAAAAGCTCCTTCTATGATGAAGCTGATGAGGCAACTGCTCAAGCAAATGATACTGACAATGATGTTGATGAAAACCAGATACAGGCAGACCTCAATGCTGAAATAGAAAGACAACGATTGGCCAAGGAGGAAGAAGATAAAAGAAATGCAGAGTTACAAAGACAAAAACAAGAAGCAGAAGAAGAGCGAAGACGTGAAGAACAAGCAATCTATGATGCCGAACAACAACGTCTTCAAGAAGAGTGGAATAGAAATGATGCTTTTAGAAAACAATTAGAAAGAGAAGAAGAAGAACGCCAACAACAGATATACGAAGCCGAACAACGAAGACTTGAAGAAGAACGTCAACAAGCATACCAAGAAGAGCAACGCAGACTTCAAGAAGAACGTCAGAGGCAAGAATATGAAGCCGAACAACGAAGACTTGAAGAAGAACGCCAAACAGCTTATTTACAATATCTTGAAGAATTAGCTCGTCAAAGGTACGAAGAAGAAGAACGTCAGCGACAACGACAAAGAGAATTTGAGGAAACTCAAAGACTCTACAGGATAAGTCAATTAGAAGAAAACTCTTACAATTTTCCATTTGTGGATATTAGAATAAACGAATGGTAAAATATTATAACTATTTCAAAACATAATTAGGATAGTGAAAAATACATACATAATTATCGTTTTAATTATCTACTCAGTTAATACTTTTGCTCAAGAGTTAGCATTAGTAGCCAAAACAGAAAAAGATAAGGTTAATTCTTAGATGGATGCCACAGAGCTTTGAAACTTGGAAAAAAGGTATCACATTAGGCTATCGTTTATTTAGGCAAACTACTCATCGTAACGGTGAAAAAGTAAACGAAAATCAAGTTTTACTCACAAAAAACACATTAGTACCCTTGAGAGAAAACTATTGGAGTTTATTGAGTAAAAAAGAAAAATTTGCTACCGTAGCGTTTAAATTCTTACAAGAACCTGTACCAGAAGACCAAGTATCGAAAGACCTCTCCTTAGCTATGGCGATGTTGATGAGTAATACTTCAGGTGCAATTGCTGGTGGAATGGCTCTCCTTTATGAAGATAAAACTATTGTACTTAATGAGCAATATACATACACTGTTACGATTGATAAAACCGAAGTTTCAGCCACAACCAGTGTCGAAACATCAAAAATAACTCGTTTATTGCCCCCAACTAATCTTTTTGGTGAGTTTCAAGATAGTACACTTTTTATTAGATGGAATGTGGCCGATTCGGTATTACATAGTGCTTTCATGGTAGAACGTTCTGATGATGGAGGATTAAGCTATCGAGCTACCCAAGATGAACCCATTTTGGCTTTAGCCGAACCCGACTCATTGGGTAGATATATTGGAACAAAATCTGAAAAACTTCCTAAACTCTACCAAGAATATTATTATCGTGTAAAAGCCATTACCCCTTTTGGCATACTTTCCGAACCATCTAATGTTATACGCATTTATGGTTATCGAACGAAACTGCCACTTCCGAAAGTAAAAACTTTTTTGCCTAATAAAAAAGAAAAAGCTGTCCGAATCACTTGGAATTTTCCTGATTCTCTTAATAATGATATTCGTGGGTTTGATATTTTGAGGGCTGAAAAATTAGGTGGAAAATATGAAAAATTAAATTCTAAACGTCTTTCCAGGCAAACCCGAATGTATGTAGATAGTCTGCCTGTTTCTGAAAGTTATTATCAAGTTTCTGTGGTAAACTGGGCATATAAAAGTTTGACCTCTTATCCCGAATTTGTTCAGTTAGAAGATTCTATTCCACCGCAAAAACCTGTTTGGAAAACATACAAATCTGACGAAAAAGGTATTGTTACCCTTCGTTGGAAAGCCAACCACGAAAAAGATTTTTTAGGATATAGTATTTATCGTGGAGATAACCTTAAGCGAGAGTTGAGCCTAATTACAAGTAGCATTATCGCAGATAGTGCTTTTAGAGATACGGTTTCGTTACACTTACTCAACAAGAAAATTTATTACTCAATCATTGCCTTTGACAAACGGCTAAATGCCTCTGTTCATGCTGATACAGTTATTGTGCGTCGCCCCGATATTATTCCGCCTGCATCGCCCAATTTTACCAGCTTTTCGGTATCAGATAGCAGTATCACCATGAATTGGGCAAATTCGTCGAGCGAAGACCACGATAGCACCTTTTTGTATAGGTTTCTTAAAACCGATACCCTCAATAGTCGCAAACAATTGCTTGCATTTTTAGCTAAAAAGCAGGTAAGCACCTTCATTGACACAACTGCAGCTGAGAAAACCTCATACATCTATCAACTCGTTGCTCAAGATGATGCAGGATTGCGGTCAAAACCTGCTAATATCGAACTCGAAATGCTTTATACTGGTGTTCGAAAACCTATTACGTATATCAGTTTTAATCTTGATGAAACCTCCAACAGTCTTTTACTTACATGGCAAATACCTAAGCTTTCAATCAAGAAATATATCTTATATCGAAAGAAAGGAACGGCCGAAAAAATGGCACTTTACAAGATTTTTGAAGGTAAGTTTGGTTCATTTCGAGAACCTGAAGTTGAGCCAAACTTGATTTATAGTTACCGAATCAAAGCAGTTTTTGCTGATGATTCCGAAACCAAACTTTCAGAGGTTTTTGATGCACCTATTTTAAAAAGATAAACCTACACAACAGATGCTGAAGATATTTAAATACATAACACTTCGACTATCATTGTTATTTCTGTTGGGAATAAGTCTGATAGGATATTCGCAGAATTATCCTGTTGATTGTCGAGTAATTATAAGTCCACCATTTAGTGGACAAATGAGCGAGATTGTCAGTAGTCCCTTGAAGTTTAAAGTACAACTATTGCTCAAAGACCTAACCAAGCCAAGCCTTGAAGTAAGTCTACGCCTAAGGCTCAAAGGGCAAGGTGTCTGGCTCGAAAATCCTGAAGGCTTCGTTAATGGTCAACCCATAACACTTACACCAGGTGTACCAAAGACACTCTCAGCTCTTGAATTAGCCGAAAATTTCAGCACTCAAAACATCGAAGCACAAGGGATTGACTATGCCCAGCTACTCAATGGCTTGCCCCTGCCCTTTGGTTTTTATGAGTGGGAAGTTGTAGCAATCGAACACAACCGATTTAGACAAGTGAGCAACACAGGCACTGCGAAGTTTTATATTCAAAATAATTATCCGCCCTTACTCAATATGCCAGCTGACGGCAGTATTGTGCCAGCTACAACTCCACAAAATCTTTTGTTTAGCTGGACACCCCGCCACATGACGCCTGCTTTGGGCCGTGATGGGTTAGTCTATCATCTGTATTTATATGAAGTACCCGCAGGCGAAGACCCTGCAATGGTTGTCAATTCGGGGTCTCCTTACATGCAAGAGTTGTTAGCTGACAAACCAAACTATATCTATGGCTCAACGGGCTTGCCTCTCACCGAAGGTAAACGCTACGCTTGGCAGGTAAGAGTAGAGAGCCTCACTGGAGAAGTTGGCTTTTTTAATAATGGATATAGCGATATTAAGAGTTTTGTATATGGGCATTTGCCTTGCCCACCCCCTACAAATTTACAAGCAAAAGTAGATGCTGACGATGGGTCAGTACGGCTCAGTTGGGATGCCCCCACCGATGCTCTTAGCTACAAATTGGCCTACTTCACTTTGCCTAATGGTATAAAAACCGAAAAAAGTGTTTTATCAACCGAGTATCTGTTGATTCAGCAACCCGTAGGCTATCAATATAAATGGGAGGTAAAGACCGTATGCCAACAAGCCGAAAGCCCAGACATGGCGAGCGAATTTGAACTTACTGAAGGCTCCCATAGAAGAAACATGGGAAAGCGACTCTGGAACTGACATATGAGCCAGAAAGCACGATTGAGCCAGACCCTGAAGTAATACAAACAACCGAAGACGAACCACAAACTGAAGAACCTGATGCAGAAGTTGATATTGATGCCCTACTCAACACGCCAACCAAAATATACATACCCGCCGAAGGCAAAGAATTACCCGAAGGCTTACCCGAAGCCATTGTTTCTTTAACGCCCAATCCATCAGTTGAGCAATTACAAGATGCTTTAAAAAGCAAAAAGCCCACCTGTGCAGGCATCACGGCCAGCTATAGTTGTGGCAATCATGATAATGTACCACAATACAACGGTACAATCATACCCGTATCTGCAGGCGATGAAATTGCTATGAATAGTCTTGTTTTATCAGTTGTAAGCATAGATGGCAGTGGCAATGGCGAAGGCTTGATAAAAGTACCGATGATGAATAACATCAAGTTGGGAGTAACACTAAGTGGCATACAAGTAGCCGAAGGGGGGTGTGTGGTAGCAGGTCGTGCTGAGTTAAGTGGTGTAAGTGCCTCATTACTAACCGATAAACAGCGAGCAGCCTTAGAAAAGGCGTATGCAGCCTACAATCAAATCTTAGATGCAGCCTACGAAAATGCAGGGGCGATAGCCGAAACGTATAATTCATTAACAGACTTATATGAAAAAATTGCACAGAAAACGCAAACCATTTTAGATAAAGTGAATGAGGGAAAGAAGATAAGTAAATCTGAACAAAAAGCATTGGCAGCCATGAAGCAAAAAGCCAAAGAAGGTATAGATAAACAGATAGCCTATTTTACGAAAAAGTTTGGAAGCGAGGGTTCTGACGAAGTCATTAAATTGGTTAATTTGGCGAGCCAAAGCTGTACTTGCGAAGCCTACACCGAAACCTCAGAGCCAAAGAAAGGACCCAACGCCGATGTAGGGGAGTGGATTTTTTATGATGATGATTGCAAAAAATGCTTAGAAGAAGATAAGAAAAGACAGCAAGAAATGGCAAAATTAGCCAAAGCCTTTGAAGAGAAACTAAAAGCCATCAAGGGTAAAAAAATGGAGTGTGGGTGTTTTAAATGGGGAACTATTTTAAGAGATTTAGGAGCTGATGATAAAGATTGTGAAGAGATTGCTGCTAAAATGAACCAAATGCGAGAAGATTTTAAGAGTAATCTATACGCCAGTATTGAAGTGTTAGAAAAATTGGAAGGGCAAGTCATGATAGGAGAAAACTGTATTGATAAATTCAGTATTGAGATTTCAAACAATGCAGGCATGGATGTTACATCTATTCCAAGAGATGAATACAATGAACCTAACCGAGAAATAAATAATAACCGTATAGAGTTGTATAATGATCGAACTAATAACCCTCTGCGTTACCTAACCATCAAAACAGACAATAACGAACAAGCACGGTTGGTAGAAGGTTGGTTGTTTTCTGGTGTTAAAGAAGAGATAGAGGTAGTAAAAACTGATGCAAAATTTCCAATAACCGGAAAACAACTGAAAGATATTTTTTCAAGTACAAGTCAAGAAAGATGTGATGAGGTTGCAAAGTTAATCAATAAGTATAGTAACCAATATGGTATTGATAACGCAGAAAAAATGAGCCATTTTATTGGTCAAATTGGAGCAGAAACAAATTTAAGCCAATTGAAAGAATTAACTTATTCTGTAAAAAATATTGAAAAGAGCAGTTTTGCAACTGCAACAAGAAAATATAAAGGCAAATATGTTTTGAAGTATTGTGATTTATTTGAAGGTTATGATGTGATAAGTACCGATTCATGTCCATTCCCATATTGTGAACCACCACTTTACAAAGGTACAACAGACTTAAAAGTCAAAAATAAATATGTGAAAAGCACAGCTTTATTCGATTATGTTTATGCTTGTAGAATGGAAAATGGCACAATTGACTCGAAAGACGGTTCAAGGTTTAGAGGGAGAGGATTTATGCAATTAACTGGACATTATAATTATAAGACAATGCTTCAGGATAAATGGGATAAAGTGCATGGGAAAGGAAATAAAGATTTTATGTGCCGAAGTGCTGAATGTGATAAAAACTTAGATTTGATAGCTGATGACCTTGATATGGCTATACAAACAGCACTAACCTTTTGGGCCGATGCCAAAGCAAACGATTTCGCAGGTGACGTGAATGATGATAGTATAGCAAAAATTACAAAGGGAATAAATGGAGGCTCAAATGGTATCGACCATAGAACATTATACACTAAAAAAGCTTATAAAATTCTAAAAAAATGAAAAAAGTAACAGTTATTCTAATTGGTTTGATATTCATTTTAAATCAAAGTTTTGCCCAAACTATTCCGAGTCAAGAAAAAATTGAAGGTTTATGGAAATTTGTACCTCAAAAAAAATATAGTGATACAACTTTTTTAGCTTTTATAGTATGTAAAAGTAACAAAATGATTGATATCATGTATTGGAAAGAAACCAGAAAGTCCAATATAATTTGTTCACCCTATTCATACTATGGCTTTTGGGATAATAAAAATAGTGACTATCCAAAAAAAGTTACAGATTTGAAAGTTTCAGGAAACAGGGTTTTGTTTTATGACGATATAGGCAGAAATTACGACAGTCTGGGGAATTTAATAAAACACACAAGAAGCTGCTTTTTGACATACAGTATAGAGGGAGATGATGAAGCAGAAATGCCTTCAGATTACACCCCTGATAAAATCTATTTGAATTTCACTGGAAGAGAACCTGATGTTTATGAACGTATCAAAGAAATCCCATTATTTGTCATTGATGCCTTACGTAATAATGAAAAAGATTGGGAGAAGTATCGATTATTTGTAGACTTTAAAAAAATTAATAAAAAGGTTTATCTTAATACTAAACCAAAACAACCCACCAAAATGTACCTCATCAAAGGCGATGAAGTAGAAATTTTAGATGAAAAAGGCGATTGGCTAAAAATCTGTTACTATGGAAAAAAAACAATAGAAGGTTGGATAAAACGAAGTGATGTTGAATAGTTTATAAGCGGTTTCGATGAGAAGCCGCTTTTTTATTGAATCCTAAAATTTACAACTAACTTAATCGAGAAATAATTGATGACCGAACTAAAAACCCACAGCGATACCTAACGATTAAAACAGACAACAACGATCAAGCTAAGTTGGTAGAAGGCTGGTTATTTGCGGGTGTGAAGGAGGAGGAAGAGATAGTAAAAACTGATGCAAAATTTCCGATAACAGGAAAGCAATTGAAACAAATATTTTCAGGTACATCACAGACACGATGCGATGAAGTTGCAAAGTTACTAAACAAATTTTCTGATAAATTTGAAATCAATACCCCACTTCGTATGGCTCATTTTTTAGGACAAATTGGAACTGAAACAGGGGGACTCAATAAACTTTCAGAAAGTAGCTGTTATAAAGAATCTGCGATAAAATCTAATTTTGGTAAAGCTAAATATTGTGATTTATTTGAAGGTTATGATGCAGAAAACCTGAGTAGTTGTCCATTACCAAAGTGTAATCCAAACTTAAAAAGCTATACAAGCAAACTAAAAGTAAAATCAAAATATGTCTGTACATCCGATTTATTTGACTACGTTTACGCCTGTAGAATGGGTAATGATGCTCCATCAAGTAAAGATGGTTCGACATTCAAAGGAAAAAGTTTTATCCATTTGACAGGAAAAGGTATGTATAATCAAATAACCAATATTTGGAATAATGATACCGAGAATATTAACAATAAAAAAGATTTTGGAAAAACTAAAGCTAACGGAGGCAATTTTGAAGAATTGGAAACGAATTTAGAAGTTGCTTTAAAAGCAAGTATGTACTACTGGGAAATGAATAAAATAAATGATGTCGCTGATGAAGATAACACTGAAAAAGTTACATTAAAAGTTAATGGAGGAGATAATGGTATTGAGTTAAGGAAAAAGTATATGAACTCAGCAAAAACAGTCTTTAACAAAAAATAAATTACTATGAGACGAATGATTTTAATTTTCAGTTTTATGATTATATCTTGTTTAGCAAGATCTCAAGATTTTATTTCTATAAGTACCTTGAATGGAATTTGGCATAATGCCAGTGATATAGTAAATTATAAAATTTTTAAAAATGGTAATGTCCTATCAATAAGTTATAATCCAGATATCAAAGAGGAACCATTTTACATTTCTAAGATTATTCAATGCGGCTTTGTAGATCCTTATGATTCAACATTTACTTTAAAAAGAGAAGGTATCATAGGAAATGATTTATTTTCAATAAATGGTGGTCATTATCACTTTTATTATGAATCTGATACTGAAGGAAATGCCAGTTTAGAATTAGAAAGTATTAATCCTACTAATGTTTTTAATTATACTAAGGTAGTATCATTTCCAAAAGAATATATAAAAAATCTATTTTTAAGGGGAAAAATTGATAATAAGGATTATTTAAAAGAATTTTTAAATAAGTATTTTAAGGAAATAACCCGTACTAAAACTATTATATATTCCAACATAAATAAGAAAACACAAGTATATCTTTTGAGAAATGACCTTGTAGAAGTCCTCGAAGAAAAAGGCGACTGGTTAAAAATTCGATATTATGGAAAAAAAACAATAGAAGGCTGGATAAAACGAAGTGATGTGGAATAATTAATTAGCGGTTTCGATGAGAAGCCGCTTTTTTATTTCAAACCCATTGGTCAAGTATCGGTTGGAGATATTTGTATTGACAATTTCAGTATAGAAATGCAACCACATGATGCCTCGGGGGTAAAGGTGCTATCTACAAAAAAAGACCAATATGGAGACTCAGCGGTTGAAATTTCAGGAAATAATTTAACGTTTAATGATTATCAAACCCCAACAGATAAAAGCCTAAGCATCAAAACCGACAACAACGAACAAGCTAAGCTAATAGAAAAATGGCTTTTTGAAGGAGCGAAGGTGGAGGAAGAGGTAGTAAAAACTGATTTTACAGGGACTCTAACACCTGAATTATTAAAAAAAATATTTCCAAATGTAAAACCAGACCGCACTAAAGATATTTTACCTTACATAAATCAATATCTAAAAACCTTTAGTATGAATACATGTGAGGAAAGAATTATGTTTTTTACCCAAATTGCTGAAGAAACAGATAATTTAGGTTTGTTAACGGAGGTAAAAAGTGATTGGGCAAGTAGCACTTCAAAATACAAAGGTAGAGGTATGTTTCAATTAACAGGGTCTCGTAATTATAAAAAATTTGGTGAATATTGCAAAAACTTGGGTGATGATGTCAATTTCGTTGACAACCCTGAAAAAATAAATTTACCAAAATATGCGGTATTATCTGCTTTTTGGTATTGGGATGTTAATAATTGTAAAAAGTATTGTTCAAAACTAACTGAGAATAATATGCTTAAAATTGCTAAGGTCACAAATTGTGGTTCTGTAACTTCCAATTGTTCACATAATGAACAAGAAGAGCCTTGTGAGACTTGTAAACCAAATGGTTGGGAAAAAAGAAAAAAAGAGTTTGAACGCTTAATGAAAAGTTTTAACTGTAAAAACTGATAAACATGAAAAATTGCTTTTTAATAATAACTTTATATTCAACTATTCTCGCTTGTAAAGCACAAAATAAGCCTACTTTTATTGTTGACAACGGGAATTTAGACTTTAGTAAAATTGAAGTTTATAATGATACGCTATTTTTTGACATTAACAATGATGGTTACAAAGATGCTCTTTTGAAATTATCATATAAATATCAAGTGCCTGTTCCCGAACATGAATCAGGACAAATTCTTGCATTATTTATTAATAATGGAAAAAATGAATACATTTTTGAAACAAAAAATAATTTTCTTTTGTGGCTCATTCATAATGAAGTTAAATCAATTAATCCTCAAACTTTTATTGTTATTAACGAAGGTACTGGACAGGATTGGAATAGATACTTTTGTTATTTTGAATATGATAAAATCCAAAATAATTGGTTATTAACAAAATATGAGGTTTTTAAATTTGATGATAAAGAGAGAGTTCTGCTTGAAAATAAAACGTATTCACTGTCGGAAAGAATTGTTTATGAAAAAGTTAATTTCGATAATTTGTTTGGTAAGTTTAGAGCTGAAGTTCCAGAGCCTCCTTACTATGAGAATATAAAATCTGGAAAAGCCCCAATTTACAGTAAACCAAATTTTAAAACTAAAATGTTTCTAATCAAAGGTGATGAGGTTAAAATACTAGAAGAAAAAGACAATTGGCTTAAAATAAGATACTACGGCAAAAAGGCAATTGAAGGCTGGATAAAGCGTAGTGATATTGAATAGTTTGTAAGCGGTTTCGATGAGAAGCCGCTTTTTTTATGATTCTCAAAATACACAACGAACCTAATCGCGAAATAATTGATAACAGTTTAGAGTTATACAATGACCGAACTAAAAACTCTATGCGATACCTAAGCCTCAAAACCGACAACAACGAACAAGCTAAGCTTATAGAAAAATGGCTTTTTGAAGGAGTGAAAGTGGAAGAAGAGGTGAAAAGCGATAAGGCATCGAAATATTCAGCACAATTACTATCAACATTAATTAGGGAAGAACAAGCTGTGAAACATGTATATAATGATTATAAAGGTGCGAAGTCTCACTATTGTAAAGAACATGAAGGGCATCCGAGTTTTAAAGGAGATAAATGCAGAGAACAATCGCATTGGGGGAAATTTAAGGTAAAAGGGAAAGTTACTGAGGGATATGGTAATCCTACGATTGGTGTCGGTCATCTAATAGTTGGGGAAGATGAATTGAAAAAATGGTGTGATAAAGGTGATATTAGTAAAAGTGATGTCAGCGATTTATTGGAGCAAGATTTAGAACCGCGTGTGAAACAACTCTTGGCTGCACTACCCAAAGATAAAACTCCTCCATCACAATGCCAGTTTGATGCCATGCTCAGCATTGTTTTTAATCGAGGTATAGGAAAGGGAAAAGGTGGTGGTTTCAAAGTTCAACATTTTATAAGGAATATATTAAAAAAGGCAAATTTGATGGTAAAGACGAAAATGAGGCGAAAAATATAAAAGATTTCTTAATAAATGATGGGTCAAAATTAGCAGGTGGTCAAAGACGCAAAAACGAAGCAGAAATGTATTTTAACTGTAAATATTAAATAAATGAGAAAGATAATTATTATTGCCGTTTTGATGATAATATTTGTTCTAAATGGATTTGGACAAACCAAAATAAATTTTGGAAAATATGAAGACAGGGCTTTGTTTGTCAATAAAACTAACTTTAACCTATTTGATAATTGGAAAGTTATTCATCGTGAGTATATTGTTGAAATGGAGCATACCTATGAATCTCTTCTTATAAATGACAGCAGACGTAGAAAGCAAGGAGAATTAATTTATGGGAGGTATGTAAAAATCTCAAAAAAATCGTTTGAAGCATATTGCCCTTATATTGCTCCCATTATAATTAATCCCGTGGTAAAATTTGTTGAAAATAAATATAACGAAGGAGAGCATGGACTTTTTCCACAATTAAATGGTAAAAAAATCTTAAATGCTGAAATTAGATGTTCCCAGAATCCAAATTTTGTAGATGATACTCCTGATATCTACATTACTATTTTAAACCCTAACCTGATTGTTATCCATAGTGATAATACATATACCTTTTTGAAAAGAGCACAGATGTCGATAAATGAAAGTATTTTGTGGCAAATTGATT
This sequence comes from Emticicia sp., assembly GCA_965283955.1. Lineage (GTDB taxonomy): Bacteria > Bacteroidota > Bacteroidia > Cytophagales > Spirosomataceae > Emticicia. The sequence continues at coordinate 12,411 of CBDIQW010000005.1, forward strand.
CGGATGGGTTTAATTATGTAAAAATGCGTGGTCATAGTAATTTTCAATTCAGTATTGATACTTTGCAAGAAAATGGTAAAAAGTTATTTTTTCTATTTAAAATGAAGAAACGAAATAGCGAAAGCTATATTTTTATTGAGAATTTTGTAAAAAACAACACTATATGTACATATCAATGGAAAACTAAATATTTATTTGGATTAAAAGACTCCTTAAAAACCTATCTAAGCTATGATTTATCTTTATTAAAAAGCAATAATAATCTATTTAGGGTTACAGGTTCAAACGAAGATGAAAACGAAGAATGGGTGGTAAAATGGAAGGTAACTGATAAAATAAAAAAAATCATTTTAACCAAATCTCTTCTTTACTCTCATATTAATCAAACCACCAAAATGTATCTTCTGAAAGGCGATGAAGTAGAAATTTTAGAAGAAAAAGACGATTGGCTAAAAATTAGATATTACGGTAAAAAAACAATAGAAGGCTGGATAAAACGAAGTGATGTAGAATAGAGTAGCTTACAAGCGGTTTCGATGAGAAGCAGCTTTTTTATTTCAAACCCATTGGTCAAGTATCTGTTGGAGATATTTGTATTGACAATTTCAGTATAGAAATGCAACCACATGATGTGTCAGGTGTAAAGGTGCTATCTACAAAAAAAGACCAATATGAAGACTCAGCTGTTGAAATTTCAGGAAATAATTTAACGTTTAATGATTATCAAACCCCAACAGATAAAAGCCTAAGCATCAAAACCGATAACAACGAACAAGCAATGTTGGTAGAAAAATGGCTTTTTGAAGGAGCGAAGGTGGAGGAAGAGGTAGTAAAAACTGATTTTACAGAAACCCTAACACCTGAATTATTAAAAAAAATATTTCCACAAGTAGATAGAGAAGATTCAAAAAAGATACTTCCTTTTTTCAATAAATATCTATCTGAATTTGGTATTAATTCATGTGAAGAAAGAATTATGTTTTTTACTCAAATTGCTGAAGAAACAACACAAATGAAAGATTTGACTGAACTTCCAAGTGACTATGCGAGTAGTAAATCTGAATATAAAGGTCGAGGATTGTTACAACTAACTGGCTGGAAATACAATTATAAGCCATTTGAGGCATATTGTAAAAGTTTGGGTGATGATGTTGACTTTGAAAATCACCCAGAAGAAGTTGCCACAAACCCCAAGTATGCAGTCTTGTCTGCTTTTTGGTACTGGAAAATCGAAAAAAAATGTTCTCGATATTGTACTGATTTATCTGAAGAAAATTTATTAAAAATTTCTAAACTCGTAAATTGTGGTAATATTGAATTTTGTGGATATAAGAAGAATCCAGTTACTGGAAAAAAAGAAAAGTGTTATGATTGCAACCCCAATGGTTGGAGTAAACGGAAAAAAGAATTTGATAGACTTAAAAAATTATTTCCTTGTGACCAAAAATAAATACGTTATGAAAAAAATATTAGTAGTTCTAACAAGCTTAGCATTGTTTTCTTGTAATGCACAAGAGAATGGGAAATTTATAAAGTATGATAAAATCCCATTTGATATGAATAGTGGAAATATTTCACAAGATACTTTGAAAATGGATGTCAATGGTGATGGGAAAAATGATATATTATTACAATTTGATTATCGGAATTTTGATGTTAATATCCCAAAGGGTAATTCAGGGCATGAAGTAGCCATTTATTTAAATAATGGGGAAAATGAGTATAATTTTAAAAATGTAAATAGGAAGGCTCTTTGGGTTATTCATACTTCTATTTTTAGTGTAGATAATAAAACATTTTGTATTGTAAATGAAGAAGGCGGGCAAGACCCCAACAATTATTTCTGTTATTTTCAGTTTGATAAGCAAAGAGATAACTGGTATATGATTAAACACCAAATTAAGACTTTCAATACTGGTAAGGAGGTATTAATTGAAGAAAAAATTTACAAAAATGAAAATCAAATACCATTTGAAGAAGTGAGTTTTGATAAATTATTTGGTAAAATACATAATGATACACCTGACCCTATTCCGTTTATATCGGTAAAAGTTTTGAAAGCAATTATTTATTCAAGTCCTAATAAACCCACAAAAATGTATTTAGTAGAAGGGGATAATCTTGAAGTTTTAGAAGAGAGAATAAATTGGATAAAATTTTCTTTCTACAATGAAAAAAGTAAAAAAACAATAGAAGGCTGGATAAAACGAAGTGATATTGAATAGTTTGTAAGCGGTTTCGATGAGAAGCCGCTTTTTTTATGATTCTCAAAATACACAACAAACCTAACTGCGAAATAATTGATAACAGTTTAGAGTTATACAATGACCGAACTAAAAACCATATGCGATACCTAATCATCAAAACAGACAATAATGAACAAGCTAAGTTGGTAGAAGGCAGGTTATTTGCGGGTGTGGAGAAGGAAAAAGAGGTAAAAAGTGGTAAAATATCTGAATATTCTCAGCAATTATTGTCAACATTGATTAGAGAGGAACAATCAGTAAAACATGCATATAATGACTATAAAGGTGCGAAGTCTCACTATTGTAAAGAACATGAAGGGCATTCAAGTTTTGAAGGTAGTAAATGTGAAGAACGATCACATTGGGGGGAAATTAAAAAATTTGGATTAAAGGGATACGGAAATCCAACTATAGGAGTAGGCCATTTAATAGTTGGAGAAATCGAACTAAAAAAATGGTGTGATAGGGGCGATCTTAATGATGAAGACTTGAAAATTTTACTTGGAGATGATTTTGGAACCAAGAGTGAAACAACTCTTGGCTGCACTACCCAAAGATAAAACTCCTCCATCACAATGCCAGTTTGATGCTATGCTCAGTATTGTTTTTAATCGAGGTATAGGTAAGAAAAATGGAGGTGGATTTAAAAGTTCAGATTTTTATCAAAAATATGTCATGGTTGGTAATTATAACGGGAAAAATGAAAAAGAGAAAGAAGAAATCAGAGACCTAATAATCAATGATAATTCTAAATTAAAGGGAAGTCAGAGGCGTAAAAACGAGGAAGAAATGTATTTTAACTGTAAATACTAATAATATGAAAAATAACTTAAAATTTGTCATTTTTCTGTTGTTACAAGTTGCTTTTTGTAACGCACAAGAAAAGATAACTATTGCCAATAAATCATTTACAGTAAATACTGTAAATGCAAATGATTTTAATATTCAAGATACTTGGCGTATAATTAACCATGAGTTTTTTATTGAAATGGACTATACTTATCAAGTCATTTTATTAAATGAATCAATGAAAGATGATGCATTAGAAATGTATAAGGCAAGAAAAAGACAGGAAGAATTCTCAATTGGAAAATTCGTACGCATTCGAAGCAGGCTTTTGAGCCATTTTGTGCAAATATGAATGCCATTATACTTAACCCTGAAATCAAGAAAACCATAAGAAAATTTGAAACAAGTGAATATGATATATTTCCACATTTGAAGGGTAAAAAATTATTGACAGTTGAATTATATTGCCCGAAAAATACATTTGCTTTGGTGTATATTACGGTTCTAAACAAAAACTTGATAATGATTAGTCATAATAGTAGCTATACTTTTTTAGAAAGGACACCAAAACCAGTGAATGAAAATTTATGGGCTTCTGATGAGTATGGATTTAATTTTGTAAAGGTAAGAAGTCACGGTGCTTTTGATTTTCTATTAGATACTACACAAACATCTAATTCAAAAAAAATATGTTTTTTAATTGAGAAGAAAAAAAAGAGACACTAACAATTTTTTATATATTAAAAACCTCATAAAAAATAACTCAATGTGTACACTTAATTGGGAAAGGAATTACATAGTTGCCTCTAATGATTCATTAAGAAATTTCTATAGCTTTCCCTTAAAATCATTTAAAAGTAGCAGTAACTTATTTTGGGTTTCGGGGACAACAGAAAACCCAAATGAAGAATGGGTAGTGAAATGGAAGATAACTGATAAAATAAAAAAAATTGTTTTACCAAAATCTACTCTTTATTCAATGATTAAACAACCTACCAAAATGTATTTAATCAAAGGTGATGAAGTAGAAATTTTAGAAGAACAAGACGACCTGCTTAGAATAAGATACTACGGTAAAAAGACAATTGAAGGTTGGATAAAAAGGAGTGATGTAGAATAAATTGGCAGGTTCCACCATCTACCTACAAGTATTGGTTATAGTGGAGACTCCGTTGGTTATTCATCTTAATTTTTGCTGTTTGGGAGTTTGTTAATTCAAACATCTCTAAAGGTGATGCTGGACTTAAGGAGTATGAGCATATGTGATGCTCCAAGTCAACTATGCAAGCGGTATAGTTGGCTTTTGTTTTTAAAATGATGTCAAAGTAGAGCATGTGCAAAAAAGCTCACCTGTGCAGGCATAACGGCAAGTTATAGTTGTGGCAACTACGACAATGTGCCACAATATAATGGTGCAATCGTACCCGTATCGGCGGGGGATGAAATTGCTATGAATAGCCTTGTTTTATCAGTTGTAAGCATAGATGGCAGTGGCAATGGAGAAGGCTTGATAAAAGTACCGATGATGAATAACATCAAGTTGGGAGTAACACTAAGTGGCATACAAATAGCCGAAGGGGGGTGTGTGGTTGCAGGGCGTGCTGAGTTAAGTGGTGTAAGTGCCTCATTACTAACCGATAAGCAGCGAGTGGCTTTAGAAAAAGCCTACGTTGCTTATAATCAAACCTTAGATGTAGCTTATGAAAATGCTGGGGCTATAGCAGAAACTTATAATTCGCTCACTGATTTGTATGAAGGTATGGCAAAGAAAACACAAGTAATGTTGGACAAACTGAGGTTCTTATAGTAATTAGCCGAAAAATTAACTTTTCAAACTAATTGTTTAGTTAGTTTTGGTGTAATTTCCAATTTTAACTTTCCTATACCTCAAATACTTATACAAAGTCATTTTGGAAACACCAATCTCTTCGGCAATTTGATTGACACCCATTTTCCCTTCTTTATAATAGGTCTCAGCAAGAATCGCTTTTTGTTCAGCTTCTTTGGTCATGCCCTGTCTGCGACCTCCCTTTCTGCCTCTGGCTCTTGCAGCTTCTAATCCTGATTTTGTTCGTTCACGAATTAGGTCTCTCTCAAACTCTGCAAACGAAGCAGAAATATTAAAGAATAATCTTCCCTGTGGAGTGGTCGTATCAATCGCATCATTGATACTTCTGATACCAACTTCTTTTGAGTTTAGCTCTGAAACTACTTCGAGTAAATGTTTTAGCGAACGACCCAAACGGTCAAGTTTGTAAACAACCACAATATCACCCTTTCGGATATGCTTCAAAAGATTTTGTAATTCGGGTCGGTCAGTTTTTGCACCCGATGCTGTCTCTTCAAAAATCATCTCACACCCATCTTTGTTGAGAGCATCAATTTGTAAATCTAAAACTTGGTCTTTGGTACTAATCCTTGCATAGCCTATTTTCATTCTGATTGTATATAGTTATTCAATATTTGAAAACGTTAAATATACTTTGTTTGATATACAACAAATATATACAAATAACACCATAAAAAGAATTATTTTGTGATTTGGTTTAGGTGTTTGCAAAAGTCCAAATAAACGCACGTTTAATTATACTGATAATTATGGCATCTTCCTTTTTAACGCAACAAGAACGGATAGCTTTTGATGGCTTTCCACCCATTGATGATTCTATTATGCAACAATACTTTTACATTCGGAGAGAAGATAAACCTATCGTTGAATCTTTTTATGGAACACTAAACAGAGTAGCTGTTTTTATTCAAATTGGATTACTTCGTTATATTGGCTACTTACCCGGCGATTGGGAAATGATAACTCCTGCTATTTTGGTCAAATTTGTTTTAAAGCAAATTAACCCAAAAGGTTCTGACTCTATTAATTTGAAAGACTATACGCAACATGGAAAAATAAGAACAGAGCATTTACAACAAATTCTAAAACATTACCAGCTCCGAAAATGGCAACCTATGGATGCTCCAATGATAGAAAAATGGCTCGTTCATCAAGGAATGGAACATGACAATCAAAGGTGGCTTTTAGAAAAACTATGTAACAAATTGCTCCAAGATAAGATTATACGTCCAAGTATTGGAACATTAGAAAGGATTGTACTGGGGATTGAGGAACAAATCCATCAAGAAACCTATGGCCGCCTATCTAACTTCTGGACTACCGAGTTTGAAAAAACATTAGACAACCTGTTGGTTTTTGATACACTTCTCAAACAAACCAAACATCGCTGGTTAAGCAATTATCCTGTTTCAAGTACAGCAAAAAGTATCAATGAGGCACTTGAAAAAATAGCTTTTTTGAAGGGAATGTTTGTTCATCAATGGGATTTGACAATGATACCTGTGAATCGTCAAAAGAAATTGGCAAATGTGGTTCGTAATAACACCAATCAATATTTACAAAGAATGTCAAGCCCAAAACGGCACCCCGCCTTAGTTTGTTTTTTACGAGAAACCTTGTTAGAAATGACTGATACGGTCATTTCTATGTATCAAAGCTTTTGGATTCATGCTATTTCAGAAGCAAAAAAAGCCCATGAACTTTATCAGATAAACTCAATAAAAACACAAAAACAAGCAGTCAGTACCCTTACAAAAGCATCCGAAATGCTTTTAGATGATAGTATAGAGAATAATTTACTGAGAGAAAAAATATTTGAAAATCTATCCAAAGAGCAAATCAAAGAAGCTATTGATACGATTTTGAAGATAAATAAGCCTTTGGAGCAATCCTATCTCCATTTTTTAATCAAATCTTACGGTCGTTTTAAACAATTTACACCTAAATTACTCCAACAGATTGATTTCAAAATGGCTTTTAACAAAGATAATTTTGAAAAAGGTCTTGCTATCGTGAAAGAATTGCAAAGTGGGATGAAACGGAAAATACCTGAATCTGCACCAACAAATTTCATTAGTCAAACATGGCAAAAAGTGGTGTTTGAAGGAGAGTCCATTCAAAATCAAGCCTACGAACTTTGTGTACTATTGGTACTCCGGGATAGGCTTTTATCTGGAGATGTTTTCATAGAATTATCAAGAAAATATGCCGATTTCAATAGCTTTTTAATCCCTAAACAGCGTTGGTTGATAGATTCTAAGCAAATAAGTTTACCATTTGGTGGTTTAGATTTGATTGAAAGAATTGATGAAAAAGTTACAGAATTTAAAGAACTATTGCCACCTCTTAAATACTTACTGAAAAGTGGTGTTGAAATCAGAATTGAAGATGGTGTGTTGATTGTACCACCTCTTGAAGCAGAAACATTGAACGATTCTGTTAAAGAATTAAAGGAGCAAATCAAAATTCGATTGCCCAAAGTAGGCATTGTTGAAATGATTAGAGAGGTGGATAGTTGGGTAAACTACTCCAAAGAATTTTCAGAGAATGCTGAAACGAATTCAGCACAAAGCCAAGCAATGATTTATGCAGCACTTTTGTCGAATGCTTGCAATCTTTCGTTGATGGATTTAGCCGCATCGGCGGTCCGATCGTTCTTCCGAAATTGATTATCGTTCGCTTTGGTGGGTGGCAAATAATAATTTTTCAGACGAAAACATCAAAAAAGCAAACGATTTATTGGTTAATTTTCACTCAAAACAATGGTTGAGTGCTTATTGGGGTAGTGGAACACTATCATCTTCGGATGGACAAAGATTTGCAACAAGTGGTAAAATTAGAAATGCAACAGCCCTTCCCAAATACTTTGGCTATGGCAAAGGTATTACATTTTACACCCATACTGCTGACCAATACAGTCAGTATGGTTCAAAGGTGATTCCGACCAATGAACGTGATGCCACGTATGTTTTGGACGAAATTCTTACCAATGAAACAGACCTCAATATCCTTGAACATACCACAGACACACATGGTTATACTGACTTGAATTTTGCTTTATTCGATTTGGTAGGCAAAACTTTTGCCCCCAGAATTCGAGATATTAAGAATCAACGACTTTACAAAATCAAAATAGCCAACCAAAACGTAGAATTGGACTATCCTGAATTAAAATTTACTGGTACTGTCAGTATTGACTATCTCAAAAGCAATATAGATGAATTGCAGAGAGTGGCTGCATCCATATTGACGGGTACAGTTTCGGCATCTTTACTAATCAGCAAATTGCAAGCCTATCCACGACAAAACAATCTCATGTATGTTTTACAAACTTATGGGCAACTGTGTAAGACTATTTTTATTTTCAAATATCTGCTCCATTTACCACTCAGACATCGAATTAATACACAGCTAAACAAAGGTGAGCAATTACATAATCTACGGTCTTACTTATGGTTCGGGGGGGATGGTATTATCCGTAAAAAACAGGAAAATGAGCAACAAATTACTGCAAGAATGCTCAATTTGCTTACAAATTTCGTTACGGTTTGGAATACTGTTTATATTCAAGAAGTTCTAAAACAACTTCAAAAAGAAGGATTTGAAATGGGCGGCCAACCGCTTAAAGAAGATGACTTTGTACACATTTCACCTGCACCGTTTGAACATATTAATCGGCTTGGAAAATATACGTTTAATTCTGAAATTAAATTAGAAGATAATGGATTAAGACCTTTGAGAAATCCTAAAACCAACTAAATAATTAGTTTGAAAGGTTAATTTTTCGGCTATTTACTATAAGAACCTCAAACTTAATAGTGGCGAGAAAATTTCGCAAAGAGATGCAAAAGCTCTTGAAGAAATGAAAAAACAAGCCACTGTTGCAACTGATAAAATGATTGAAGCTTTGAAAACAAAATTTGGTTCGGAAGGCTCAGAAGAGTTTATTGCATTTTTCAAATCTACCACTGAAAATTGTGTGTGTAGTGCAGATGTAGAAAAGCCTAAAAAGGGGCCAAACGCCGAATTTTACTTTTCTTTTGATGATGATTGCAAAAAATGCTTGGAAGAACAAAAGAAAAAACAAGAACAAGCGGCACAGGTTATAAAGAAGGTGCAGAAAGTTTTAATAGTAAAGATGCAATGTGGTTGTTTTAGTTGGGGAAATATAATGAATGATTTAGGACATTATGACGACAAATGTGAAGAAGTCATAAATAGAGTAGAAATGGTAAAAAATGCTATTAAAACTGGCAAATCACTCCCAACCACCGATTTAACAGTTCAGGGGCAGGTATTAATAGGAAACGTTTGTTATACAGATTTGCAGGTGGTTTCCATACAAGGAAACCTTGACCCAAAGAAATTTGAAATCAATTCTGATGGCATTACCTTTAAAAATGTATTAACATTCAATATCTCTGAACCTGACGATAGAAAAATGAAAGTTGAGTTATTAAGAAAATATTTATTTGAAGAAGTGAAAGAGGTCGAGGAAGAAGAAAAGGAGGTAGATAAAAACGTAGAGATATTGGATGATGAAGCGTATAAAAAATATGCAAAAATTGCAGGTGTTAAGGATTTTTTAGCATTCAAATCTTTTGCTCTCATAGAATCTGGTGGCAATGGCTTTTTTGAATATAAGGGTAAAAATATACCAAAATTACTTTTTGAAAGACATTTGATGTATAAATGTCTCAAAAATGGAAAAATCTGGAGCATTGAAGCTAAAGATGATCCAAGAAAAGATAAATCAATAGATTTGGATGAACTTTTAAAGAATAGCCCTGAGATTGTTGCAAAAGAAGGATTTAATTGGTGTAAGAAATGTAATGAAAAAAAATTCCCCAATACCTATATTTTAAAGGGAGAAAGTTGTGCTACACAAGGTCATGATAAATCTTGGTTTAATAAAGAATGTTACATTTCAACAGCACAAAATTATGAGGACAGATTTTTAGAAGCAGTTAAAATACATAAGGAGTGTGCATATATGTCCACATCATGGGGATTAGGACAGGTAATAGAAGCAAACTTTAGAAATGAATTTAGTTCAATAGATGACATGGAAAAATTGTTAATGAATGGCACAGAAAGTTCTCAACTTTTAATTATGTCTTCATTTATTAAAAATAATACAACGTTACAGAATGCAATCAATACTGAAGATTGGTCAACTGCTGCTAAAGAATATAATGGGGAAGGTTATGCAAAAAATAAATATGATGAAAATCTTAAAAAGGAATATGAAGAACTTAAAAAAGAGTATAAAAAACTTGAAAAGTAGTATAATTATTACTTTAATCGTTGTAAATTCAGTATATTCTCAAACCGAAAAGTACAAAGTTTTAGAATATTCCAATGAAAAATATCGATTTGGAATTAGCATGGAAATTCCAAATGGTGGAAAGATATCGGTTGAAAATCTATTAAAGAATGAATTTGAAAAGGAAAGAATAGACCTTGAAAAACATCAAAAAAATAGAGACAAAAGCTATTATTCCGAACAGGTAGTAAATATTCCATATACCATAACCTATCTAATTGATACTGTTTTTAATTACGATAATACATTGTCATTAGTTTATAAAGTTGTGGAGGAAAATGCCACACCTGGGTTAGAAGACTTCTACTATGATATTTATACATTCAAATTTGATAATGAGAACGCTATTCTGATAAATAAATTATATTATTTCAACGAAGACAAGGAGAATATGTTCAAGCAAATTGAACATATTCTCCCAAAATGTTCAATATTTAAAACAGCAAATCTTAATAATTTAATCATCCCAATAGATAAAAATAAATATATAATTTTTCTCTGGAAAGGTATTTTAGATAAAAAAGATTGTATGGAAAATGACAAGTTAATACTTTTAGTTGATACCAATAAGAGTATTTTAAATTCTATCATTTTCTCTTATAAAAGCATTAAAAATAAAGTTTATTTATATACCTCAACATTAAATACTTCCACTAAAATGTACCTTTTAAAAGGTGATGAAGTAGAAATAATAGAAGAAAAAGATGAATGGTTAAAAATTAGATATTACGGTAAAAAAACAATAGAAGGCTGGATAAAACGAAGTGATGTAGAATAGAGTAGCTTACAAGCGGTTTCGATGAGAAGCAGCTTTTTTATTTCAAACCCATTGGCCAAGTATCGGTTGGAGATATTTGTATTGACAATTTCAGTATAGAAATGCAACCACACAATGCATCTGGAGTAAATGTATCATCTACTAAAAAAGACCAATACGAAGACTCGGCAGTTGAAATATCAGGAAATGGTATAACGTTTAATGATTATCAAACCCCAACAGATAAAAGCCTAAGCCTCAAAACCGACAACAACGAACAAGCTAAGCTTATAGAAAAATGGCTTTTTGAAGGAGTGAAAGTGGAAGAAGAGGTGAAAAGCGATAAGGCATCGAAATATTCAGCACAATTACTATCAACATTAATTAGGGAAGAACAAGCTGTGAAACATGTATATAATGATTATAAAGGTGCGAAGTCTCACTATTGTAAAGAACATGAAGGGCATCCGAGTTTTAAAGGAGATAAATGCAGAGAACAATCAGAAGATTGAAATTAAAATGGTACGGAAATCCAACTATTGGAGTAGGGCATTTGATTGTTGGAGAAGTTGAATTGATAAAATGGTGTGACAAAGGAGAACTCAGTGATGATGATTTAAAAAAATTACTTGGAGACGATTTAGAGCCACGTGTGAAACAACTCTTGGCTGCACTACCCAAAGATAAAACTCCTCCATCACAATGCCAGTCTGATGCTATGCTCTATTACTGTTTTTAATCGAGGAATTGGGAAAATAGACGGTAATGGATTTAAAAGTTCAGATTTCTATCAAAAATATATCATGAAGGGAAATTACAACGCTAAAGATGAAAAAGAAAGAGAAAAAAATAAAGAACTTAATTATTAACGATGGGTCAAAATTAAAAGGAAGTCAAAGACGTAAAAATGAAGCAGAAATGTATTTTAATTGTACATATTAATAAAATGAAAAATATCTTAAAAATTACCGTTTTCTTTACTCAAAAAGGCTCGACAAAATCGAGTCTTTTTTGATACTTTTTAAGCAAGTAAACTTGGTAAATAAATCAAAGTTAAGTATCTTTATGAATCAACGACTTTATTAACTTTTCTATGCTAATCGGATATGCAAGGGTTTCGACACTTGACCAAAACCCTAACTTACAAACTGATGCTCTCACGGCTGCTGGCTGCGAGAAAATATTCATTGAAAAAATTAGCGGTACAGTCGCCGAGCGTCCAGAGCTGGATAAACTAAAAGAGCAACTTCGCAAAGGTGACACGCTCGTAGTTTGGCGGCTCGACCGCTTGGGGCGTAGCCTCAAAGATTTAATCGAGTGGGTCAATTATCTCGATGCTCAGGGCGTTGCCTTCAAAAGCATTCAGGAAGGTTTCGACACTGGCACAAGTGGTGGGCGTTTGGTTTTTCATATGTTTGGGGCTTTAGCCGAATTTGAACGCAACTTAATCAGGGAACGAACAACGGCAGGTCTAACGGCTGCTCGTAGCCGTGGGCGAGTCGGGGGGCGACCTAAAAAGCTAAATGAAGCCAAACAGAAAATGGCTCGTCAAATGTATGATGCCCACAACCCTATCAACGAAATTTGTGAAGCTTTGAAAATATCTAAGCCTACACTTTATAAATATTTGAAAGAATAATGTTGTTTTAAAAATTCTATAAATCTATATTTACATAAAAATAAATTTACATATATCTATATTTATAGAAAACTATTTTATAAAAATAATTACAATAAGTCATCAAAAAGGTGGTGTGGGTAAAACGACCTTAGCATTAAACTTGGCAGCTTGTTTTAAAAACAGTGGCTTGAATGTCGGTATTTTAGATACTGACTTACAAAGCAGCCTTAAATCAGTAGCAGGTTTTTTAGAGGGTATTGATTTTGTCGATGTTGAGAGATTGGGCGATTTTCATACTTTGCCTTACGACCTTTTGATTATTGACACTCCTCCCCACCTGATGGACACACTCCGAGATTTATTTTTAATTTCTGACTTTGTTTTAGTACCAAGTAAAGTTGGTTTCTTCGATGTGCTGGCGATACGGTCAACGCTTGAAATTCTACGAAGTGTTGAAAAGCAAAAACCAGCACTTAAATACGTAGTTGTTTTGAATATGCTTAAAAGCCGAACCAGTATCACGGAAGAAATTGTAAAGCTGTTAGAAGATTACGATGCACCGATGTTGAAAACAACAATCTTTGACCGTATATCTTATACTCGTTCAAGCATTACAAATGGAGTCTTTTCAACTGACGACACAAAAGCACACGAAGAGATTATTAGTTTAACTGAAGAAATTGTAGAAAAAATAGAATTATAGAAATTTAGATTAATATATTTATAGATTTCTATACAAACAATATATATATCATGGCAGTAAAAGAAGATTACAAAAATAGACTATCAGGCTTAGCTGATAAAATGAAAACGGAAACACCTGACGTTCCGACTCAAATGGTTGTACCAATCAAAAACACAATTATTAAACCAAAGGAGGAAAAGGAAGAAGAAGTACAGCTGAATACTTGGATTCCAAAAAGTTTGATGAAAAAGCTAAAAATTAAGGGTCTTGAAATGGATTTAAACCAAAAGGACCTTGTAATTAAGGCATTAACGAATTTTGTAGAATTATAGAAATATAGATTTCTATATAAATAGAAAATAATGGATAGTCCATTTTATAAGTTTGAAGTTTTGGAAGATGCTTATCGTTTTACATTTGATAGTATCGGACCAAATGGAGTTATTCCAAAGATTATCATTTATAGCAAAACAAATTTGTCCGATTATTACAACCTGGCTCTGGGCGATATTGAACCTGACGGTTCTTTGGATGTGTTTTCAAAAAGTAATAATGGAGATATGGAAAAGATACTCGCAACCGTTATTCAAACCTTGATGGTCTTCTTGGCATATCACCCCGAAGCAAATGTGTTTTTTGCGGGAAGTACACCCACACGAACCCGATTGTACCAAATAGTGTTAAATAAGGAAATAGACAAAGTAGATAGTACTTTGGAAGTCTTGGGACTTTATGAAGACGATTTAGAACCATTTGAGCCAAACAAAAATTACGAAGGCTTTGTAGTTTCAAAGAAAAAATCTAATATTTGATATATGAAAACATTAGAAAGAAAACCCGTAGAACAACCACAAAAGCAAATGGGACAATTTGCTTCGGTTGAAGAACTGGCAGCATATAAAACAGCTCAAGCAAATAAAATGCTTGCGAAAGTTAAGAATTTGGGGAAAGTTTAGAGGAATTTCTAAAACGAAAAAAAAGCAGAGATTAGATAGTCTCTGCTTTTTTCGTTTTGTTTCAGATATAAGGTAAAATACTCAATATTGCAATATTTGAAAGATGGTAAATCTAAATTACACTTTTATCTGCCGAAAAGAATTCTATTTCGTCACTATCGTGTAATTGTATCATTTTGATTTGAGAACTTTATATTTTACAAACATATTTCTTTATGATTGGTTTTTGAACTGTTTGGATAAAAAAAATCAGGGTCTCTTGCGAAGACCCTGATTGAATGAAATACAATCCCACTAACGTTTTTTCAGCTACCCGAAGGGAAGACGATTCACCACAAAACTTAATTAAAAGTACAAAACTTCCTGTTACCATAAAATTGTCTTTGGAACACGAAACTCAGCCTTTTGGGTAGGTGCTGTAATGCCAAGTTTTTTTAATCACAAATTGACCTGCATATTACTTTGCTCTCGCCAGTTCTAGGGTCTGTCCATAATTGGCATACTCTTCTGCAATTTAGAGGATTGAAATTACCTTCTTTTAGCCTTATTGATTCGATATGCACGTCTCCAAGGTTGTATTTCTGCAAAACTTCGTTAAGCTCATTCATAAGCTCAATTGAAGCTTCTTCCGTTTTTTCTTTTACTTCTTTCATTTTAAATTAATTTACGATTAAACTTGTTTTGTCACGAATGACTTGGTTACCCAAAGTATTAGTTTCAGTTATTATGAAAATGTTTTGGCAATTACAACTAATTTTACCAAGTGAAAATTTGTTTGTCAAAACACCACTTTCATTTACAGATTCTGAATAGTTAAGGAATTGGCCAATTGTATTGCCAGCAGGGTCAACCACAATTACTTTAGCAGTAGTTAACAAAGATGGCTTTCCTGTACTTCTAGTTACTTTTGTCGTGAGCGTAATTGTTTGATAACCATAGCCAATTGCTAAGGTATCCAAATAAGTTTTTATATTTTCGGGGTATGCTCTATCGAATTGAACAACAGTACTCTTTGTTATGTCACCAATTTTTGCTTCTATTGTAACTGCTCCGGTGCTTTGCGATGCAATTAATTTGGCTTTTGCAATCTTTTTGTCCTTTCCGCCAATGACAACTTTTGAAACACTTGCTTCAATCTCTTGTTTGTCATTTTCAAATTTTCCTTTCGATGTCTTCAACAACACTTTGTCAAACTCTTTTTTGGTATTATATGGAAGTTCAACATAGACCTCTGTTGAAGAAGCACCGTCAGCAAGAATGGAGCTGTTTTTTGTACTTAAAGTGACAAAATCATCATCGATGTTGCTTAGTAAATAGTCTTCTTCTTTATAACAAGAAGACACAACCAACGCAATTAAAAATAATGGAATGAGATATTTCATATTAATTTCTGTTTAAAGGGATTAATCCAGACATATCATTTAAGAGTTGTTTTAAACTCAAGTCAATTGATAAACCGATGAATGGTGTTACACCTAATTTTTTGTTATCAATAAGTGGATTAGGGTCTTCTTGATTGAAAAGAATTGTTCCACCTGTTATTCTCAATGCGTTAGAAAGACGAAATCCAAACCCCATTAATAATGATTTGTCTTTAAACAAGTCTTCTCTTTGTCCTTCCTTTTTAAGTGAGGCAAGTGTAATAGCTGAATTGAATGAAAGTCTATGCCATATTGTTTTATTAGGTATTAACTTAAAAGGAATACTCTTGTCGAAATAGCGAAACTCTATTTGAAAACCCAAATATGGCGTGAAGCCATTAAACGCTTTTTGAAAACCATAACCTACATATCCAAAATCTGGTGTGATTCTATATTTTGCTCTTGTCTCAAAACTAAATATTTCTGAAGTTGAACTTACCCAATCTCCTTTAACGAATAAATCATTACTTACCACTTCAGAAATCACAAGACTTTTTATTGAGTCTTGGCTTATGTCTGCTCTGTCATAGATTACCTTAAGATGGGATTGATAGAAAGAAACTAGCTTAGTTATTTCATTTCCTCCTGTATTTATATCAATGTGTTCAAAAGGGTCACGCATCTTCTTCTTCGTTTTATTAATATCATCTAGTATAATTTCTTTTGTAGTATTGTCATCATGTATTGCCTCGAATAAAGCAAGATATTTTTTTACTAGTGGGTCCTCTTTTTCAATCTTATGAACAATTAAGAAGTCATAAAATTTCTGAGGTTTAAGCGGTGGAACAAAATATATAGGTCGTGTTTCTTGTCCTTATTTTCCTCAAACTTAAATCGAAGATTTAAGTTTGCTGTTCTATCTATATTGAAGTACTTATTAATTTCGGAATGTTTTATTTCATAATATCCAACACCAATAATTTCAATCTTGTTTGAATAAGTTTTTTTCAAAACAAAACTTTGGTCAAAGGGTAAACTTTCCTTAGCCATATCAGTAATTGGGTCTATTTCGATTGTCTTATGATTTTGTCCATAAGAAATGAAACTCGTCAATAAGATTAACGCTGTCAAAAATCTTGTTTTCATATCTATCTGTCTTTTAAAATTGGGCATAACGTGTATATACGCAACAGTTGCCTTTAATTTCCAAATTTAAGATACAAACGCAATTAGTTATTCCAAAACAAAGCATTTTTATTATCCGGTACTCATAACCCTTTACGTTTACTAATCCTAAAAAAACTACGTGTAAATAACATTACAATCATCATCAAACCGCCAATCATTCGTAAATCGGGGTCGTGGTTTTCTCGTCCTACATAACGCATGAACATATCTCCACCCATCATAAAAAAATCAGGATCTCTTGCGAAGACCCTGATTGAAGGAAAATTTTCTTAGTAAATATTTAAAATATAACTAAGTCCAAAAGCAACATGAATAGCACCGAATAAATATATCAAATAAAGGTACAGAAAGCCTCTCGTGTACATGTAATTAACTGCCTCGTGCTTTAATTTAAAACCAAAATATATTGCTGCTGTATAAAATATAGCATATAGGATCCTATATTTTCTTTTAGAAAAATCAGGCTCATAAACATTGTGATGATTTTTCCTTCTTCCAATATTTCTTAAAAAAGTAGACCCTAATTCTTCATCACAGTACATCTTATTATATAGAATTTCTATACGGAAACTGTTATACAAAACAAAAATAAAAAAGAACAGTGGCAACCAAATCCATAGTATTTTCCATTTTTCATGCCCAAATCCCCACCACCAATCATTTAAAAAATTAATAAAAGAACCCCAAAAAGAGCAACCCCAAAAAGTATATTTATGTAAATTCTGAAACCTTTGGAACTCAATATCCCATCCATCAGCACTTTCAAGCATACCTGCATCTTTACAGGTTTTGATAATTGCTTCATATATACCCGATTTCATAAGTAGTAGATTCATCAAATGATAAAGAAAAAAGGTTATGTGGCAAAAGTACTTTGCTTAAGTCTGTACCTTCAAGTTTAATATTACATTTAGCTCCTTGTCTCCTTATTTCAAGTGAATCTATTTTACAAAGACGAAAATCAAGTTTTTGATTTAAATCTGATAATTGATTTAGTTGAATTTAATATTTAAGGTTTCAGGCAAATTAACTTGTATGATATTTGGCATTTTATAAAATGTGCAACCCTCCATATCCCAAAGTTCTTTGATTGAAGTTTTTGAAATTGTAAACTCCTTAAGTATTACAGCTCTATCCATTTTAAGACCAGAGCCAATTGACAAATTAATTAGTTGCAAATTATTCTCTACCCTAACTGTCGACAAAACGAGTTGACCATAAATTTTACTATAATCAATTATTAATTGATTTATTTTAGACCCTAAAAATTCAAGATTTGAAAAACATTTTATTCTGCCAAAAACCATATCACCAATTTCATTATCCCAAAACCTTGTCTGACCATTAAAAATTGCATCTGAAAAATCCATAGTTAATAAAAATCGTGTTTTTTCAAAATTTGCACCATGAAAATCCATATTAATAAAATGGTCAACAAAAAAAAATCCATTTATTTGAGAATTGTAATCACCACGAAAGTAAAATTCATCTACAAACTTCATGGAGTCTTTTATTCTTGAAGTATCACCATACTCAAAAAATGTTGTGTCAATGTAGCTATTATCAAAAAAAAACTTATTTTTCTTTAATGCATTTTGTGAAATACTGTAAAAAGAAACTAATAGTAATAATAAAATGAGAGTTGTTTTCATCACTAAGTATATTTAATTTTTATAACCCCTTCCTTTTACTAATTCTAAAAAAACTACGTGTAAATAACATTACAATCATCATCAGTCCGCCAATCATTCGGAGGTCTGGGTCGTGGTTTTCTCGTCCGATGTAACGCATGAGCATAACGCCACCCATCACAAACAAAAGTATGAAACTCATATCAATTTCTTTAACCTGCCGACCGATATAATTATCACAAATTTCCGTTACGGTTTCAGGCACTAAAACATCTTCTTTACTTAGCCTGTGGCAAAGTTCAACAATCATTTTTGGGTTGCCTTCGCTGGTGTCATAGACTTTATTTCGGGCGTGTTCAACGCTCTCGAAGTCAAGATTATCGGTCAAACGATGAAAAAGCCTAAAGCTTTCTACCCGTGGCAAGGGGTTTACCTCGATGCGTTCAAAGTCATAAATAAAAAAACTTGTCATTTTTATTTGTCGGCAGCTCGTAACGATTGTAAAATGTTTTTTCAATATTTCAAGCGATTTGCTCACAGTGGGCGTAATGTCGTCGATGTCACCAATACGCAAGAAATATTCGTTTTTACCTGTTACACTTATCAAAAGCTCTGCTCAAGCTTTGCAGACTTTCTTTACTCATTTTGTTGTGCATTGAGTCTCTATCAGCTTTTGTAAAAATCATCTCAGCAATCTGTTCCTTATCGCCACCGAATAAAAACAGCAAAATAGCAATCAAAGATTTTTTGTAGTCTTTCAGGTTGTCGAGCTCCAGCACTGGCTTTTTGAATTTTACGGCGTTCAAAATATGAGTTTTACCAACTCCGACTGGCCCAACAAGCACAACACTTATTTCTTTGGCCAGAGCTGCTTCAATGGCTCGAACTTCCTGCTCACGCCCAATCGTAAAATTCTGGTCAAACTCTAAAAGACTTATTTTGTTTTTAGGCTTTGGCTTAAAAATAGAATCTCGGAGACCAACTCAGAAAGGCTTTTTCTTTCGGGTCTGGGCATAGATTAAAGATGTTTCCAACTTTGCACCGTTGGTTCTAAGAAAGCGTTTTAAAATACTAATTAAGTCGATTTAGCATAATATTTATCATCGCAATGTAAATTGTTCTTTCGGAATTTTGAGTTAACTGTTCAAAGTCTTTGTATAATCTACGATTGAACGATAACCACCCAAACGTTCTCTCAACAATCCATCTTTTAGGAATGATAGCAAAACCTTTACTACATTGTAAACTAAGTTAGTATAATTTTTTAATTTGAGTCATTTACCTTGTTGTAATGTCGATTGAGTTTAGTACTTGCTTTTTGAATAGAGAACTGCCAATCAATTTTAATTTGTTTATCATTTCGTTCCGCTTCGGCGGTTCGATTTGACAATTGTTAAGATTTCTTTTTCGAGTAATTCTTTCGTTGGTATTCTACGATTAAGGCATTGTTTTGATAAGGCTGAAAACTCTATCTCAATCATATTAAGCCGTCGGCAGACTTTCGGTGTGTAATAAAATTCAAACTTTTGAGCTAATTCAAATGCTTCAGCAGCAGGCAAATTTTCATAAAAAGAGCTGGTATTATGTGTATTGAGATTGTCTTGAACTAATCGAATTTTCTTTGCATTTGGGTAATTTTTTGCAAGCTCTATCATAAAAATAGTGTATTCTTTTTTTGTTCTTTGTGAATGAACTTGTACCAATCGCTTACCAGTGAGAGGTTCAATGGTTGCCAATAAAGCACATGACCCATTTTTTTCGTAAGCATAGTGTTCGTTTTTTACTTTACCAGTTTGCATAGATATAGGTTCAACTGAATCTCCAATGAGAAAGCATGGACGTTCATCGAAACAAACAACAGGGTATTCTGGGTCATAAATTTGTTGGTATAACCACAACACTTGTTCCATTTTGGCAATAAAAGTGCTATTCATTACACTAATGCACCATGTGCGTTTGAGGTGAGGCTGAAGTTCGTTTTTTTAAGAATTTCTCCTACGTAAGTATGTGATAATTCTTGACAAATACCTAACTCAATAACTTTATTAGCTAATAATCGGAGTGTCCAATTCGCATGACCTTCTGGTGCTTTACTGCAAGCTAATGCTGTGATTTTTGCTCGTTCATCGCCTGATATAACGATTGGACGACCTGTTCTTGGCTTATCAGACAAATAATTAAGTGCAACACAATTAGCTTGTTTGTTGATATATTTATCACATATTTCTCGCATAGAAATATAGGTCATGCCGACCTCTTTGCCGACTGTTCTGTAACTTTTTCCACTATCAAGATGAAGTAGAACCTGAATCCTTTTGTGAATCTTAACTGTCAATGAACTTTTTGATAAAAGACTTTCTAATTCTAAACGGTCTTGTAAATCTAATTTGATATGTTGTTTCTGCATAATGTTCGGTTTTCAGAAGCTTATAGAAAAAATTGTACCAATTTAATTTACAGGGTATTTAATAACTAACTTTCACTAACATCGCATATTCTATAAATGCCTGAAAGAGAAATACGTTCCAATAAAAGTTTGTGTATAAGTCCTTTTTCAGATTAGCTCATAAACCATGATTGATCTGATTCAACAAATTGG
The DNA here is from genome assembly GCA_965283955.1 of Emticicia sp. Taxonomy (GTDB): domain Bacteria; phylum Bacteroidota; class Bacteroidia; order Cytophagales; family Spirosomataceae; genus Emticicia. Next base: position 33,419 of record CBDIQW010000005.1, read on the forward strand.
CTGCCACAGCTATGACAATAGTAATTTTGCTTACCATAATGAGTTTGTCCACTTTTTAATATTTTCGCTACCGCAATGCGTACAAGTTATCTTTGTTTTTTTATTAAGATAAGCCAGCATCACATTTAAAGGATTACCTTTTATTTAACGTCATTTGGATGATTCTTGGTTTAACAAAATAAATAACGAATCTTCTGAGGACAAAAAGGGTTACATTTAAGTGCCAGCCCGCCGCCCCCCTCCTACCCTTTTTTGTTTTTCTTTTTTTGATTTTTTTCTCGAGTCCTGTGGATAACTCTAAAAATAAATACCTTTTTTGTCCTAAAAGAAAATATATCAATAATTTGAGTAATTTATCATATTATATTTGATTGATTTAGAGCCTCTATAATTAATTGATAGTAAGGTAGTTACAATGGGAAAACGGAGGTTTAGAATAGGTAAAACGGAGGTTTAGAATAAATGGAGACTCTTTAAAACGGAGGTTTGGAATAAATAAAACGGAGGTTTGGAATAAAGTTTAGTAGATATAAACGGAGGTGTTGATTGCATTTCTCCGTTTATGTGGATATATTGCATTTAATATTAAGGTTTTATGTTTTAGACAAGATTTTATGAGTTGTATGAGCTGTATGAGCTGAGAAAACAGAGGTTTAGAATAAGCCTTAAGATGTAAAGTTAAAAGTGCCAAAACAAGCGGGCTACACTGCTATGTTTTAATGATTCATTAAGTAAAAAGCGAGTGAAAACGGAGATTTGGAATGAGTAAAACGGAGGTTTAGAATAAATTGAGCATACACAAAACGGAGATTTGGAATAGAATAAATTGATAAAAATTAGCATTACTGCAAAAATATGGAAATTATAAAAGCCCCAATAATAGCTTTTAGTAAACGCCCTGATAATTATCAGCCCAATCCGATTACTGAGAGTCGTCAGGAATTTAGCGAAATTGAGAAAAAGATTGTTGTAAACGTAATCAATCAACTCGGTAATGTAGCCAAAACATGGAATGGACATAATATCCATTTTGTAATTCCATTTACCGAACTAACCGACACCAACCATGTGAAGGTAAAGAAAGCGGCAGAATCAATCATAACAAAAAGAATTACATTAGTGGATAAAGTTTCGTCGTCTTCTGATGATACGTATTATCATTTAATTGTGCCATTTACCGAAGTACTACTCCGAAAGATTAACGGAAAAGATTTCTTGGAGGTCGTCATGAATAGTTCTGTTGTGCCATTTTTCATAGAGCTGGGCAAACACTTCACCAAATATAGTATTGATATTATGCTTTCTTTGGGTTCTATTTACGCACAGCGTATGTACGAAATCATCATGTTGCACGTGGGTCGGAAGCAACGTAAATTTAATTATTCCGTCGATAAACTAAAGTTTATGTTTAATTGCCCTGAGAGTTATACATTCAACGAAATCAGACGTTGGGCATTAGATACTTCTCAAAAAGAATTGAAGGAAAAAGCAGGTATTGTTTTTACCTATCAGGCATCAAAAAAAGAGGGTAAACGAATTGTTGAGCTTTTGTTTGAGGTAAAATCCGAACTTGAATTGGCACTGGATGCCATTAGTAATGAGTCAGAAACATTCAAACAAGCGACTCCAATGGAACAAAAAGACTACATCATGCGATTGTTGAATAACTATTCATTTTCTCGACAACAACAGATAGATATAATGTCTAACCCTGAAAAGTGGTCAGTGTTTCTAAAAATTGATAGTGAAATTTTTAATGGTTTACGAAAAGATGTAGATAATCCTACGGCATATATAGCGAAGAGCTTGGGTTTTAATGTAAAAACAAAGAAAAAATAAAAGATAAAATTTGTGCTTTTTTTTTTGTTTAAGATAAATTTTTGCATTTTTGTAAAAAATATTTAAACAATGATAAATCCCGAAAAAGCTCTTAAATTCCTCAAACATAAACCTGCACTAAATCTTTCACAAATTGAGAAAGAGGCAGGTTTGCCTTCTCGAACCCTTCATAAAGCTGTGAATGGAACGCTAAAACTCAACGAAAAACATTGCCAATTAGTAGAGCCAGTTTTGCGTGAATATGGCTATGCCGATGCTTTGTTTACAAAGGCCAAGATAATGTCAATCGTTAATCATAAGGGGGGAGTCGGCAAAACTACAACTACAATCAATTTAGGGAAGGCACTTGCTTTATCGGGTTTTAAGGTCTTATTAGTCGATTTCGATTCGCAAGGAAATACTTCACAGTGTTGTGGCGTACATAATCCAGAAAATCAAGTAATTGATGCTATCCTCGGAAAAGAAGATTTGCCAATACAAGAACTGGAGCATAATTTATATTTGCGACCATCGAACATTAAAATGGCTTACCGTGAGCTTGAACTAATCAACTCGATAGGAAACGAAAAAAGACTCAAAAATAGACTTCAAAAAGTGAACGACCAGTTCGATTTTATTATCATTGATTGTCCGCCCGCCCTAAATATTTTTACAACCAATGCTCTTGTAGCTTCCGACTTGTGCATTATTCCATTACAGCCAGAAGCATCGGCATTGTATGGGGTAGATAGCCTTTTCAATAGAATTTATGAAGTAAGGGAAGAATCAAACCCTGTATTGATTGTTAAGGGTATTTTGTTTACGATGGTAACAGAGAGTACATTAGTGCATAAGCAAATGATGGATTTTGTAAAAAGCGAATATAAGCATATTCCAATATTTAGTGTACTCATCGAAAGAGCTACAATTATTCAGCAGTCTCAAGTGGCACAGAAAGATATTTTTGCATATTCACCCAAATCACCTGTGGCTCAACAATACACAGAATTGGCTAAGGAGTTTTTTACTATTTAAAAACATAAATTGCAATGGCAAAGAACTTCATGTCGGCAATGATGAATACTAAAGCATCAACACCCCAACCCATATATTCACAAACAGAAAAAGTAAAAAAAGAAATTACGATACTTGAGAATATTAAGAAATTTATTCCGCCACTTTCGGCAGAAGAAAAACAACAGCTAGAACAAAATATTTTGGAGTTTGGTTGTAAAGACCCACTGACTATTTGGGAAACTAATAGAAAGATAATAGATATCAATGCAGAGCAACCCGAAGAAATAGTTTATGTATTGATAGATGGACACAACCGTTACGAAATTTGCCAAAAATTTGGTGTTGATTTTAAGATAAGTGTAGTTGAGTTTGAAAACTTTGACCAAATACACGATTTTATGATTGACCACCAGTTAGGTCGTAGAAATCTCTCATTAGAACAAATGTCATATTTGCGTGGATTGAAATATAACGCTTTAAAGAAAAATGATGTTCAGCGAGATAAAAGTGGCAAGTTTTTATCTGATAACTCACCGAGTGGTCAAAATGACCAGACGGTGAATTTGGGTGAAAATACTATTAAAAAAAATGGTGATGATGTCATAAAAAGCACTGGTCAACTCGCCGAGTGGTCAAAAAATGACCAGACGGTGAATTTGAGGCTGACTTTCAGTACAACTAGCTGAGCAGTTTAATGGTAGGAGAGAAGACAATCAGAGCGCGTTGCTGATTTTGCGAAAGGGCTTGATTTATTACCGATCGAGGTAAGAAATCAAGTATTACAAGGTAAATCAAATCTTAACAAAGCAGACATAATTGAAATAGGGAAAAGCAAAGATATCGAAAAAGTAAGGGAGAGCGTATTAGAACTATTGAACAAGGCAGAAAAGGAAAAAAATATTGATAAAAAGAAAGAAGTGAGTATTGATAGAAAGAAAGAAAAAATAGTAAACCTTGCAAAATCAATGAATAGTATTGCAGATTGTGATAAACTAATAGTTTTAATAAATGAGTATAAGAGATTTCGAGAAAAGTAAAAATTGGAATTATGCCAGTATTATGTCGTTTTAATATCTTTATAATATAAAGATGAAATAAAGAAGACCGTACTGCAGATGCTCTCTTTCTAAAGAGCCTATCTGAAAGGACAGATACAACACTATATCAGTAAAAATCAATTGGAAAAACATTGAATTCAAAATGATAGATAATCTTTAATAGATGACTCAATTGGTAATTTATGGATTTTTGCATAGTTTGACTTAACCAGCTGCAAACAAAATTTGAAAGTAATCGAAGAAAAACTGAGGTTCTTATATTGGCAATTGGATACCATGCTATAATAAAACTGAAATAGTGGATGAGATTTCTCAAATCAACCAAGTAACGAATGAACTGATTACCTGTTTTGGGAAACAGTTTGATACCCATAATCCACCTACATTTCAAATAATTTGGCAAGAAGATTTTGATGTGCATCAAGCAATCCAACAACTCAAACAAAACTTGCTCAGCCAATAATTGGGAAAGTACGGAAAAGCTCAAGAGCCAGTGGAATCTTCAACTATTGCTATTATGAAATGGGAGAGTTATCTAATAAAGACATGGAGCGTTTGACACGGAATGATGTTCGTGGGACGCTTATTTATGCCCAAAATACGGCGTTGGATACTTTAACGGATGGATATTTTAATAGGAATAGTAGCCCAACAATTCAAAGATTGTGCCACCTAACAAGACTGTATCTGGCATCAAATCTTGTCATTTCCTGAACACGAAGACCCCAATCGGTAGCAATTAGAATAACTGGCTATGACATTGAGTCAAAATTTTGGTTTTGAAGAAAATCAACTCGTGGTTTTCAAGCATATTGATACAAGTCATCCACATATTCATATTGTAGGAGATAGTATCAATGTCAAAAGTGTTACGACAGCCGAAGATTCTTTCAGTAAACTAAGAACGAGGAATTTTTGCCGAAAGATAAAATTGGTATATAGGATTAACTATTGTCCCAAATATGAAAGCCTCATTACCAGTAGAAGAACGAAGAAAAACTTTTCAAGAAGCAAACTGGCCAATACAAGCAAAAATTGATGCACGCATACCTTATGTAAAGACATCGGAGGATTAAAAAAATAGTTTAGCACAAGAGGAGGTAAAGATGTATATTAACAGAGGTCTAAGCTTTTTGGACGAAAAAACAGGGGCATCATGAGAGACATTAACCACTTGGGTATGCACGACCTTATTCTGAAAAAGAGCGATGGGAAAGATAACAGCTTTGAGACCAGTGAGCTAATCCAGAAATACGGTGGCTGGTTGTTAAAATTAGCCAACCCGCCTTGCCCTCAAACACCCCTTCATGATTTCTGCTGATTTAATGAATTTTACTGAGCCCTATTTTTCCTACCAAGATAAACAATAGAAACAAATGCGACAGTCTCGTTACATCTACGACTCTAAAGAATCGGGTACTTTCCTGATGATATTGAACTATCCCAGATGCGATATGCAAAATGATGGCAAGAACATGGTGGGGTATTGAGCAAGGTGGCTTTATTACTGAACGGTATCATTTAAATGAGTAAGCGGTATATTTTGGAGATTTAAACAAAAAAATGAGAAAAAATTCCTTGTTTTCGCTTGGAATAAAGTTTTTTTTCTCATTTTTGCTGGCAGTACAACTTTTGTCAGTATAACTTATGAGGAAATTTCTATCCCAACTTTGCTGTTTTTTATTACTTTTCTCCTGCACCAAAACCACCGAACCCAGTACCCCACCCAGTATTGTCAGCTTCGCTTTTGAAGGAGTCAAAGCTCTAAGTACAACGATTGACCCCAGTACGCAAACCATCACCGTGGAAGTCCCTTATCAAACCTCCATCAGTGCCTTGGTGCCCCTAATTGGCTTGGAAGCGGGTGTGAGTATTGTCCCAGCATCGGGTCTGACTCAGAACTTTAGTCAAGCCGTTTATTATACCTTATCCAAAGGAGGAAATCGAAAAATCTATACCGTTAAGGTGATTGTGGCGAATCAACCTCAGCCCGCTATCACCCAATTAAAATCCGATACCGTTGAAGCGGGTAAAGACCTGAGCATTTTGGGTAAAAACTTCGGTAAATTCGCTCTGGACATCCAAGCTTTTTTGGTAGATAATCAAAACAAAGAAAGTCTGCTCAGACACCAGTTGATTGATTCGACCCAAATCAAATTAACGACTGCCATTGAGCAAAGCCCAGGCTTGTATCGCATCAAAGTCAAAGTCAAAAACCAATCAGTGGTTTCGGATGCCAATGTTTGGGTAGCTTATCCCAGCCCCCAATTAACTGATATTCCCAAAATTAATCTACTTAAAAGAGACACCCTTTGGATAGAGGGGAAGTACTTGGATGCGAGTCAATACCGCTTTTTGTGTCAGTTACAGCACCAAAATACTACTTATCAATTGCCCATGAGCAAAGTCACTGGTAAGCAATTGGGTTTTATTATCCCCAATTATGTGACCATTGGCGAATATGCAGTCAAAATTCATAATGCTTCGGAGAAAAAACTCAGTGGAACGCTGGCAAAGTCTATCAACATTTATGACCCCAGCTTCCCTTTTGTGATGAACATTGTTCAACCCCAAACTTTTTATAAAAAATCAGAGAAGCTCACTTTTAGTACCATCAATTTTGAAAAAATAGGGGTAAGGTTCTATCAGGTGAATTTAGTTGGAGTAGCCAAAACATACATTCAAAATGGTATCTATGATACCACCCAAAAGACATTGAGTATTGAGCTACCTGATGCTATACAAGCGGGTATGTATGCGATTCACTTTTCGCTCTCCGAACCCAGAGGAGCTATTAATTATTCATTCCAGACTGACTTACAAATTACTGTAAAAGAGTAAGATAAATTTACACAAGTTTATGTTTTCACGACCACTTCTTTGGCTCTTACTGCTCGTAGGGGTCTACGGTGCAAGCACCCTTGGTGCATCCGCCCAAAATAAACTTTACCTACCGACCATCAAATATACGGCTACGGGAACGACTGCTTTTAATCAAGTCTGTTACCAATCCGATGGCATCCAGTTTTGGGTCAATAATGTCAAATGGGTTCGAGGCGTTGATTATACCGAAGATTTTTGTGCGTTCGGTATTTGTAAAATCAATTTTGATTTTGGTAAACTCAAACCAGGAGATACCTTTGAAATCAGGGATGTGCCTGTGGGAGTGTGGCGGCTACCCGTACAGTCGAAGACGATTATGTGTATGTAGAAGTGCCCAACGGCAATAGCTATTCGGGCAATGGCATTGGTTCGACGGATGAATCAGCTCCTTATGGTCGATTATCCAGTCCTGTCTACGTGGGCAAGTGTGAACCCATCACTATCAATGCCCACGGTCTGCATAAATATTACATCAATGTAGGAACCAGTAGTTTTGGTACTTCTTATACTTCCGGAAAGTTTCTCATCAATGGTAGCCCCTTAAAAAGTGGGCTCGTCGGAGCTGATTGGCAAGGCTCAAAAACAACCCCATCAGTTATGCTGTCAACGGCAATGGTTCGATTACCTATAATGGTGGCGTGGCTTTTTCCAGTTATGCCAACTTCTCGGGTCGTAGTCCTTTTAGTTTAGAATACCAGCACAATGGAGTTTTACCTTTCGATGTGCAGGAAGTAACAATGGGAGCTATTGGCTTTCGGATGCGAGATAACAATACCGTCAACGTCAAAGAATACACCTATAATGGCACCATTGAAAGCACCGAATCGGGTAATTTCAGTGCGTCAACTTTTAAAATCACTTACGACGGAGCCAATTTCAAATTCTATATTGATAATGTACTCAAAAAGACCGTCGCTCGTTCGGTGGTTTATACTTCTTCGAGTGGTAGTATTTCCAATGGGGGCGTATTGCCTTACGGTACGGGAGTAACTTGGCAACCCAGCAACTCGGGCAGCCAATGGGTGGGCGTGATTGTCGATGGGGTACTCAATACCCGTCAACAGTTCAGTGTGGCCGATGATATGAGCATCAGCGAGAGTGTGGTCAATGTCGCTTGTAATGGGGGCAGTACGGGCAGTATCACCGTCAACGTCAATGGCGGGAAATCAGGCTTTCAGTACGCCAAAAATGGCGGGGCATTTCAGAGTGGCAATGTCTTTAGTGGACTCAGTGCGGGCAATTACAGCATCAAAGTCAGAGATGCCTCGGGTTGTGAAACCACCAAAAACGTCAATGTATCAGAAAATGCGGTCTTAAACTTCTCATTGACTACTAAAAATAATGCGAATTGTGTGGGCGAAAACAATGGTTCGATTACACTCAACGGTTCGGGGGGGATTGGTACCTTACAATACGGTATCAATAATGCCAATTATCAAAGCTCCAATACATTCTCCAATCTGGGGGCGGGTACTTACACCTTTTGGCTCAAAGATGCGGCGGGTTGTACCAAAAACTTCAGTGAGAGCATCGGTATCAATAGTACACTGAGTGCTACTGTAAGCAGCCAAGATGTCAGCTGTTTCGGAGGAAATACAGGTTCAATTACCATTACTTCAGCAGGTTCGCCATCGGGGGCAGTACAGTATTCGATTGATGGAACCAACTTCGTTGCAGGAAACGTCTTCACAGGACTGAGTGCCAGTACTTATACCGTGAAGGTCAAAGATAATTTGTGTACGGTCAATGTAGCTTCGCAGGTCATCACCCAACCGAGTGAGTTGAGCATTAATCCCGACATTCAGTCTATCAGTTGCTTCGGTGGTTCCGATGGTAAGATTACCCTCAATACTTCAGGAGGAACGCCAGCCTACCAATTTTCTAAAGATGGAACCACTTACGTTAGTTCCAATGTGTTTACCAATCTGGGTGTGAATAATTACAAGTTTTGGGTCAAAGATAGCAAGGGCTGTATCAAAGAAAGTGCGATTCTAAGTGTCACCCAACCGACTGTTCTAAGCGTCGGCATTGAAACCAAAGTAGATGTGCTGTGCAATGGTGCCAATACGGGAGTAGTGAAGCTCAAAGCCAATGGTGGAACCAAAGCCTATCAGTTCTCAAAAGATGGTACGACTTTTCAGGCAGATTCCAGTTTTACTGCCCTGACGGCCGGTGCCTATACTTTTACTCTCAAAGATGCCAAAGGTTGTACCCAAACCACCACTTCCAGTATTTTACAACCCACTACCATTGTCATCAGTAACCCCGTTATTACCAACCTAACTTGCAATGGGGATAATTCGGGACAAGTCGTTGTCAGTGCTACAGGAGGCATTAGTCCTTATCAATTTAGGAAAGGAACGGATGCTCTTCAGGCTTCAGGAACATTTAGTAGCTTAGCTGCTAACACCTATACCATTTATACCAAAGATGCCAATGGCTGTGAAGTAAGTATAAACACTACCGTTAGCGAGCCCAGTCTTGTCTCGGCAAACATAGTGATAAGTAATAATTTATGTAATGCTGACCAAACAGGAATCATCACTGCCATTGGTAGTGGTGGAACGCCAAGCTACCAATATTCCGAAAGACGGAATCAATTTTGTTAGTTCGGGAACATTCGGAACTTTGTCAGCGGGTAGCTATACCATTCAAACCAAGGATAGTCGGGGCTGTTTGAATAGCCAAACCGTCACAGTCAATCAACCAACAGTGCTGACGGCTACGCCGAGTATCACCAAACACGTCACGTGTTTTGGTGGGAATGATGGCACAATCAATGTCTTGGCAGGTGGGGGTACAAGCCCTATACGTATTCGTCAATGGAACGACCTACCAAAGTGGAGCTAATTTCTCTTTTGTGATTGGTACGTACAGTTTTTGGGTAAAAGATGCCAATGGTTGTATAAAAACCACAGGTAGCTTGACATTGACTCAACCGACCGATATTGTGCCGAGTTTGAGCGGTAAAACAGCCGTTTCATGCTTTGGTGGCAATAACGGCACGGCTACCATTTCAGCCACGGGTGGTATTTCGCCCTACACTTTTTCTAAGGATGGTACAAGTTTTCAGACATCTGGGGCATTCAGTGGTTTTTCAGCAGGTACTTCGGTATTGACTGTCAAAGACAATGCGGGTTGTATCAAACCTATTTCAGTCGATATTTTACAACCCGCCCAAGCCTTACAAGTGAGCATTGCTTCCCAAGCCAATCTAACTTGTTATCAAAATAATACGGGAAGCATTCAAGCGGTTTTGTCGGGTGGTACGAGCCCTTACCAATTTTCAAAAGACAATTCAACGTTCCAATCTTCGGGAACATTTACTACTTTATCGGCAGGAAATTATATCATTTATGGCAAGGATGCTAATAATTGCTCAACGAATATTGGCGTAACACTTACTGAACCAAGCAATACGACTATTTCTTTGCTTCAAAAACAAGATGTCGATTGTGCCAGTTATGCCACTGGGTTCTTCAAAGTGGGAGCTTCGGGTGGTACGGGTACTTTTACTTACAGTTTATCGGGAACGGATTTCAATGGCAATGGGTTGGCTACTGCTGCCAATGGCAGTGGGTATTTTGACAACCTCAAAATTGGGAATTATGTGGTCAATTACAGAGACCAAAATTCTTGCTCAAAAGATTTTCCTGTGACGATTATTGCCAAGAGTAGTCCCATTCGATTTGACATTGCCAAAACCCTACCAACGGATTGCGTGACGGGCAATGGGAGCATTGTGGTCAATAATACACGAGGCGGACAGGGAAACTACGTTTATCGCATCAGTAGCCAAACAACGGCTACTGGGAACAATAGTTTTAGTAATTTGCAAAATGGTAGTTATTATATTACCGTCACCGATAATTTGTGTGCTTATACTGAAGCCGTGAATTTAGAGCTGCCCAATAGCATTAAAGCTACTTATACCATTAACCCCATCAGCTGCCAAATCCCAACGGCCAATCTGAGCATCGACAACATTATGGGTGGCAATGGTGGCTATATTTTGGCCATGGATGGCAGTAATTTTTCGGGCAATCGCACCTTCAATAATTTATCACCCAATACGTACGCCATTACGATTCAGGATAGTCCCTTGTCCTGTAAAAGTGTGGTCAGCGTTGAAATCAAAGAGCAAAACCGAGCGGATTTGAAAGTATCGGCACTGGGGAATATTTCTTGTTTTGGGGGCAATAATGGTTTTATTAACGCCTTCGGTGATAATAACATGGGACCCTTCAACTACGCCATCAATAATGGCGGCTTTTCGTCGAATGGCAATTTTGGTGGTTTGAGTGCGGGAACCTACAAAATATCCGCCCAAACCCGCATAGGCTGTTTGGACAGCATCCGAGTAACTTTGAGCCAACCCAGTCTTTTGCAGTCCAATATTACGCTGCAAAGCAATCTTTGTAATGGCGACCAAACGGGAAAAATCAGTATTGTAGGAACGGGTGGCGTAAGTCCGTATCAATATTCTTTAGATGGCACCAACTACCAATCGGGCAATGATTTTATAAACCTTTCGGCGGGGAATTATACCGTGATGGTCAAAGACAACAATGGCTGTACTTTTGCTCAAAACCCAACCCTGACCCAACCCACCTTGGTAACGACTGCTTCGAGTGTCCTGCAAGAGGTGTCGTGTTTTGCAGGAAATGACGGCAAAGGTCAAGTTATTGGTTCGGGTGGAACGCTTCCCTATACGTTCTCAATAGATGGTACCAACTTTGTCAGTACTAATGTTTTTGGTGGTTTAACAGCCAATACCTATCAGTTTTGGGTGAAAGATGCCAATGGTTGTACCAAAACTTCGACTGTAATCACCATCACGCAACCCACTTTACTGGTTCCTTCGGTGGCGGCTTTTAGCAATGCCCTTTGCAACGGCAGCAGCGATGGCACTATCACCTTGACCGCTACGGGTGGCACGAGTCCATATCAATATTCTAAGAATAATATTACCTATCAGAACGCCACACTCTTGACGGCTTTTAATGCGGGAAACTTTACGGTCTATGTCAAAGACAGCAAAGGCTGTGTCAAAACCACCACGCAAGCCATTGACCAACCCGCACCTTTATCACTGAATTTGGTGTCCAAAAGTGATTTGACTTGTTTGAAAACCAAACGGGGAAACTGGAAGTAGGCATCAATGGCTAAGACCCAACCTTACCGTTATTCGCTGGATAATACTACGTTTCAATCATCCCCCATTTTTACGAATCTCAGGGCTGGGACCTACAATGTCACGGGAAAAGATGTCAATAATTGTACGTTTTTGCTCAGTACAAGTTTGTCAGAACCCGAATTGCTCAAGGCCAGTTTTACGGTCAAGACCAATGATTGTTATGGCGACCAAACGGGTAAAATCAACACCTTTGCCTCGGGGGGAACCACACCTTATGAATATGCCCTGAATCAGCAGACTTTCCAAACGGGCACTGAGTTTAATCAACTTTTTGCGGGGAATTATCTGATGACGGTTCGGGATAAGAACGCTTGTATTTATACCCAACATGTGGAAGTGAAACAACCCGATGAGTTGAAGCTATTTCCCATCAATCAAGATTTGATTCGTTGTTTTGGGGAAGCCAATGGTTCCATTTTGATTAATACAATGGGGGGAACGCCTAATTTTATTTATTCGCTGGATGATAAAATCTACGAAGATAAACCGCTCTTTCAGAACCTAAAGGTTGGCACCTACCAAATCTATGTCAAAGATGCGAACCAATGTTTCAAGAAGACGGAGATTACATTGAAAGAACCCGACAAGCTGCTGATGAGTCTGGTCAAGCAAGCCAATCCTTTGTGTGCGGGGGAAGCCAATGGTATCATCGAAGTCAAGGCCGTGGGAGGTAATGGAGGCTATACTTTCATTCGGGACAATGTATCTAAGAACCAAACGGGACTTTTTGAGGGACTCAGTCAAGCGGAATATACGTTCAAGGTTTTGGATGCCAAGCAATGCGAAGACAACATCAAAAGTGTGGTTCTGAAGTGGCCAAGTGCCTTGCGGGCAACGGAAGAGAAAGTGGTCACCCCTGCTTGCGTGGGCGATGCCAATGGAGCCATTACACTTTCGATGAAAGGCGGAGCCCCACCTTACATGGCCCAATTCGAGCAAACTATCACACCACTGACGGATGCGATAGTTTTTGATAAACTGATTTCGGGTACGTATGCGATTGCTCTGCAAGATGCCAATGGTTGTCAGCTCCAAACTTCGATTAAAGTGCCCGTGCCTGACAAGCTCAATGCCATTGATTTTACGAGTTTACTACCCAAAGAAGTATGTAAAGGGCAACAGTTGATACTCAACGCCAATAATCCGAATCAGACGGTTCTGTGGTATCTGAATGGTTCGGCGATTCCTTTGGCGGATGTGGTATTTAAAGAAAGCATTCAACTCAGCAAAAACCAACAAACCTTGACGACTTCGGTGGCGGGTATGTACAGTGTTTCGGTCAAAAATGCTTCAGGTTGTGAAGTAAAGGCCGCCTATGAACTCGTAAATAATGACAAGGCTTTAAAGGCTGATTTCTTATTGCCCGTGCAAGTATTTGTCGGCGATGGAGTGGTGGCATTGGACATTACTAAACCGATTCCTGATAAGGTAATTTGGACCTTACCCGCCGAAGCCGACAAGATGGAGGAAAACATCAAACGCATCAAGTTTGCTTTTGTCAATGAAGGGGACTATGTGGTGCAGATGCAAGCCTTTCTGGGTGACTGTATCACTCTTGTCAAGCATGATATTAAGGTCTTCAAACCCGAAGATGTTGGATTAACCAATGATAGCTTAGGTTATCAACAAACCAATCTCATCAGTAAAGTTTTAGTTTCGCCGAATCCCAATTATGGCAAATTCACTGTTACAGTCAATTTAATCAAAGCCAAACCCATTGAATTGAGTTTGGTGCGGGCTTCTTCGGGACAAACGGTTTATAAAACAACGTTGAGCGAGGCCAAACAACAGCACATCTTGGACATGGATGTGAAAGTGAAGTCAGATAATTACCTGCTCATTGTCAGAAGTGAAGATTCCGTCAACCAAACAAGGATTGCCATTGTTGATTAGCCACAAGCGGCAATGGCTGACCATCCCTAAAGTGGAGTAAAATATGAAAAAGATACTCATACTGTTCAATATCTTAGTTTTCGTGGTCATTGGCCTACAAAAAAGCCACGCCCAAGACTTGGAAAAGTTAAAAAACTTTCGGGTGAAAAACCTTTTTAAGGGAGGTATTAAAGTCAATGGGAGCATCACGTCCAATCATACCTATTACAATACTTGGGGTGATAACAGACGTACTCCTTACGCCTATATTTATTTAGGAAGTGTGAGTATAAGCATTTTAGATAAAATGAACATTCCTGTTTCATTTAGCTTTACAAATCAAAAATCTACCCTAATTACACCTTTCTCTTCAGGGTTTCCTCGAATGCAATCGTTTAATCGTCTCCAACTGAAACCTAAATATAAAAGTCATACCTTTTATCTTGGCACCTCTTCCATGAATTTTTCATCATATACACTTTCAGGACATAGATTTAATGGATTAGGGTATGAATACCGTTCAAGTAAATTACCATTTTATGGGAGTTTTATGTATGGAAAACTCTTAAGTGCGGTACGAGTGGATTCAACTAATAAAACGATTCAGAATAAGCCAGCCTTTACACGAATTGGTTGGGCTGGAAAAATCGGGTATAAACAAAAACAAGATTTCATTGAGTTAATTTATTTTGAAGCGAAAGATAAGGAGAGGTCTTTGCCTTATAGATTGGATAACTACAATCTATTTCCAGAATCGAATATAGCGTTATCGGTGAAGGGACAAAAAGTATTTTTGAATAACTTTTTTGTAGAGTCTGAAATAACTCAAACAAAAAGATTTAATAAAAGAGTTACTCTTTCTGAAAAAATGGCACAACTACTTGCTCTGAAAAACAAATCAAAACAAACGTGCAATTAAATCTTTAGTAAAATATAAAGATAAACAATCAGAGTTTGGTTTTGAATATAGCAGAGTTGACCCATTGTATAGCACTTTTGGTGGATATTTTTTCAATGCTGATTTAGAAACCTATGCCATTAAGTCAGCCAATTATCTAATTAACAATAAATTAGTTTTAATTACTGATGTAGGCTACCAAAAAGATAATTTAGAACATAGTAAACCACAGACGTCTAATCGTTGGGTTTGGACAATAGACGGGAATTTTACTCCAAGCGAAAAATTCAATATAGGCATTAATTATTCAACATTTTCAAATTATAGTAATTTTCAAAATAACTTTCGATACTTAACGACCATAAATCCTTATCAAGAATTAGATACACTTAATTATCGACAAATAAATAATAATATTTCTGGAGTGGTTATGTATCAGTTACCCAGTTCTGCTCCTGTAAAGAAAACAATTTCAATGAATCACATTTACCAATCGGGCAATGATATGCAGGGTGGGTATTCAACGAAAAGTATTTTAAACAACGCCAATATTAGCTACGGATTTTTCAACGAGAGCAAAAAACACAGTGTCAGTATAGGTATTAATTATGTAAAGAATCAAACCAATCGTTCAATAGAAAGCATGTTTGGTCCAGTAACATCTTTTAATGGAAAACTATTCAACCAGAAGATGGATTGGAATGGATTGTTATCATATACTTACTCAGTAAATCAACAAATTGAGAATCTTCTAAAAATATCACAGAGTATATTTTTAAGCAAATTGGGCATACAATCTACGATTTATAAAACACATCGGTTAAGTTTCTCTGCCATTTTTTTTACAACTACAAATAGAATAAAAGCACCCACCGAGCTTACATTGAATTTGGGATACGTGTATCTATTAAAACTTCCTAAGACCAAAAATTAAAATAAGGAAATGAAAAAATATATCATTACATCATTAGTAATATTATTTTGGAATATCTACTGTTTCAGCTAATAATGAACTTACCATTTATAGCGAAACGGAAAGTCAGTTATTAGGACTAAAACCTGTTGTGCTTGCAAATAAAGACAAAGTGCTACCACAAAATGATGGTAAACATTATTTCGTTACTGAAAAAAACAGTAAACAACAGTTTGGAAATATTACACCAGAACAAGTAAAATCAGTTATTGGAGAGGCCAAAAGTTTAGGAAAAAAGGTTCATGATATACTAAGTCTTCAATATTTAAGTAGCTTACCCATTGTTATTGAAAAAGAGATAGCAGGTACTACTTATTCAATAGCCTTAGATAAATTGATATTCACACCCACTGGCAATACACTAACAATGGTTGCTATGATTACGACTCCTGAAGGCAATAATATTTGTTTTGCGGGAGAACAAATTGGTTTTACAGGCCAGGGAGGTATCAAAGAAGGAACTTTGAGATTACTTGTTGATAGTAAAAGCAAGTTTGAACTCTTCAATTTAGAAAAAGTTTCTTTGGAACTCACGGGCGGCTCAATAAAATTTGGATGTAATGGCTACGAAAGTTTTTCATTAGAAGGAAATGTTATTTTTAATAGATCTTTGATTGTTCCAGATAATGTGATTAGTGGAGAGCCAGAAAGTGGTAATGTAACTTCAAAGTTTGTATTGGAAAATATCCAAGATTGGAATAATATGTTGATAGATATATCAATTCAACCATTCCAAATACCATCGATGAAAGGATATGGATTCAATGTTAGCCACGCCATAATTGATATTAGTGACCACGCAAATTCTACTAACTGTATTTTTCCTAACAGTTATACAACTTCAGAATCAGGTGAATTATGGAGGGGTGTTTACATTGGAAACGTTACTGTACGATTTCCGAAACACTTTAAAAACCGAACAACGCAAAGAAGATTGAGTGTAGGAGTAAAGAATCTTTTAATTGATAAGATAGGAGTTTCAGGTGAGGTTTTTGGAGAAAATATCATGTCTATTAAAGACGGAGATTTAAGTGGTTGGGATTATTCCATAGATGGAGCAAGTATTCTTTTAGTTAAGAGTAAGGTTAAAGCGGGAAGTTTGATGGGAAAAATGAGGGTTTCTATCTCATCTGAAGAAAACTATTGGGATATAAAGCTACCATAGACCCTACTCGCGATTACTACAATTTCAGTGTAAACGCTACTGATGATTTGGATTTTGAAGTTTTTAAAGCTGCACAAGTACATTTAGAACCTGCTTCAACTGTCAGCTTAATTCTTGAAAATGAGCAATTTTCTGCGACCGCATTGTTGCATGGAAAAATGAATATAACCTCATTGAAGGATGGGGTTCGTTTGGATGAATTTACTTTTCAAAACCTATTTCTTTCAACAAAATCACCTTACCTGTCTGTTGGCTTTTTTGGTGGAGGGTCTGATAAAGAACTTCAGTTAGGTGGTTTTCCCATAAGTATAATTGCACCGAAAGTATTCATTCAAAACAATGTTGCAGATATAAATTTTGGCGTAAAAGTAAACTTAGATGACATCGGAATTTCGGCCACTGGCGGATTTGTCATTCAAGGAGCCTTCATAAATGAAAATAATCGTCATTTTTGGAAAAATAAAAAATTTGCCTTACAAAAATTAGATGTCAGAGCTGATTTATCAATTGGTAAATTCGGAGGTACCGTAGAGTTCTTCAACGATGACCCAATCTATGGAAAAGGGTTTTATGGAGAAATGGGTTTGGATTTGAATGTTGGCGTAGATATAGGTGCAAGAGCAGTTGCCGTATTTGGTAGAAAGGAGAAAAGATACTGGTTTGTAGATGGAGAATTATCCTCAGGTGGCAATGGCAATGGGCTTTCTATCAATGTTCTGGCAGGTTGTTTATACAAACACATGGCTCCAGTGTCGGGAACTACAGGTGCAAAATCATTATCCGGTGTTGTATATGCTCCAAATTTCTCAGTTGATTGGGGTGGTCGTTTTGCGATTGGCATAACGGCAGGAGGCTCAATGGCTGGTTTAGCAGGCTTAGAAATCGTAACTCGTAGTAGTGGTGGAATAAGTAAAATTGGTATATTAGGGAGCGTTGTTGTGGCAGGAGATGGATGGATGGTTACACCTGAGGCAGGACAGGTAATGTATCGAAAATTGTGTAACGATAGCGACTTGATGCAA